>CAMLSW010000021.1 GCA_946484195.1 uncultured Clostridia bacterium
CAATTTATTGTGTTTTTACGTTAGTAAAATTAAAATTTAACTTGTTTAAATTTTATCATCATATTGTCTACATTTCATAAATTTTGTTTACATTTTCTTGGGATACCTTTGTCACCCTCTTTTTAGCTTTTAAAACAAACTGACAAGAGATGATTTTTTGTCTTTTTATAACAAATTCTTCGCCATTAAGGTTATAAACTAAATTATTATTAAACTTGCACTTATCGCAACTGCTATTAAAGTGTTCGATAAATGCGCAGTGCCTAAAATACATATACTCTGGATAAAAACTTGCATATTCATATAGATTTACACCGCTATTTTTAATGTTTGAATGCTCCTCAATAGACAAAATGATATTTTTGTAGCCTCTATCCGCATAATATTTTATGGCGTAAGAATTGAAGACGTTTAACGAGCTTCCTATGATTGTTTTGTCCCTATCTTTTAACTCAAGTGCCCAATAATTGTTTGCAACTACTCCCCAATTTTGACAATATTCTAAAATATTCTTAATTTTTTCAATTTCGCCCTCGCTTGCCATAATTGGAAGCGAAATAAAGATGTTTTGGTCCTTGTATTCTTGATATAAAGCCTTTATATTGTCGCCATATAAACTTGGCGCGTAGATAAAAATTTTATCTTGAGAAAGCTCCACTTTATCAAAATCATCAAACACAATCATATCTCCTGCAAGTTGTTTTTTATCAACAATTTGCCATTTTTTATCAAAAAATTGCGATTTTTCTTGAATTTTGTTTGTTTTTTCGTAATTTTCGATAAGTTTTTCTTTTAAAAGCTCTATCCCATCACGTCTAAGTCCATTAAGTTGAGCCTTTGTCAAAAAGACATTGCCAAGGTCTGCAACAAAATTTTTTAGCCTAAAATAATCGCCCATTTTGTTAAACTGACTCTTGCAATCTTCATAAGTTATCGGCAAGGTCTTAGCCTCTTCGGCTATAAAATTGCTTGTAAAACTAGCTTCCACATTTTTTGCCGACATTGTAACTTTTGCCTTTTCGCCCGCACTCAATGAAAGTGTCACATCGACATCAATATATCTTTTATTGTTTAGAAAGTCGCTCTCAAGGTGACTATCGACTATTAAATTGGCTTGACAAGGATAAGGTATCACCGAAGTTGTTGATAGTTTATAGATATCCTTGTCTTTTTTAATGTCAATCGCTGAGATTACTCCAACCTCTTTTTGGTTTTTTATAAATTTTATCACATCGCCCTTTTTGATATCGTAATTTGACTTTATTGTGATGATATTAAACTTCTTTCCTTTCGAAAAATCTATGACCTTTCCAATTTCTATTCCCATATGATTTTGGATATATGGATATATAATCTTATCGCTTGTAAAATAGCCTAAGGTAAAGTTGCCTCTATTGTAGACCTTTTTTAACTTTAAAATATCATCATTATACTTAAAACCATTGTCAAGCGCCTTCCTATATGTGCCAGTAGCAACCGCGATGTATGCCGGTCTTCTTGCCCTGCCTTCAATCTTCAAGCTTGTCACACCTGCGTCCAAAAGCTGTTTAAGTTTAGGCAGCAAACAAAAATCCTTTGTGCTTAAAAGGTAGCCTTGCCTATATTCATCCCCAATACTAGCAGAAAAAGGCAGGCGACAAAATTGTTTGCATTTCCCGCGGTTGCCACTCGCGCCAGCAAGAAGAGAACATAGATAACAGTTGCCCGAAAAAGATACACAAAGGGCACCCTGAACAAAATATTCTATATCAATGCTCGAATTTTCTTTTATTCGTTTTATTTCAGCTAGAGGCGTTTCTCTTGCAAGTACGACGCGTGAAAAGCCTAGGTCTTTCAAGGCATTTACTCCCTCAAGATTATTAAGTCCCATTTGCGTGCTTGCGTGAAGCTCAATGTTTGGAAAATGCTGGCGAAGATAATAAATTAGTCCTATATCTTGAACGATAAAGGCATCCACCCTGCTTTTTAAAGCGTTTTTTACATAATCAATGACGCTCTCAAACTCCTCATCTTTAACAAGGGTGTTTAATGTCAAGTATACTTTAACTCCAAATAGATGGGCAAAGGTCGTGGCATCCTTAAGGTTGTCCATCGTAAAATTTTCAATATTGCCACGCGCATTAAAGTTGTCAAGCCCTAAATATACAGCATCGGCACCATTATATACAGCACACCTTAGCCCTTCAAAACTGCCAACTGGCGATAAAAGTTCTATCTTTTTAATCAAATTTTTGTTATTATTCATATATATATGATAATTCATAAATGATACTTTTGCAACAACTTTTGTAAACCTTTTGAAAAATGGTTGACTTTTTCTATTTGTTGTTGTAAACTATAACTATCATAAAAGAGGTGAAAATATGAAAAAATCTTTAAAATTAATGGCACTTGGTCTAGCAATAATACCTAGTGCACTTGTACTTACTGCCTGTGGCGGTAGCGAAAATGAGGGAGTTGTCGACACATCTGGTGATTTTACAGCAGTCGAAACATCTGCCTATGAAAGCGTACTGACTGAACTTGACGGTCGTGGCTTTAATCTTGACAATATGCTTGGTGGACTTCAAGTTTCTCTAGGTCTTGACGCAAAAATGGATATAAATGGTCAAAGTTCTACTATCACAATTACTTCTGATAGTTATATGAAAAACAACTCTCAAGAAGGTACACTAGATATAAACGAAATAGATGTTTCAAGTTATGTCAATATGAATATGACATCGGTAAGTGCTGGCACAACTGCAACTTTGTCTGCAGTTTTAAATCAATACATTACAGACGGAAAACAATATGTTGATTTATCACAGGCGCAAGCAATAACTTCAATCATTAACTCATCAGTGGAAACTCCTATACCAGAAAAACTATACCAAAACCTTGCTACTGGAACTGAAAGTGATGTGGCAGTTATCCCCGACTATTCTCTTTTAACTTTACTTGAGATTGTTCCTGAAGGTTCTTGGGGAGAAGGCATCATACTTGAAAAATATGAAACAGAAACCGAATATAAAGTTAGAGCAACAGTTAAAGGCGAATATATCGTTAATTTAATTGAAACTCAAGCGCCAGCTGACTTCAAGGAAGCTTTTAAGATTAACTCTATGGATGATGTGGTAATTTATATAGTATATTCTAACAATACTTTTGTTGGAGCAACTTTGACAGCGTCTATTGACGCCAAAGTCACAATGCAGGTTGACGAATATACAACTATGCCAATTGCAATCTCTGGCTCAATTGAAGCTAACATTCTTCCTTTCGCTGGAGAAATTGAGTACCCTACCGACTTGAATGATTATGTGCTTTATGACACTAGCGTAGAAGTTACTCCTACCGTTTAATAAGACTATGTGATGTAAAAATTTAAACAAGTTAAATTTTAATTTTGCTAAACTCAAAAACACAATAAATTGTATCCATCACATTGTATGAAAAACCCTCAGCCTCACTTAAATACAACTAAAGTTGTACTTGGTTCGGCTTCCGATAATGTGGTTTAAAATGAAAAATTGAATAATTAAGATGTGACCAAGGTCGCATCTTTTTTTATAAATTTACTTAATACAGCTTGTAATGGTTGCTTAAGATATAAAAAATCCTTAAAATAAATTTAATTTTTATAAACAATACCAAGGTATTAAAAAATTGAAAATGGGTAAACTCTATTTTGGAGGAAAAAATTATGAGTTATAATCCATTTTTAGCTAAACCAAAGAAAATTGAAAGTACTATAATGAGTTTTAAAATGCTCTCGCCTAAACCGTATAACAAAAATGAAGTCGACCCTTACACCCGCGTGCGATGCATACTTATGAATGGAACTGAATATGAGGCAGTATGGTCAAAACATCATTTAAACAGACACTGCGGAGATAACGATATTCGAAGAGCGGTTGGATTTATTCGAAACTGCGAACAGCAACAGCAAAAGCTCATCTCTAACCTCAAGCCTGCCGATGAAAATATTTTACAAACAACCCTCGGTTATGAACAGCTTGCAGTCGATCTAACTGCCATTCTTGCACAAAGACAGACAAATAAGTTTGTCAAAGACGCCCTTGACTTTGCGTTGCTAGAGGACTTTGACCATCTATATCGCTATGCAAACTTACTTGAAACCGATATGGGCGAGCACGCCGAGCATTATATAGGCTCATATACCGAAATAATGCCAGGCAGACCTACCGTTGCTCATCATCGTCATCCTTACGACAATATCAAAAAGCCAATTAGCAATATATCTGCTGACCCAATTACCAAATGTGACGTTTCTATAATCACTGCGGCTGAGCAACAGACAATGAACTATTATATGAACTTGGGCGCCTTCTATAAACACCAAAAAGGCAGAGAGGTGTACACTGAAATTGCTATGGTTGAAGAGGAGCACGTGTCACAGTATGGCTCGCTCATCGACCCTACTATGTCTATGCTTGACGACCTTTTGATGCACGAATATATTGAGAGCTATCTTTACTATTCAATGTATAACGATGAAACTGACAAACATATAAAACAAATCTGGGAGATGCTGTTTGAACAAGAGCTTTCTCACCTTCACGCAACTCTTACGCTTGTGCGTAAACACGAAAATAAGGATTGGTATGATGTTATCCCAGGTGGTGACTACCCTGAGCTCATCTCATTTGTGCCACAGAAGGAATATATTAGACAGATTTTAGGAAACACCGTTTGCAACACCTCGCTATATGAAAACTATGTAAGCGTTACAAAGCTTCCTAGCAATGCAAACTTCTTTGACTATCAAAAAAGGACTATAAAAGATGTTGAAACTATGCCGTCGCATATTGTCATTGAGGACCACATCAAAAACTTTAACAGTGACTACCGCCTTCAAGATAAGGAGCATCCCGTCAAAGCTTTACGTGACCGAAAATCAGACAATGTAAATATTGGAAGGATGGGCTCTTAATATTTCAAAAAAGTTTTAAGTAGTTTTAATAGTTTTTAACTTCGATATAAAGTTGAATTTAAATTTCTATTAGTATATATCTATTGAAAATAAAATCTATTATAATGATAATTGTATCTATAAAATTCACAAAAATTAAATTAACACAAAAAATACAGAGCTTTTGCTCTGTATTTTTATAAATCTACGCATTTTTTATAAAGTTTTTAATTTTTAATAAAACTTTATATTTTTAAAATA
Source organism: uncultured Clostridia bacterium (assembly GCA_946484195.1). Classification (GTDB taxonomy): domain Bacteria; phylum Bacillota; class Clostridia; order Christensenellales; family UBA1242; genus Caccovivens. Next base: position 5,177 of record CAMLSW010000021.1, read on the forward strand.
GTGCTGACAAAAGTCGCATAATAGCCTGCAATACCTTTGTTATCCACTTTTTCTTTTGGAAGTATTTTAAGCCTACTTCTTGAGAGCTTTCTATATCATTTTGAAAAATATTGCTATACTGCTCATTGAGTTCGTGCGAATATATTATCACTGTATTTTCAAAATTAAGTCCAAAAGAGCGGTTGTCTGTGTTGCAAGTGCCAATCGACAGTTTGCTATCGTCTACAATGATTGCCTTGCTATGCAAAAAGCCATTATAAAGATAGATTTTTATGCCAAGTTCGCTCATTTCCTTCAAGTAGGAAAGTGTTGCAAGGTAGACTGTCTTCTTATCTGGTATCTTAGGCACCATTATTCTAACATCTATGCCACTATTTATTGCTATACGTAGTGCTGAGAAGAATACATCATCGGGTATGAAGTATGGCGTTTGAATATACACCCTCTTCTTTGCACTAAGTATCATCTTGACAAAGGTCTCTTTTATTCGCGGAACAGTACTATCCGGTCCTGAGGTTATAACCTGAGTTGTCGCATTCCCGCATACTTTAGGGCTTGGGAAATATCCATTTTCAAGATATAGCCTTGGTGGCGTGTTGTCGTTTTTGCAATATCTCCAGTCATCTAAGAAGATATTTTGAAGAGCATACACCCCCGCTCCTTCAATTCTAAGATGTGTGTCACGCCAAGGCTTAAGTTTTTTATCAAGCCCGATATGGTCATCGCGTATATTTATACCGCCGGTGTAACCTATTTTACCATCAATTACCACGATTTTTCTGTGATTACGATAATTTAGTTTTAAGTTGATAAGTCTTATATGCATAAAAGGTGGAAAGAACTCGCCTACCTGTCCACCAGCCTTTTCAAGTCTTCTAAAAAACCTGCGTGGCGCTTTTCGTGAGCCAATAGAGTCATAGATTAGCTTTACATCAAGTCCCTCTCTAGCCTTTTTACATAAAATGTCCATAACCTCCTTGCCTGTTTTATCATCGGCAAAGATATAATACTCCATATTGATAGACTTTTGAGCATTCAAGAGGTCTTCTTTTAAAGCCTTCATCTTGTCCTGCCCGCTTGAGTAAATCTTTATATCATTGCCAGGCAAAGGGTATGAGCCGTAGCTGTAGCAAAGGGTCGCAAGCTCTTGGTCATCCTTTAAAATGCCATCGAGTTTGGCCTCTTCCAAGGTTTGTATGCCTTTGATATTCCTTATAATATCGCGCTCTGATATAGCCTTTTTCTTAATCATTCGCCTAGTTCTAACGCTTAGCCCACTACCAAAAACTATGTAGAACAAAAAGCCTATAACTGGCAAAAATGTGAGGACTGTTATCCAGGCAATGATATTCTCAGGTTTTCGTTTTTCAAGAAAAACCATACTTATTAAAAGGAGGAAATTGAAACATACAACAACTATAAAGCATATTGAAAACCAGTTCATTATTCCTCCTTTTAATATTATATGATTTTTAAAATTTATTATAAATTATAGTCTTGAGACCAGCTTAGACTAAGCGTATCCATAACAATGTAGGTGTCGTCATCTGAATTAAATTGCCTGTCTGCACCTGAAACTCTCATCCTTATTACAACGTTGATATAGTCATAGATTGTAAAGCCTGACTGATAAGTAATTACCCCTCTATTTGTAATAGTTGCATTACCTGATGCATTAGGGTCAGAAATTGTATCAAGTGTAAAGGTTAGGTAATTAAGATAACTTGTTTTGTAAACTTCTGAATCCACAGGCACTAACTGAGAATTTGCAGTTGTCATTGTAAACGAGCTGTTCCACTGAGCAAAGCTTGATGTGATTGTAGAACCATATTTAGTTGCATTTAATGTGTTCATAACAGTATCGCCAGGTCTTGCTCTATTGAGCGTATAGAAGTAACCTGTGACATCGTAGTTCTTAGATACACGATAGCTGAATATTGTGTTAGGATTATCATCAAAGTCAATATTTACAACATAGTATTTTCTAACATTGTAGTAGTAGCCTGACTCAAGCAGTGTTGAGTTTTCAACATAGATAGCATCGTTCGTTATTGCTGAGATTGTATATCCGCCCTCACCTTCAAGTTTATTATTTTTAATAGTCGTACCAGTATTTGTTATATAGTAGAATGTTGCATTGCTATCAAGTGGAATAACTTCAAGATAGTTGCCTGCTTCAACATTAATGCCGAATTGTTGTGAGATTGAGATGTACTCTGTTCTTGCAACGCTTCGACCGGTATTTGAGCGGCTAACAATAACATCTTCGCCTATTTGAGCTCCACCTTCGCTTTCATAAAGTCTAAGCGTAAATGATGTTTCACTTCTTGCATTTACAAGCACCTCTAAGGTGTCGTTTATAAAGGTTGCATCATTTTCTATATTTGCAGAATTGCTTGTTATAGTAAATTCATCCTTAACATTGAATGCCTGAGCATCTCTTACTGCTTCTTTAGCTTCGTCTTCCATAATTGAAAGCTCACGAGTGATATTTACACGCACAGAAAGGTCATAATACTCAACTATCTTATCGGCATCTGTATCCTCACCAACTTGATACTTAAGTTTGATTACCATCTGTACTTGTGCTGTGTTGCTGTCACCATAAATGCTTGTATCTGTAATCTTTGGCACTTGAAGAGCACCAGTGTCTGTTGTGTATGGACTTCTGTGATTGTCATAGCCATTATAAACTGCACCAATATCACCAGTTGTGGCTATAGTAAAATCATCATCCTCTAAATTAATAATTTCACTAACGCTTTGGTTTGTGTCGATATCATAGAAGGAAATCTCTGCCACAGTTACATTGGATATAAGCGGAATGTCGAAGTACTGACTATCCTCTTGATAGCTTGACCATAATGGTTGAGAGCTTGCGTCTACAGTATAACCACCACCAGGGCGTTCTTTAATACCACTACTTTCTATAATTTTTGGGTCAGATTGGAATAGATATGCCTCAATTCCGCCAATTTCAACTAAGGTAACTCCCGTTCCTTGAGACTCTGGATGGGTTGGCACTGAGTTGATGAAATATCTAATATTTTCGTCCTCTCCAGAAGATGACAATGTCAATAAGTCATATTGAGCGGTTATATCAAAGTAGCTATTTTCAATAAGTGAGATTGAACTTGCTTGAATGTATGGCTCGGTATAAGAAGATTGCAAACTAAAGTAAACTTGATATTTAAAGCCATAGGCGTCAACTGCATCAATAACGAAGTATTGCGTTCCAAATATAACTTGTTTTGCTCTGTCAAATGTGGTGTTTCCGTTAGCTGTAAGAGTATAAATACCAGTTCTTCCCGTCCAATTTGTTCTATCACTCAAGTCTGTCAATAGTTTTTGCGAGACGTTTGTTTGATTGTTGTATTGAACACCGTCTATTGTTTCGCCCGGGTAACTTAATGTTATAGCGAAGTTTGAGGTTGCAAGTTCGGTATTCGATGAACTTGAACCACTGCCAACATTAGTATGCCTAACTGAAACATAACCTTCTACGCCAGTATTGCTTGTAAGAGTGAAGGCATCATAGTAAACGACATCATCAATTGGTGTTGTTTCAGAGATGTTGTAGATATTTGATATATTTGAGATGGTATCACTAGTATAGTCATTTTCCATAACCATTTCGCCATAAGATACTTGATAATCTGGCAAGATTTGAACTACAACATAGAAATCTTTTTCATAAGAGCCAACTTCATAGGTAACTTTAACTAGTACGAGGTCGCCTTGATTGTCAGCACCTTGTGCTATCATTCGATAGTCGTATACATACTCGCCTACACTAGTTTTAGCTGAAACATATAAGTATACTCTTTGGACAAAGCCATTAGAGCCATCTGTCATAGACTTAAACTTAGTTTCATTGAAGGTTGTAAGATAGCCGTCAAGCATTGAAATCATATCATCTTCGCCTTCCAAAATACTACCAGCGCCACCTTTAGTATAATCAACAATTTCAATATTTAAGTTATTATTATGACCAAAGTCACTTTGGCTGAGATATTCTCCGGTTGAAGGATGCACTATACCAAACTCTTCAACCACACTTTCATATTGTCTATTTACTGAAAGTGTAACTGCGCCATTCTCTGTGGTTGCCTCTTCTCTAACTGCAATATCTATGCTTGGACAATAGTAATATCTTGTGCTAAGAGTTACGGTTGCCTTGTTACCAGTGCTACCATCGTTCTTTCTAAGCGCACCAGTGAAGAATGCTGTTGACGTAGGCACGTCAATGTCTCCTGTCAAGTTGAAGTTTCTCATAACATTTTCATATCTTGTATAGTCAACCTCAACTCCATTTGTGCCACCATATACAATTTGCGCTCTGTTTGCTAGTTTTACACTTTGGAAGATTGCATTGTTGATGTCAAGGTTTGTGCCTAAATCAGCTTGAATGGTTACAGGATTTGATTCGCCGCCTTCAACATAGTTAATTATACCATCTTCACCTACTGAAAGGCTGTTTGTCTCAAAGCTCTCTGCAAGATAAGTTCCAACATAGGTGTAATTTATCCCACCAGATGCCATAGAATAACCTAAATCTAATGTTAGAGTACTTCCTTGGTCATCTTGAGAAATATATTGAGGATATGACGCAAAGAAGTTTGTGCCATCTGTGAATACAAGATAGTATGCTCCTGCACTTGGAAGAGAGCTACTGTAAACTACATTTGCCATTCTGCTTTGGCTAAATAGTTCATTAATGTTAGTTTGGTCGATGTAAATATTTTCATAATTTACTATTTCTCCGCCAACATTACCACTTGAAACGTTTTTGCTTGCATAATTTGTTGTAACTGAGATTGAATTTGCAAGAAGATATATTTGATAATCTTTTGACACATTTTGATAGGTGAATCTTAAGATAATATAAGATTCTGATCCATTATCTACAATTTTTACTCCATCCTCTCCTGTTGTCCAATTGCCGATTTCAAATATAACATTTTCGCTATAGTCAATAGTCTCGCTTTGAGGGAAGTTTTCGTTAAGGTCAGGGTTATTATCACCATCGGCATTGCTATAAACGCTTGCATTTTGTGTTGTTATGACAGTGATTGAGCCACCATTTTCACCGCTGAATGTGCTTGCGATATCGTCATAATCAAGTACATCATTATACTGAATTTCGCCTCCGACAATCTCACCACTTTGCATTACTATACGAGTTTTATCATCAGACTCAGTAAATATAGGTGTGTGTAAGAAGAAGTTTTGCAGGATACCCGCAAAGTTTGCACCACTGTCAATATACTCTCTTGTCAACTGACTACCTGCAGGAGAAGGATAGTTATCTTCAAGTTTAACGCTAGGCTCAACATCAAGAGAATAGTTTATAGTAAACACTTGATATGGCGCACTTGTAATATCATCATCAAATTGACCGTTATAATTAAAGTAAACTCGAACGCTCAACCTTACATCAAGAGGTGTTGAAACTGAAACATAGTTTGTGAGGATATTGTATTTTCCATCTATAACTTGTATGCCTCTAAAAGCCTCACCTGAAGATGACTCTTCATAAGTGATGGTTGTATTGGCTAAAGTAATAGTGTTAAATATAGCGCTATCTAATATTTCACTTGACCCACCTGCTATAACAACACCGCCATCCACGCTGTTATTGTATGAAATGTTTGCTTTTAATAATAGATTTATAGTGAATGTAAAGGTTTTATTATTATAGCTTGAGTCAATGTCGCTATCAAATGTTAAGGTAAGCGTGCAAGTAATATTGTAATCTCTATTTAAGTTTGCAACTACGAAGGAGCCACCATTGCTTGCGTCAAAGTAAACAAAATCTTTCCCACTAAAGCCATTTGTGTCATTATCGGTGCTTGTGATTACTGCGCTCACGGTGTAATTATCTTCAGTTAGCTGGGTTTGACCTAATGAGAAGTTGAAAAGCCCGCCTTCACCTATGAGGTTTGTGGTAGAGCCACCATTTAAGGTGGTTGAAAGGGTTTCAACTCTTGCCGTTGCCTTTACCTTGACAATCAAAGTTGCAAGATAACCTTGTTGAGTATAAAGAGTGAACTCAATCTCTCTATCACTTGTGATATATTCGTTAAATCTAATGTCAAATTTGCCGTTATTCTCTCTTGACGAGTCATAAACAAAGCCATTACCAAATAGAGCAGACTCGTCAAATTCTTCGCTTGCAGTCTCGTCGGTTAACTGTATTTGAAGAATGTTCCAAACCTCTGTGTAGCCTGCAGATGAGCCAGCTTGAGAACCTTCAAGCAAATGAATATTCATTGAAGCTTGGTTATAGTTGACACCATTCTCGCTTACTTCTGTGATATCACTATCGTCTATCTCCCAAACAAAAGTTTGATTTTCTCTGTCTGTAGTAAAGGTTGTGTCATCATTTGCAAAGCGAACAGAATAGTTATAGGATGTGGTGTTGACAACAATTGTATAAAGTTGGTCGCCACCTACAACACCAAGTTCATCATCAACACTTCCACCTAAATAGCGGTGTCTAATATTGATGGTAACTTGCTCATTTACAGATGATGCAAGACTGTATTGCATTAATGAATAATCATCTGAGAATGTTATTGTAATAAATCTACTCCAGTCGCTCTGTGAGGTGTATTGATCCTCACCAATGTATACACTTTCAATCTCGTTTACGTATTTAAGCGACGAGAATACTTTGGTGCCATTATAAGAGATACTGCCCTGTCCTGTTACAATTGAAATCGATACAATGTCGTTGTTTGTTAAATTTGATAGATAATCTGTCAAATCTAGCGTGCTTTGTCCTGCATTTATCTCTATGAACTCTTCCTCAAGTTTTGCCTCATAATTTGAAGAATTGCCGACAGAAAGCCAGATTCGCATATCTGTTTGAGCGTCAAACTCAATGGTTGAAAGCACCTCGTTTGCTTGCAGTTCTTCGTTATACTGCTCAGTAACTGTGATGAGTTTTGTTATATTAAATCTCTTCTTGTTTTCATTTAATGTTGTTCCGCCAAATACCGAGTCAAGATTTACTGTATTTGTGCCTTGAGTGCTTGTCAAATATTCAGTGTTGCCATTGTATGCATACACAGGGTCATTGACTACTACATCAGGAACAACTTTAAGAACATAATAGAAGTCGCGACTTTCACTTGTGCTTGAAATAGTGTATTTAAGTGCTAAGTAGAAGTTTTGATAAACTGTTGACAGATGATTTAAGGTAAGGTCGCCGAAAATCACACCCTCGTCGTCACCTAAGTTGATAAGCTTTATTATATCCTGTGAGGTTTGAAGGCTAGATGAAGTTGTAAGAGGATAGTATGCCACATCTGCCACCAAGTTTTCACCTGCAAGGAGGTAAAGTCCGCCTTGAGTGATCTCTGTTGAAGCAAAGTCGTATTGAGTTAAAATTTGCGAGATTTGACCTGCTGAGATAGTGTCGTAAGGTCCGGTATAGATGCCATCTTCTATCAATGAATTTGGATCGGTCATAGTGAGGGCAAGTGTGTCGCTATCTCCATAGCCAAAGTTTGCAAGGTTGTCGTATTCAACATAGTTATAGCCAATCGATGTGATTATAAGAGGCACATACATAACCGCTGTATTGCCTGGGAAAGATGGCTGTTCTATGCTTGATGATGAAGAGCTGAAGTATAGAACAAGGTAAAGCGTTCTATCACTCAGACCTTGGAAGATGTTATCGTTAGGGTTTCTAAAGGTGATTGTCGTACCAGAAAGCGTTACTTGGTCCTCACCCTCTCCTACCGTCTTTTCTGCGCCTGAGATAGTTGTGTAATAATAGCTGAACGATTGCTCGCCGTCACGAGAGTTTGCATAGATATAGAAGTCAACTGAATTGGTGTTTGCAAACACTCTATTTAAGAACCAAGTGCCTTGCTGTACTACAAGATAATCTACATCATCTATAGTTTGAAGTTGTGCTCTTTGCTCATAGTTTGCATCATATGAGAATAGGTCTTGAGCTAAATGCTCATATACATTTCCTCTATACGACGAATTAAGCTCAATAGGAATTTCGATTTCGCCTAATAATATATTGTTTATAATCTCATTATTTACATTTCTTTGTACATAGTAAATACTAAGCGTTGTTGAAAGTGAAGTTTGGTTATAGCCAAATAGGAATGGGTCATCATTTGTCTTGACTATAGAGTCCTGAGCGCCTTCCACTGCAAAGTAATTTGAGAAGGTATAGCTTGCCTCAAATACTGGTGCAGTGTCGTCTATGATTGAGACAGGGTCACCCGTTGACACCCTATTTGTACTTACAAAGTCACTTATGCTATAGCTTATGCCTTCATTGAGTATATAGTAAACTGCATCATTATTCTTTTCAATGACAAGGTCACGCAAGATGTGGAAGCTGATTGACTGACTGAGAGTAAAGTAATTATTCTCTGGTGCAAAGGTTATAGTATAGTCGCTATATTCAACATTCCAGAAGTCCTTAAATCTAACTACCCCTTGAGAGAAGGTTCCAACTGAGTTTGCTGTGTCAGTTCTCGAAAGAGTATAGCTTGTGCCACTTCCTATTATATAATAGGTATTATTATCATATAGTGAAGCGAATGACTTATCATAATTTGTGTTATTTATTGACTCTAAATAATAGTTAGTTAAAGTGTTTGCAAGAGTTATGTTTTGAGTTGCATAGATTGGAGTGCCATCGGTTGGATAATTCTCTCTTGATAGTGTAACACTTGCCATCAAAGTCAAACTTAAAGTTGAATTGATAGCACCGTTAGGACCTGTATCAGTTATAGAAAATCTGATGATATGGTCAAGTGCAAAGTCTTTATTTATTACTATTCTTGAAAGAATTTGTCCGCTAAGTGCCTGGCGAATGTCGGCACCTGTTCCATCTAGTCCTTCAATCAAATCACCATCTTCATCGTATAGAGATATCATTCCATCAGTGCCATACAAGCTAACCATCATTTCATCTGTGATAGTGCTGTCATTTAAATATTGTTGGCTAAGCTGGAACCTAAGGTTGTTATATTCTTCCCCTGTAACATTATCACCGCCTATATAGAACTTAACAAGTTGTTGCAAGGTTATGCCTTGTGCAGACTGAGCTCCATATTTGTTTACTAAGAGGTTTGAGATATTTGCCTCTTGATATTCTTCGGCTCTAGTATAAGGATCGGTTGTAGACGCCTCTTCTGCAAAGGTGATACCTTCAGAAGATATTTCCATTCTTATTATTTGACTGTTATCTTGACTGCTTGCATTGCCGTCAAGGCTTACAAGCGCAAGTGTAACTGATGCACCATCAGCTTGTCTGAAAGTGAAGGTTTGCCCATTTAAATTAAGCGCCGTCGCGTCACCATCAACAACTACAAATTGCCAGCTTTCTGAAAGAGTATCTGTTCTACCCTTTTGGTCAGTCACTGTAACAAGGTTGTTGTTTGCACCTAGGAGTGAAGTGAGAAGGTCAGTTACGCTCGTGAAAGGTCTTCCCCCTACATCAATAGAGGTGTCAAAACTGCCTTGAGGCGTAAGCGATTGGTTTACATTTATAACTTGATTGCCGTTAATAAAGTCTGAGAATTGGTAGTTACCTTCAGTGTTGACAACTAAACTAACCGCTTGAGGGCTGTAAACACTGATTTCTTCAGTTGCACTATTGTACCACTCGATAGGCTCGTCCTCTCCGTTGTTATAGACAAGCACTGCCTGTGAAATATAGACGCCATTTACTGTGCTTATATTAACCCCCGGATTAATTGCAAGCTCGTAATTAAGTATTGTATCACCGCTTTCATCATCTGTTGTAAAAGTTGGTTGTCCAACAATATTGAAGTATGTCGTTACATCATTATTTTGAAGGTCTCTCATCTCAAGACTGATAAAACCATTGCTATACTCGTCTGTAAATACCGATGCGCTCTCAGCGTTTATTCTAAATGACACGTCAAGAGTTTGATTTGTACCTTGATTTATAGCAATTTCGCCACTTTCAAGAGCTGTAAATCTATCTGCGTTGATGCCGTTGCCTGATACAGAGTCTTGATAGAGCGCCTTTTCACAGACTACAGTTATATAATTGGTGCTCATTCGAACAATGCTATATGTCCTATTACCATAGGCATCTTCATCATAAACTGGAGCGCCATTATTTTCAACGACAGTTGCAAAATATATTCTAAATGTTCCTGTATCTTGAAGGGTTATAGTATTCCCTTGAAGTGCAAACAAAAGTAAGTTGTCAGAGCTTGTCGCATATGTTCCCGAAAGGTCATAATTGTATCCATTTGCTCCGATTACCTTGTTTACTTCGGTGCTAACCTCTGCTTTATCACCTTCTCCGAACCATACGAAGAATTGATAATCTCTAAACACATTAGCCTCTGGAAGCTGAACAAGATCGTCTAAGTTCTCAATAGTATATGGGTCAATATTGCCATTTTCATCATAGCCTAGCATTACTTCTATAGTGCTATCATCTGACCACTCAACATCCTCGTCTGGAATTTGACTGATAGATAGGCTAGCCGAATATACACAATTTTCTTCGTTAAATATTTCCCAACCGCTTTCTCCCTCTTCAAGAAGGACAACACTCATTGTAATTTGTGCCGTTCTTGTTGAGCGAAGAGACCAGAAACTATTGTTATAATCTGCTACTTCCACATTTGGTCTATAATATCTTGTGCCATTTACTTCAACATAATCGCCACCGCTAACTTGCAGGAAAGCATTGTCGCCAATAGTTGGGTCACTTCCCTGGTATGAGAAGGCAATACCAACATTTCTTATCAAACTATAAAGTTCTGGTCCTGAAGTTGATGTGATATGAACGCCAAGATAACTTGAATTTCTTTCATATATGTATCTGTTTGCATAGATTGTAAAGGTCTTATTTGGATACATTGTAAAATCTTGATTTAAAATACTAAAGTTCTCAACAATTGCTTCCCCAATTTCTATTTGATATTGTGCACTTTCTGCATTTACACTACCAGAGTCGATAAGAATATTTAACATTTGATTATAGAAAATTTCATTGGTAATATCGGTCTCACTAAGAAAAGCCTCTTCATTTTCTATTTGGTCCTTTGCGTTATCAAATACATAGCCTACCAAGGATAGATTGCCCGACATTTCACTTCCAACAGTAAATCTAGCGCTATACAAGCTTTCATAACTTACATTTAAAGTTGAGATAGGTTGATAGTAAACGTGTTTAGTACGTTTTGCCTCTGCGCTTATTGCAGAATTTTCATCATCGCTATAGATATATTGGCTTTGAGATGGGATAAAGTTTGCGCTAAGGTAGAAGCTGTCTCCAGCAAGTATTTGCTCAAGTCTTTCCCCTCTTTCATTTACGGCATCAAGTTCAATAGAATATACTGGCACGTCAACCGCTATCTGGAGAGAGATAGGATTTATCAAATTATATTCTGAGGTTGCTACAAGATTTGATATACCTCCTACTATCCAGCTTTCATTGATAGGATTACCTTCACTATCTATAAGATAATTTTGTCTTATAAGTGAAACGGTGAATTCCTCTCCTATCACAACTGTTTGAGGCACTCTTATTACGCCGTCATCTATGTAAAGCTCGTCGCCTATAAGGTATGGGTTTGAATTATGATTTGCAAATGAGAGTGTCACTTCGTTTGCTGTAATATATTGCTCAGCTGCCACAATCCTTAAAGTAAAGTCATCTGTCACTTCAAGTTGACCAAGGTTATCGTTATAAAGCGATAGGTACTCATCGTCTTGTTCAAAACTAATACCGCCTTCTGGATTTATGACATTCTCTTCAAATCCGCCAGCAAGATAAACGCCGAGCACTGTAATGCCCGATACCACGCCTATACCAAGTATAGTTAAGATAATAGTAAGCCAGACAGGCCACTTTCTACGTCTAGGCTCTTTTTTCTTTTTATCTTTCTTTACTTTTTTCATTTAAGACACCTCATTTTAACCAATTTACAATATTACAAGTATATTATAAAATTTTAATGCGAAAAAGGCAAATAATTTTCGCTTTTTGTTGCTTTTTATCAATATATATTTATTATAATTATAATAAGGAAAAATATTAGGTTAAATTTTATTTATTTAAAATAACATTTTTTTATTTTTTACAACATTTTTATTAAAAAATATTATTTTTTAGTTTTTATTTAAAAATATCCATTTCTTAATAAAATTAATTTCTTATGACACCTTTTCTACAATAGTTTTTTATTGACAATTTATTTTTTATTAGGTATAATATTCAAGACAAATTGATTTTTGAAGGAGTTTATATGATACAGGTAAGCAATGTCTCTCTTGCCTTTGGCGGAAGAGTGCTATATAAAGATGTCAACTTAAAATTCACAAAAGGTAACTGCTACGGCATAATTGGTGCAAACGGCGCAGGAAAGTCCACCTTTTTAAAGATACTCACCGGCGAGATTGAGCCAAACACCGGCGAAATTTTTATCACGCCTGGTGAACGTATGAGTGTGCTTGCACAAAATCAAAATGCCTATGATAATGAAACCGTGCTTGATACCGTGCTTTTAGGTCATAAACGTTTGATGGAAGTACAAAAAGAAAAGGACGCCCTCTATGCAAAGCCAGATTTCTCTGAAGAAGATGGTATCCGTGCTGGTGAACTTGAAACCGAGTTTGCGGAGCTTGGTGGCTGGGAGGCTGAGAGCGAGGCTAAAACCCTCCTTCAAAACCTTGGCATTGGCGAAGAACTTTTCTATAGCCTTATGGGCGATGTTGACCCAAAAGAGAAGGTTAAAATCTTGCTTGCTCAGGCGCTATTTGGCAATCCTGATATTTTGGTGCTTGACGAGCCTACCAACAACCTCGACTTTAAAACTGTTAGATGGCTTGAGGACTTTTTGCTTGACTTTGAAAACTGTGTTATCATTGTATCTCACAACCGTCACTTTTTAAATAAGGTTTGCACTCATATTTGCGACGTTGACTACGGCAAAATTAATATGTATATTGGTAACTATGACTTTTGGTATGAGTCTAGCCAGCTTATCTTAAGACAGATGAAAGACCAAAATAAGAAAGCCGAGCAACGCGCCAAGGAGCTTAAAGAATTCATTGCCCGCTTCTCTGCTAATGCCTCCAAATCAAAGCAGGCAACAAGCAGAAAGCGTGAACTTGAAAAACTTACCATTGAGGACATAAAACCTTCGTCAAGAAAATACCCATACATCAACTTTGAATACACTCAAGAAATCGGTAAAGAGATACTTAAAGTTGAAGGTTTAAGCAAGGCTGGAATGTTCAAAAAATTAAATTTTAATATTGAAAAAGGACAAAAAGTCGCATTTTTTGCAAAAAATAGTCAAGTTTTAACCACTTTATTCAATATTATCTTAGGAATTGAAAAACAAGACAGCGGAAATGTTTTTGTTGGAAAAACCATAAAAATAACAAACCTACCTCAAAACAACAATGAATATTTTGAAGGCAATACAAACTCAATTGTCGACTGGCTAAGACAGTTTTCAAAGGACCAAAATGAAACATATATTCGAAGCTGGCTTGGGCGAATGCTGTTTACCGGCGAAGAGAACTTGAAGCCTGCAAATGTGCTTTCTGGCGGTGAAAGAGTGCGTTGTATGCTTGCCAAGATGATGCTTGAGCAAGGCAATCTCCTTATTTTTGATGAGCCTACCAACCACCTTGACCTTGAAAGTATTACCGCTTTAAATAAAGGTATGCAAAACTTTAGAGGTAACATCCTCTTTGCAACGCACGACCAAGAGATTATCGAGACCGTTGCAAATAGAATAATTGATATCATAGATGAAGACCATTACAATGACTTTACTGGCACTTACGAGGAATATCTTGAATATCTTGAAAAAAATAATAAAAAATAATATTTAGTAAAAAATCAAAAAAAAATAATAAAAAAAACACATTTTTTATTGATTTTACACAAAAAATCATTTAATTATTGACAAACTAAAAAATACAGAGTTCCCTCTGTATTTTTTGCAAATTAAATTTTTGTTATTTTTTAAATGTTTTTAATTATTTTAACTAAATAAATTTTTTATGATTATACATAATTGATTATTATATTTAAAACATATTAAATTTAAAGTCAAACAAATTACATTTGTCGCACAAGGTCAGCTATCTCATCCTTGCAGTACTCTCCTACCGACTCATCACCCGCAACAGCTACTATACCTTTAGACACTCCTACAACAACAGCGCCAGCTAAAAAAGCAACTGATGCATAGGTAAGAACTCTGGTGTTTGCTCTATCCTTGACAAAACCTTCGTCAGTAGTACTTTTGTACAGCTTTTTGTCAAGCTCTTCTTCACTCTTAGGAAGGGTCTGCTCAAGCGCCTCATAGCTAACGGCAAAATTCTCTTTTGAAATTTGACCACTTGCAAGTTTTTCTTCAAGTTCACTCATCTGTTTTTGTGCGTCCTCTATGCGAGCAACCTCTTCAGCTTTTAACTGTTGAAAGTTTTCAGAGCTTGCAAACTCCTCTTTTGATTTATGGTCATTTACAATAGCACTAACTCCAAGCGACGCCCCTGCCACAAACATTATTGAACCTAGCGCAAGTATCGCCGAATAGAATGCAATCTTAATACCATTTTTTACCTTTTTTATAATTGCCATTATTTCCTCACTTTTAAACTTTTTGTGATTTTTTGTGTATTTTTTAATTTAAGTCAATTTTTAATGGTTAAATATCTAATATTACGAAAAAATAATTAATTTTGAAAGATATAAAATTCATTCTCAGTATGAAAGTTCAGCGTCATAACTCTTATCAGTTTTCATCTCGCTTGCTATATCCTTAATGTCATCAATTAAAACTTTATGAGTTTTTTCGTCGCCAGCCATTGACAAAATACCCTTGAATGCTCCTATAGTAATACCACCAAATGCTAATGCACAACCAGTTGTAGAAAGATACTTAACTTTTTCACGATTTTTCACTATCGATGGGTCATTTGAATTATTATAAATGCTTTCAATTATGTCGTTCTCATAAGTTTGTATATCCTTATGAATAGCATTAATTTGTTTTCTGTATTCCTTATTCGCCATTTCGCCATTTTCAAAGGCTTGCTCAATTGTTGCAAGTGTTGCTTGAAGATTTTCTATCCTTTCAGCCTCTTCGTCTTTAAGTTCTTGTATGTTTTCGGCGTTTGCAATGTTCTCTTTTGCCTTACTCTCTTCAACCTCTGCTACTACTGTAGTGCCAAGACCACCGACAATAAAAAGTGTACCAAGTCCTAAAACCAAAGATAATCCAGCGATTTTTAGCCCGCCTATAGCCTTCTTTATAATACTCATTTTTTCTCCTTTAATTTTAAAATACTATTTAAAATTATTCTCTTTCGTTGTCTGTAACATCAACGCCAAGTTGTTTTGAAATCTCATTGCCGTTCGGCGCAAATCTTATAAGAAGTGCCTGCTGTAAGAAGTTATCTCTATCAACTTTTTTAATGATACTATCTATGCTTTCCCCTCTATTAAGCGCTTCAAGCATCTGTAAACTAACAAGAAGTGTTTTTGGCTCTTCTTTTATGTAAACCTCGCAATGTTTTCTCCAAAGGCTGTGAAGGTAAGGCGATATAGCCTTCTCCCCGCGCTCTACTATAGCTTCAAGGTCTAAGTGCCCCTCTTCTTTCAATTTCCTACGCTCCTTAGCCTCTTTTATGGACTTAAGCTCGTCATAATCCTTTTTGTCCTCTTTCGACATACCAAAGACCTTGGCGTAGGTTGTCTCTTCGCTGTCAAGTCCGCCATAGACTAAAGCGCCATTAAAGTTATATACTCTTAATTTTCTGTACCTTTGCTGTTTGTCGTAATTTACAAATTTTATTAATTTTTCAAAATCACCATCAAAAGCCACAGGCAGTGCGTTTACTATTGCTTGAGCGTATTTTAAGCATCTTACAACCCTTCTATCTCTACTTGCTTTATTTAAATTTTCAATTTGGTATACCGACTTATCTGCAAGCTCATAGCTTTCCTTTTGTAATTCTTTTGGAAGCTGGCTGTGGTAGGCGTGCAAAGCATCAACCTCCCACTTGCCATTATAAATCCTATACACAGAAGGCATAAAATCTTCGTCGAGCATCTTTTCAAGTTTTGAAATAAGCTCATTATCTTTAATCTCTACCCAAATAGGGTCATCACCTAATAATGCGACTAAATCTTTTTTCCAATCTTCATATTCTGCAAAAGCAACATATTTAATTAATTTATTTCCCATTTTTTACCACAATAAAATTATATAACAATTTTACAATTTAGTCA
>CAMLSW010000022.1 GCA_946484195.1 uncultured Clostridia bacterium
TAATTTTTAATTAATTATTGTTTTAAAATTTTAACTTCACAGTTTTTTATCTCTTCAACTTTATCATCAAGTGAAAGGTGTCTCACATACCTAAAAAGCATTTTCCATACACCACTATGAGATAAAAGTAAAATATTCTTTGTGCTGTTTTCAATTTCCTTAAAGAAATCAACATTGCGATTATATAAATCTTGAAAACTCTCAGCGTTATATTTGTGCGGGTTATTAGTAAAATCTTCTATCTCTTCTTCTGTCGCCTCGCTATATTTTCGACCTGTTGCGGTGCCTGCATCCTGCTCTTGCAAACGCTCCTCAATGATAACCTCCGCGTTGTGATACTTGTTGATTTCTTCGCTTGTTTTTAAAGCTCTAATAAGGGGAGAGGTGTAAATTATGTCTATTTTAACATCCTTTAATTTTTCGGCTGTAATTTCTGCCTGCTCAAGTCCTTTTTGATTGAGAGGACTATCAAGACGCCCTTGAATTATTCCATTTAAGTTGCTGTCGGTTTCACCGTGTCTTACAAATAATATCATATAAAGCTCCTTTTTGAGGTTTTGTTAGTATTTTATTATGAAGATTTGATGTGACTTTAGTTATTTGAGAAAATCCCTACCAGCGTAAGCGTAGATATAACTGCTGTATCACATCTTAGGATGCGACTTCCTAGCGAGAAGGACTTTCCACCTGCCATTATGATTTGCGATGCCTCATCCACAGTAAAACCGCCTTCGTTGCCAATAATAACTGCAATATTTTGTTTGTTTTTTACAAAATTTATATCAAATTTGTTTGACGTATCGTGCTCATTTGCAAATATTATCACATCAAATTCTTTAAGTATTTTTAGCGTTTGCTTAAAATCAATTAGGTCAACATTGATTAGTTTTGACCTTTCGCATTGTTTGCACGCGGTCATAACTTGGCTATTAACTCGCTCTTGTTTTAAGCCTTTTGTTTGCGTGTTAGCACTTGTAAAAAAATGTATTTGACTGACGCCAAGTTCAATGGCTTTTGGCAGTATCTGGTCAAAATATTCCTTCTTAGGTATCATTTGAAAGAGGACAATATTGCGTTTAGGAAGTGCCTTGCAAGGCTCTTTGCTTTCAATTTCAAGTAGCACATTATGCTTGTTAATCTCTTTTATCGTGCAGTAGTAATCATAATCATCATTGACGCAGGCAATGAGCCTTTCGCCTTCCTTCATTCTAAGCACTTTTTGAAGGTGATAGCTCTCACTTTCTTCAAGGATGATATTGTTATTATCTTTTTTTCCAAAAAATCTACGCATAAAAACCTCGCAAGTCAAGTATAGCAAAATAACTTTCTATTACAAAATAATCTTACAAAAGTTGCAAAAAATAATTGTATTATGTATAATTAAATAGTTGGAATTGATATTGCGGAGGATAAAGATGTTTGAAAAAGAGTTTCAAGTTGCTAAAAAGGCTGTAAAATATGTGGCAAAGCATATTTTAAAGGAAGGCGCAACCAGCGTAAAACCTAAAGGCGAGTATGACTATTCGACAGATAAGGATATAGCAAGTGAGAATTATATTATTGAGGCTATAAAGAAAAGCTTTCCAAATGACAATATCCTTTCAGAAGAGGGCAACTGTGAAAATTCATTAAAAGACCGAACTTGGATAATAGACCCAATTGATGGCACTGTAAACTATATGAAGGGTTTGCCACTATGTTGTATTCAGCTTGCCTTTTATTCGGAGGGTAAAACTCAGTTTTCAATGATATACCTTCACGCTGAGAAGCAACTTTTCTATGCAATCAATGGTAAGGGTGCTTATCTAAATGGACAAAGGCTTCAATTAGAGAAAAACAACATCAAAGCGTCGCTTGCTGAAGTTTGTATTGCTAGATTTTATGACGCGGTAAGTATAACCTGCGACGTTATAAAAGCGATAAACAATGATGTGCTTGCTTTTAGAAGTTTTGGCAGTTATGGCTATAGCCTTGCAAAGTTTGCAAAGGGCGGTTTTGGCGTATTCTTCTTTATAAGCCACAAAATAAACCTGTGGGACTGTCTGCCAGGTGAGCTTATCTGCAAGGAGTCGGGCGCATATTCAATAAGAAAAACCTATAAAAATTATGACTATCATACAATTTCTATAGACGAAGAGTATGCAAACAAAGTGGTTAAAATCATAGAAGAAAAGATTGATGGCTATAAAGACTAAAGTATGGCTTTAAACAATCATTTTTAAATATTTTCGTTAAAATATTGGTGACTTTATAAAATGCTAAATTTAAAAAAGGGAGTTTAAGAAAAAATCTTAAACTCCTTTTTTACAAATTCTATTTGTAAGATAACCTGCGAAGAAGTAGAGAAGGTTGTTGTTTAACCTTGGCGGGCAAGGTGAGGCCTCACAAGGTGGTGGACAGAAATTTGGAGAGCTATTGCAGGGTGGGGTACAGTCAAAACAAGGATTATTTGGAGGGCAGTGCCAATATGGCGGACAATGGCAGTTTTGATTACAAGAGGTCTGCCACCAACCACAGCTAGGGCAGTGGCATAAATCTACAAAACTTCCTATTCTATAGTTTGTGTTGATAATCATTTTATCTCCTTAAGTATTTTTTGCAGTGTAATAAAAATTGTGTGACGATATGATTTTTTTATGAAACTTTATAAATTTAGCAATTTTGTGTGTTACGTTTGCTTCTTTAAGTCTAAATTTTGAGAGCAATTTCGGCTTTCGGTAATACAGGAAAGAGCGAGCGCGTAAATTATTATGTGATTGTAGTTATACTTACCTTAGTCGGAAGTGTCCTAGGGTCTGGGTTTATAAGTGGGAAAGAGGTGGCAGTGTTTTTCTCAAGATTTGGAGGGTTTTCCTTTCTTGGAATTTTTCTTGCCTTTTTTCTTTTTGCGGGCATATTTTATTTAATATTAATTAAAAGTGATATTATTTTAAGTAGACTTCAAAACTCAAAAATAATTTTATTTTTAAATTTAATAATATCGATTGTTTTTTCATCTGCAATGATGGCTGGAATTGTAAATTCAATGAATTTCGACATAATTTTCATTAAATTTGCCATATTTTTTATAATTTTATTGATTTGTCTATTAATTATCAAAAAAGGTATAAAAATATTAAATAAATTAAATAGTTTTTTAGTGCCTATAATGATTATAATTTTTTTAATATTATTATCATTAAATATATCGCAAAAACCTATTGATTTTTCTTTTTCTCTATCTGGTAGCGTTTCAATTTTTTATAGCTTTCTATATGCCATACTAAACACATCAAATGGTGTAGTGTTGACAGCGTCGCTCGGGAAAAAACTTACAAAACATCAAAAAGCACAAGTGTCGGTTCTGTCAGCACTCGTGCTTATGCTAATTTTACTATTTGTAAATATAGTTTTACTGCAACATTCTTCTCTTTTGTATGAAGATATGCCATTTCTATCATTATTTTCAGGTTGGCAAAAGGTTTGCATCAATATTGTAATATTTATAGGTTGTGCTACCAGCCTTTTTTCGCTTGTTTATACATCATTTTTATCTTTTCGAGGGCTGTGCAATAATGAATTTTTAATCTTTTGTATAAGTGTACTTTTGCCGGCATTGTTAAGCCTACTTGGGTTTTCTTTTATCGTGTCACAACTCTATCCTATTTGTAGCATACTTGGGCTATATTTATTGTTTGCCCTGTTAAAAGGGCGAAGGGTTAAAAAGATAAAAGCTAAGTCTATTAAAAGGAAGGAAAATTTGTAGGATTGAGATATTTTAGTGGTAATTAATGGTAAATTTAAAGTTTTTTTAGTAATTTTAATTAATGTTTGATTAATTATCAAAAATTTGTTGCAATATTATCTATTAAACTTTTTCTCAAGAGGGCTAACTAGGAAATACATTCCTGCGGCGAGAACGCAAAGCAGTGTTATACTTGCCATAACGATATCAAGTTTTAATATCTGACTGCCGTAGCTGATAAGGTATCCAAGTCCTGCCTTGCTTGAAAGGTATTCGCCCATAATAGTGCCTACCCAGCTCATACCAACATTTATTTTGAGTACTGAAGTAAATTCTGGCAGAGCGCTTGGCAAAATTAATTTGAATAGTATTTGAAATTTGTTCGCGTGCATTGATTTCATTAGAAGTATTTTATCACTGTCACAAGAAATGAATGCATTGAGCATAGATATAGTTGTTATCACGATGCAGATAAGCACGCACATTACAATAGTTGCGCCAGTACCTGAGCCAACCCAGAAAATAATCATAGGTCCAAGAGCTATCTTTGGCAAACTATTAAGAATAATTAGATAAGGTTCCATTATCCGTCTAAGTTTTTCGCTCCACCAAAGAAGGATTGCAATCAAAACTCCGAGCAGTGTTGCTATTACAAAGCCAATAATGGTTTCGTAAAGCGATGTCCAAATATGGAGCCAAAGGTTTCCATCTTTTGCAAGGTCTACTATTGTGGTTGCAATTCTAGATGGACTAGAGAAGAAAAACGGGTCGATAACGCCAAAATCAGCGAGTAGTTGCCAAATTCCCAAAAAGAGCACGAATATTGTGATTTGCCAAAACAAGACTAAAATTTTATCTTTTTTTATTGTTTTAAGATATTGCTTGCGGGCTTTTGAGTAGGATACAATTTTATTTTTGTTTTTGCGTTTCATTAGACAAGATTTCTCCAAATCATTTCAAAATATTTGCCAAACTCTTTGTCCTCGCGCTTAGCAAGAGGAGTTGCACCTTGAAATGAGATGTCTACAACCTTTTTTACAACTGCCGGTCTTTTAGTTAAGATTATGATTTTGTCAGACATACTAAGTGCTTCTGATATATCGTGAGTAACTAAAAGGGCGGTTTTTTGTTCGCTTTTTATTATGTCATAGACGTCATCACAGACCTTAAGTCTTGTTTGAAAGTCGAGCGCAGAAAATGGCTCATCTAAAAGTAAAAGCTGTGGTTCAAGAACGAGTGTACGAATTAGCGCCACTCTTTGACGCATTCCGCCACTAAGCTGGCGAGGCTTCTTGTTTTTAAAGTTGTAAAGGTCATACTTTTTTAGTAGTTCTTCGGCAAAAGCAAGCTTTTCGGGCTGTTTATGCTTTTTTTGAACTTCTAGTCCGAGTATGATGTTCTGCCAAATATTTCTCCACTCGAAGAGATGGTCTCTTTGGAACATATAGCCTATTCGACTATCGTTCTTGGTGATAGGGCTACCATTTAAAGTGATAGCACCCTCAGACGGAGTGAGCAGTCCTGCGATCAGTGAAAGGATTGTGGTTTTGCCACAACCGCTAGGACCAACAATAGAAGAAAAGTCCCTCTCTTTTATAGAGAAAGAGATGTTTTCTAGAGCATTGATTTCACTCTCTTTTGTCTGATAGAAGTATTTGACACCATTCATCTCAAGTAAATTTTTCATTTGTAAGACCTCTACAATATCAGTTTAGCGATAATTTTTAATATTTGTGCTAAATTTTTAAAAAAAGTTGGCAGTAAGTATTGTTTTTGTGAAAATCGGTGTTATATAATCTAGGCGAAAGTTGCTAAAAGGAGCAAAATGGAAGAAGATGAGATAAGGAAAGCACTACTCAAAAAAGCCTTGGGCTATGATGCTAGCGAAGAACTTAAAGAGTTTTCTTTCAATGAAGAGGGCGAAAAGGTGCTATCGAAGATGAAGGTGACAACCAAGCATTTTGCGCCAGATATCTCGGCAATCAAATTGTTACTTGAGCGTTACTACAAATCTTATGAGGATAGTGTCCTATCGATGACCGACGACGAGCTTGAGGCAGAAGAGAAGCGACTTGAAAAATTGATAAAAGAGGAGGGAGAAAGTGGAGATACTTGAGTGCAAGCACTTTACAAAATGTGATTTTTATGGCTGTAATAACCTTGCAAAGTATTGTTTTACAACCAAAGGGCTGATAAAGCGAGATTTATGTTTTTGTGAAGAGTGCTTGAAGGGTATGTATGAGCAGATTGCAAAACTACAGATACCAAAGGGGACAGAAAGTCCGTTTAGATTAAATAAAAAGACGAGGAAGGTGAAATGAAAAACAATCAAATTAAAGAAAAAATTGCAAAAGAAGTCATTGACGACTTCAAAAACAGGGCGGAGGCAAGAAAAAGTTTTGACACCATTTGGCAAATCAATATGAACTTTTTGATGGGCAATCAATATTGTAATATTGGCTATGGTGGTCAAATTGAGGAGGCTGACAGACAATTTTTCTGGCAAGAGCGTGAGGTTTACAACCATATCGCACCAATATATGATATAAGGTACGCAAAACTTTCAAGAATAAAGCCAGATATAAATGTCATACCTGCCACAAGTGATGAGCGCGACAAACAAAGCGCAAAAGCCTCAAAAAAGATATATAAATCATTAAAAAATAAGCTTGAGATTGAAAATAAAATCACTCAAGCAATCAAGTGGTCCGAGGTTTGCGGTACGGTGTTTTACAAGGTCAGCTGGAATAACAATCTTGGACAGACTGTAGCGGTTGATAAGGATGGTAATAAGGTTAAAAGCGGAGAGGTCGAACTTAGTGTCGTCTCTCCGTTTGAAATTTATCCTGATAGTCAAACTTGTGAGAGCTTGCGCGACTGTCAAAGTTTGTTGCACGCCAAAGCTTACACTACTGAGCAAATCAAAAGTATGTATGGCGTTGAGGTGAAAGGTGAGAAAATCAACACCTTTTCGCTTGATAATGTCTCTGTGGGTGTAGGCGGGCTTGGCTTTAATGGCACGGCAACAAAGCTTATCGAAACAACTAAGGATAACAGTGCTATTGTGATTGAAAAATATGTCAGACCAAACAGTGAATATCCTAATGGCAGACTTATAATAGTTGCAGGCGACAAGCTTGTGTATGACGGCGAACTGCCTTATCTATGCGGAGAGGACAAGACGAGAGATTTTCCTTTTATAAGACAAACTAGCATAGAAGAGCCTGGATGTTTCTGGGGAACTAGCGTAATTGAAAGGCTTATTCCTGTTCAAAGAGCGTTCAATGCGGTAAAAAATCGCAAACACGAATTTATCAACAGACTGTCACTCGGTGTGCTTAGCGTTGAGGATGGCTCAGTCGACCTTGACAATCTTGAAGAGGAAGGACTATGCCCGGGCAAAGTTTTAGTTTACAGACAGGGCGCAACAGAGCCTAAATATCTTCAAAGTGAAAGTATACCAGCAGGGTTAAGTGATGAAGAGAATAATTTGCTTGACGAATTTAATAAGATAAGCGGTGTAAATGACCTTTTAAGTACAAGCACTATCTCATCCAATATCAGCGGTAATGCACTCGAGCTTTTGATAAGTCAAGATGAAACTAGACTTAATGCATCGATTGAAAGCATAAAGTCAGCTTGCAAGGAGATTGCTAAGAAGATTTTAAGATTATACAAACAATATGCAATCTTTCCTAGAATTGCAAAGATTGTTGGAGAAAATGGACAGATTGAAATGTTTTACTTCTCCTCTTCTGATATTTCAAGCGATGATATAGAGCTTGAAAATCAAACGGACGGCTCTCAGACTTTAACGCAGAGAAGGGAGATGATATTTTCTCTCCTTGAAAAAGGAATTTTCCAAGATGAGAATGGAACGCTGACAAACAGGATGAAATGCAAAATTCTTGAGATGTTAGGCTTAGGTATTTGGGAAAATGCGCAAGACTTAAACGAGCTTCACTTAAAACGCGCTGACGGTGAAAACATCAAGATGATTAAAGGCGACGAGGTTGATGTCAGCGAAATAGATGATGATAAATTACATTTGAACGAACACATCGCTTTTATGCTCGGTGAAGATTTTGAAAAGGCAAAAGCAAAAAATAGTAAACTTGAAAAGATGTTTTTAGAGCATATTCATAAACACAAAAAGAAAATGGAGGGTTAATTATGGAAAACAGAGAACAACCAACAATGGAACCGGCAACGACTTTAGATAAAGTGAATGAGGATAGGGCTGTGAGTGATGTTGGCTCTCAAGGGCAACTTGGTAAATTTAAGGATGCAAATGCCTTACTTACGGCATACAACAATTTGCAAGCTGAATTTACCAGAAAATGCCAACTTTTGAAGTCACTTCAGCAAGATAAAATTGATGGCGAGAATAAGCCAGCAGACAGCACTGAAGATAGTGAAATTAAAGAAAATAACGAAAATATCACAAAAAATAGCGAAAATAATGACGAAAACGCTAAATTATCTTCTGACTTAAGTGCTGGCGGTGAAGAAAATAATCAAGATGATTACCTTCAATCGCTTTCTCAATTCCTTGAAGAAAATGAACTTGCAAAAGACTATGCCGAGGAGATAGAAAACTATCTTCAAGGTAATCGGATTAAAAATCCATATGAGGACGCTTGGGCTAATGTGGTGCTCGACCATATAAAAGTAAAGCAAAGCGACCCGTTAATCAGTCGGTATGTGCTGACTAGCGACGATGTAAAAAATAAGATTATTGAAAATTATCTTAACGAACTTGCAAATCAAAAGCCACCATACGTAATATCTTCACAGGGCGGACAAAGGGTGTCAGGAGTCATTCCTGATAGCCCTAAGACGCTTGAAGAGGCTAAAAAACTTGTAAACAATATGTTTAGTTAAATTTACTTTTTGTGGCAAAGACAGCAAAAGTATAAAAAATTTAACATATTAAAATTTTAATTATATTATTTGAAATTAAAATTATTTAAAACTAAAAATTAAGATAATTTATTAAATTTTGCTTATTTTTACACAATTTTTAAATAAAAAACTTAAAAATTTTTAAAAGGAGTAAAAAATGGTAACTTTACAAACTGCTGAAAGTGCTCTTAAGAACGTCTATTTAGGCGTTGTTGCAAATCAATTAAATGTAAATGCAAATCCACTTTTAGCTAAAATTAAGCACTCAAGCAAAGATGTTTGGGGCAAAGAAGTAAGAAAACTTGCTCCGTACGGTATCAATGGCGGAGTAGGCGCTGGAAGCGAAGAGGGAGCTCTTCCAACATCTTCTGGCAATGGCTACGTTCAATTTGTAGCCGAACTTAAAAACCTTTATGGTAAAATTGATATTTCTGACAAGGCAGTAAGAGCATCAGCAAACAATATTGGCGCTTTTGTAAATCTTTTGTCGGATGAGATGGAAGGGCTAGTTAAGGCAAGTTCATTCAATCTCGGTAGAATGCTCTATGGTGATGGAACTGGACTTCTTGCAACTGCTTCAGCTCAAAGCGGAAAAACTATAACTTGTGATAAGGTAAACAACTTAATTGAAGGTATGCTTGTCGATGTTTACAATGACGCAACCAAGGTAAACACTTCGCCTTTAAAGGTAACCTATGTTGATAGGGTGAACAAGAAGTTTACGTATGAGTCAAGTGAATCTTTAACTATTGCAAGTGGATATAAATTCTATGTGCAAGGCTCAAAAGATTTTGAAATTAGCGGACTTGGCAAGATATTCGACTCTACTCAAACTTCAATCTATGGCGTAAGCAAAACCGAATATCCTTGGCTTAACCCTTACACAAGCACAACATCACAGGAGATATCAGACCTACTTATTCAACAGGCAATTGATTTCCTTGATATGAACGTAGACTCTCAAATCAACTTCATCACTTGCTCAAGCCAAGTTAGAAGAGCATATCAAGAATATCTTGGCGCTTACAGAAGGAACATTGATATTACAGAACTTGAGGGTGGATATAAGACTATCACTCATAATGGTATACCTGTTGTTGCTGATAGATTTGTTGACGATGACACAATGTATCTTTTAAACACCAACGACTTTACAATTCACGAGCTTTGCGACTGGAAATGGCTTGAAGGTGAGGATGGACGAATTTTGAAACAAAATCAAGGCTACCCAACTTATAGCGCAACCCTTGTTAAATATGCAGAACTTATCTGCGACAAGCCTTGCGGACAAGCTAAAATTTCAGGAATCAAGTCAACAGTTACAAATCCATTTACTAGCAATATTACTGTAAATACAACTGGTTCTGAAGGTTAAAAATATAGATAAAAGGCAAAAAACACGCATTTTTTGCCTTTTTTATCTAATTTTGGAGGTTATTTTGTTAAATTATCTAGAAATTAAGGATGACGTCTATTATATTTGCGATAGACTTAAAGAGATTGATGAAAGCTATTTTGTGCTTTACAATCTATCTAAAAAATGCTATGAGGTGCACTCGTCAAATCAAAAGAATAGCTATTGTTTTGAGGTGCCTTATGATGTTCTTGACGAGCGGACACTGGTCTTTGCACGCAGGACAGCAAGTAGTAGGCGTGATAAATTGATTGAGGAGATTGAGAAAAATAACGAGGAGGTCTATAAAAGACAGATTAAACAGCAAGTTAATTTGCTGAAGGAGGCAATATGTTAGTAAAAGATATAATAGTTCTTGCCTGTGATTTTACAGAAAATGAAGAGCTTGGAAAGGCTATTAAAAATAGCGACAGTTTAACCGATGAGCAAAACAGCATCTGCGATAGCCTTGTCAAGTGTTTTAATCTAATCTATAACGAGATAGCAAGCGAGTATCTTCCTATAATTAAGGTTGAAAAAGTAAAACCTGTGGGTTCTAGGGTAGAATACAGCACGCTAAGCGGTGACGTTTGCCAAATACTCTCAATCAGTGACTGCAGTGGCGAAAGACTAAAATTTAAAGCCTTTCAAGATTATGTTATGGTAGATGCAAATGAGGTTGAAATTATCTATCAGGTATATCCTAGCGAACTTACTCTTTCAAGCGAGTTTGACACCACTTTGACAGAGCGTATTTTTGCCTATGGAATTGCAAGGGAGTACTACTTTATGCAAACCCTATTTGACGAAGCTGATATTTGGGAAGAAAGATTTAAAAATTCACTGCAAGTGCTATCGCGAAAGAAAAGTGAAGTTAAAATGCCTCGGAGGAGGTGGATTTAATGTTCTACAAAAATACTTTAAAGACGCTTTCAACTAAAGAAATCGAGTTTGAGTACTCGCTTTTTGACGAACTTCCCTCAACCACTACCGATGAAAATAGAGAGGTCACCAGCGGAAAAGAGGTCTATAACTTTAGAACTGGTGATGGCGACCTAAAGACAGGGTATGGCTTTGAAGATATCAAAATGCCAACCTCACTTACCGACCTTGACAATGAAACGGAGATAACCTTGCGTGGAACTGAGGTTAAGGCTATCTGGAAGATGAAGTGGTACAATTATAGCGATGACGTTAACACCTACTATCTATTTTATTACAATAATGAGGGCTACATCTGCTATGACAACCTCTTTAAAATAAGATATTATCCTTTCATCATACCAAATGACTTCACCGAGCCACCTTACGGCATCTACTATAGAGTAAATGGCAGTGATATGCTTTTGCTTTCGGGTGAAGGTGAGAACCTGCTTGTCGTTTCGGGCAATGGTAATGAAAGTTTTGAAGAGGTGCCAATTATAAAATCTTGTTGCTCACACTACGGCAAACTTTTTGCAATCACAGCAGAGGAAAACAGTCAGCTTATATATAATGAAGATGTAGATATAACAAATTGGACAGATGAAAAGACCGCCAATCTTGATTTTAGTGATGAGAGAGGTGTACTTAATAGAATTATATCTTTCAACGACTATATCTATGTTTTCAGAGATTATGGTATAACGCAACTTTCAATATATGGTTCAAATGATACCTTCTCTATAAACCATATGTACCTTTCTGATAGTTATATATATCCTGACTCAATAGCGCAGAGTGGAGATAATGTCTATTTCCTTGAGCGCTCAGGGCTTAAATGCTTTAACGGCTCCTCTGTAAAGAATGTAGAAATAGGCTGTGAGAATATCTTAAAAACTATCAATCAATCAAACTGCTTTGCAACTTGTTTTGAAGGCAAATACTATCTTGCTTGCAGATGTGATTTTGCTGACGACAAGCAGGTGGGTTGTGAAAGTTATAGTAGTGGCTATGTCAACAACGCTCTTCTTATATATGATATCGAGAAAAAACATCTTGATATCGTGCGCGGAGTTGATATAAACCAAGTGCTTGCACTAAATAATCCACACAAATCTAAATTAGTTGCTTGCTTTAATAATGAGTATATTGGAAAGATTGGTCAGCTTACTGAAGATGGAAAGATTTTTGGCACAAGCCTGCCGGCACTATGGCAAAGCGTTAAAACCGACCTTGGCTATCATAGCAAAAAGAAAAGAATAAAATATTTTACAATAAAGACAAGCGGGAGCGCTGAGATTGTCATTTCAAGCGAGCTTGAAAGCAAGAAGTTTACGGTTACTGCAAGTAGTAAAATACAAAAAATTAGGACAAACATCTCTGGCAATGAATTTGATGTGAAGATAATATCATCTGGCGAGACAAATATTAGTAATTTTGTTATATGTGCAAGTGTGAAGAAATGAAAATAATCTATCAAAACAAAATAAGGCTGATTAACAAGGCTTTGCTTGAAGAGGAAGAAAAAATATTCCAAGACGTTCTCAATCTGGACAAGAAGGAGAATGTTAAAAAATGGATTTCTGGTCAGAACTTATAAAAAGTATTGTCGGATATGGTGTCTTTGCTATGCTATTTGTGTTTCTTTTCTTTTATCAGCTTAAAGATAGCGCAAAACGAGAAGAGTCCTATAGAGAAACAATAGAGGCACTTGCCGATAGCCTTCAGGTGATAAGTGATGTTAAACAGCAGGTTGAAGAGCTTGCGAGGCTTATTTCTGAAAGCATTAATTATTATAGACATTTAGATGACGAAGAGTAAATTTAGCTAAAAATCGCTAAAAATCAAGAAAAAATAGCAAAAAAAGGAGAAAAAATGGATAAAAGATTTAAATCTTACAGTTTTTGGACTGCTCTTGCTGGTGCTGTTGTCGTTTTCTTAAATGCGCTTGGTGATTGTTTTGGTTTCTCTATTGACAATGATTTAGTTAGCGGGCTTATAATGGCTTTTGCTGGGCTTTTAGTTGTGCTTGGCGTTGTAACTATGCCAAAAAGTAGCGAAAATAGTCAGTCAGATGCCGAAGATGACAAAGAGGAAGAAAGTCAAGAAAACAGTGACAAAAATGATGAAAATAGTGAAAAAGGTGAGTAAAATTAATTAAAACTCGCCCTATTCAAAGAAAGCCCCGCTTTTGCAAGCGGGAGGAAAGCTTGCACGCTTTCCTATCAAAAAGTGTTACAACACTTTTTGATAGCTTTCTTTGAATAGAGCGAGTTTTTTATTATAAAATATTATATTTATAAGGAAATAAATAAAAAATCATATACAATATAAAAAACTTTATAGTAATAATACTTAATTTATTTATAGAAAGCCGAACTTGCTTGCAAAGGTGTTGAGGGGTTTTAATACTATGTGATGTGTGGGTACACAGCTCGCAAATTCGTCAGAATTTTTTATCACATAGTTTTTATAAGCATATAATTTACCTCACCCCATCTAAAAACTTAAAAAATTCATATAGTAAAAATTTTTCAAAATACTATTGTAATTTTAAAAATATTGTGATATAATTTCATTAAGGAGATTGGGATTATGAGAAATGAAGGGAAATTAAAGTCAAATAAAGGTTATAAAATAGGATTTTGGGCAAAGCTAGGAGCAACTGCTGTTGGCATTGCAATACTTATAGGAAGTCTATTTAGTTTTGTAGGATGCGGTGATAATCAAATCGACAAACCGGGACCAGACCGCCCAGGAATTATAGTGCCAGATGATCCAAACAAAGAGGATCCAGGCAAGGAAGAACCAGGAACAGAAGACCCAGGCAAAGAGGAGCCAGGCACAGAAGAACCTGGAAAGGAAGAGCCAGGCATAGATGAGCCAGGAACAGAAGACCCTGGTAAAGAGGAACCAGGTACCGAAGAGCCTGGAACTGAGGAACCTGGAACTGAGGAACCGGGAGATGACCCAGTAATAGACCCACCAGAGCCAGAACTACCAGACTCGCTTGATGAACTTTTCGCTGAGGGCAATGAGGAGTATGTTGATATTGTTTCAGACACCCTTAATGACAACCTTTATGAAAAGATTATAAATAAAACAATTTCAAATAATGTAGAAAATATTAAAGATGCTAGATGGGAAATAGTAAGTGCTGACGGCGTCAACATTGATATGATTAGAATATTTGCTTTTAACGATGTTTCAGCTACAGGTATGGCGTATGTTATTGGTAATGTTGTACCTAAGACTACTATTACTATAGCAGATTTAGTTAAACCAGTTACTACAAAACTTGAAAAGGCTTTTGATACTGCAGTTAGAGGAGGAGCGAAATATACTCAGGAATATGTATTTTCTTTTGATCCATCAATACAAGATGAGAGAAAGGAATTAAAAGATGCAGTAAATGCAAAGCTTGCAAGTGATGGCATAATACAACAAGTAACACAAGATACTCAGTCGTTTATAGTGGATGACGGTTCAAAAGTAGATTCTACTTTAACTGGCACTGCACGAAGAATTGTTGTTATAAATATTAATGCTAATGGGGTAGAAGAATATACCGTAAGAATAAAAGAAAATCAAGCTAATAACAATGACACAACTTTAATTGAAAATTTAAATAAAAATAATTATTACAATGTAAAGGAAGAACATAAAGTTTTAAATTACACCCAAAATGTTTTTGAAAATGAAGATTTAACAAATTCAGCTACTGCAGTAAGTTATAAAGCCGTTTATGTAGACCCAGAAAATGGAGAGATTACTGAACTAGAATTTTAAAGAAAAGAGCGAAATAAATCGCTCTTTTTTGTATAAAAATTGATAATTAGTTGATTTTTGTAGAATAATTGGTTAAAATAAAGTTATGAAAAAGAAGATATTTTTTAGAATTTTATCATTTTGTATGATTTTTTGCTTCGCACTTGTCGGAGTAGGTTGTGCAGGCAGTGGCCTATCAAAAGAAGATTATGAAGAAGGCTTTGACGATGAAGACCTTGAAGATGCCAAAGTAGTTGATATGTATGGGGCAAAGGTTCTCTATCGTCCTGATGATTATGATTATGATGAGGGCTCTGGCGCAGGTGAAGACGAGACAAATAATTATTATGGGGCTTACGCTTATTATATTTTACAGGATTTATTTGATACTTATGGGCTGTCTGTTATTGATACGGTACTTGGTACGGAAACTCCTGAAGGAACTAGGGAAGATGGACGCTTGCCAAATTTTAATGTAGAAAATTTAAGTTACCTCTATGATAGTATGCGTTATCAAGTTGACACATTAGGGTATGTTACTTTGTCTCAAAAGGTTTTAGTGGATGATTTTGGGAATATTTCTGCTCGCCTAGAGCAACCTGTGCCAATTGAAGAGACGGGCGGTGAGGCATACTACATACTAGGTGCTGATACAAATGTCAAGTGGGATTGGTCTCTTGTTGCTAATTCTGATACATCGAATGAACTTTTAAAAGCCTATATATATAATAATGAAACTATTGCTGCAAGTAATGACGGTGGAATGACCGTTACTCAGGGAAATAAAGTTTTCTTAAATAGTAGTAATGCTCCAAGTGATGTGGTAGATAATTATTATTCTTATGTAGATACATTCAACTCAACTCTTTACCAAACCCTATATCTATCTTCAAATACTGACGCAACCCTAGCGCCTTATGATGAAACATCTTATTCGGGGCTTGTTAAAGCTCTTGAGTATGTCATCTATTGCTATGCGGTGGATTTGGATCCGGGAGAAATAGAGATTAACTTTAATGATGACTATACATATGATATAGAGGTTCAAATAACTGATAGCAGGCGTGGTACGGTTGACGAGGCGGTGGAGAGCGCTAAACAGACATTCAAGATTCTTGGTGCCTATGTTGGTCTTGTTGATAGGCAGATAGAAAAGATTGAGGCTTGGATACTTGATAATATTATCGGAAGAAGCACCGTTGAGGCAGACGACAGTTTTACAAGCTATACTGGCGGACAGACTGACGCAAACTTAGGCGTTGTTGAATTTCTTGCAGTAGATGAAGAAGGCGAGTATATCTTAGACGAAGAAGGCAATGTTATTATAGTTGGGTATGGTTTTGAAACCGCTCAGTCATCTTCAAGCTTGCTTGGCAGAGATTACGAGACGGCTGTTGAAAATATTGTGGCTGGAGTATGTGAAAACGTATCAATTGGTAACATTGATGGCGAGGATATAACTATTGACCAGCGCTTCCTTGCCTCAAACATTATGGAATATGCCGGCAACACTTTTGTGGTAGGAGATGACTCCAACTTTGTATTGCCAGGGCAAGGTAATATGAGCGATTTAGGAAGTATCTATCCGCTTGAATATCAATCAGTTGTGCTTATGCTTGATAGAGAGATTTATCTTGATGGTATAATGATAGCGCTCAAGTACGATGCAGGTCTAGACGGAACGGTAGAGGATGTTTACGACGAAACTAAGTATATAGATATCATAGTTGATTTAAACTACTACAATAGCGCGACAAAAGAGAGACAGGTTCTGGCGTCAAGACAAGTTAGAGTGTATGACGGACCGTTTGACAACAATTATCAGCTTGACTACGACATTAAGAACCCAGACCCTAACGACTACCCAGCGCAGGGTGGCGGTGCGCCTGAAAATTTACCAAAAGAGCATACCAATGTTATAAACTTTGACAATCTTGGGCAGATACACATAGGTGAGTTTAATGTCAATATCGGTGAAAACATTTTAATGACCGATGTCGGCACTGTGGGCAACTATACTTCAAGACCTTACGTTTCAACCGAGCCACTTAAGCTTGTTGGTACAAGTAAGGTAATCAACTACTATGAAGTTGTTGAGTATGGTTCAAACCCTGAATATGATACAGATGACCTGCCAGAAGGGCAAACATATATCTCGGGAAGATTGAACCCAGCGATGTTTGGTGACAGTGACGGTTGCGACTATATTGAGATAACCTACAAAGTGCTTAAAAAAGCTGGCGACACTGAAACAAACTATAAGTTCTACACTGGACTTGTAGGTGTTGACTATTCAGAGGAGCCATACGAATATTAAAATCAATGTAAATCTGCATAAAAATTGCCGAACGGATATTAAATCAAAAACTTGATGCAGAAACAAAAAATTTACATTATAATTTAAAAAAATAGCGTAAAAATCGAAAAAATTATGTAAAAATCAAAATTTTGAGTAAAAAATAAAGAATTTATGCAAAATTAATTGCTCAAAAGTTAAATTTAAAGAGAGTTTATTTATAGGTTGGTTAGACCTAAAATAGACTCTCTTTTTATATAGTTTTTTTTGTCTTTGTAGATTTTAATTTGGTGTTTTCAGTCTTTTGAGGTTGTTAAGAAGCGCAAAATTCGTCAAAATTTTACAAAAATAAAAAATTAGATTGTTTTTTAGAGGCTATTTTGCTAAAATTATGGGTGATGAAAGAAAAGAGGCTTGTCAACTTTAGATATTTTTTCTATCCCTTTTTGATGTTTTTATTTGCAATAATAATGTCAAAAGGGCTTTTTTCAGGCGAAATAGAAAACATATGTATTGTAGTTATAGTGCTAGCCCTCTTGATTGGTTTTTGTATTTATAAGAAGTGCTACAAGATTATGACATTGCTTCTTGTAACCTATATTCTAGGCACGGGCTTTTTCTTTATCGGAGTCATCACAAGCAAGGTTAGGTCGTACGATGGTGTGGTGTCGGTTGTGGCAAGGGTGAGCGATGACTTCGAGGAGAGCGATTACTATTACACGGTCGTGCTTGACGATGTGAAGATAAACGGGCAGGATAGCAAAAATATAGAGGCGACCTTTTCAAAAGGGCAAAACAAGCTCAAAATTGGTGATAGAGTTTCCTTTGAAAGCGAGGTTACAGCCTTGCCGGTTTTTTCGCTTGGCGGACTTAATTCAAGCATCTACAGAGGCGGGATTGGCTATAGCGTAAGTCTAAGCACGTCAGACCTTGTGGTGACCGATGGCTATACCACCTTTGACGAAGATGTCAGGCAGTCGATAAAGTCACTTCTCTATGAAAATATGAGTGAGGATAACGCCTCAATTGCCTATGCCGTCTTGTTTGGCGACCAAAATGGCATCAGTTTTGAAACGCAAAGCGCATACAGAAATTCAGGTATCATTCATATCATAACTGTAAGTGGTTTCAACGTTGCATTTTTGATTGCGATAATCTACAGTTTTCTAAACAAGTGCAGGGTGAACAAAAAGATAAGTTTTTTAGTGACAACAATAGTCATAGTGCTTTACGCCTACTTTTGTTCCTTTGCGCCATCGGTGCTTAGAGCAAGCGTGATGGGTATTGTTATAATGCTGAGCAATGTGATAGGCAGACGCTATGACGCTCTCAATGCGCTTGGGCTATCTGGTATAATCATTTTGGTCTTTAGTCCACTAACCGCTTTTGATGTCGGCTTTTTGATGTCAGTTGCTTGCGTATGCGGTATTGTTTTCTTGTCACCAATGTTTACAAATTTGCTCAAAAAGTTTATTCCAAACAAGATTGCGCAGTACATAGCCGTCTCTTTGTCCGCTCAGCTTGCCATCTTGCCATTTCTTGCAAGTTTTTCGTCAACCTTAAACCTATTAAACGCTATCGTAAATTTGTTTGTTGTTCCAATCTTTGCGCTAATTTTTCCATATCTCTTTGTGGTTAGCTTTATCATATTGCTACTTCCACCGCTTTCATTCTTGCTCGTTCCGATAGAGTGGGGACTTGTCGCCTGCAAGGCTATTGCCACCATCTTTGCAAGCACAACCTTCCAAGTCAAACTTTCGCCTTGGAACATTACAACAAGCGCGCTATATTTTGTGACGATTTTTCTAATAAGCACCTTCTTTATGGTGGCTGGTCTTGTCAAATTTGAAATTTCCTCGGCGTTTATCTTCTTTATAGTCTCATCCATCGGACTTTTCACGTTGACCGGCAAACTCAAATCAGGGGTACTGTACCTCTATTCCTACGGACAGCAAAGCGTTGTTATGGCATCGTCTGGCGGGCAAACGCTGGCGGTTGGTGACTGCTATATCACAGATAGGGCGCTTGCAAAATATAGGCTTGACGGCATCGACTACTATCTATCCTTTGAAAGTTTGGATGATAGAGATATAGAAAGGCTTGAGGAATTTGATATTGAGTACTATGTCTGCCTCGGCGGTGATGAGTTCCAAGAGGGGCTGTCAATAGTTACAACAAACACGATGATGCAGGCGGGCGATTTCACCTTTGTCTATATCGAAACAAGCGAGGGAGTGCTTGGCGTAACTGTTCAATTTGACGGACTTTCAATTTTTGTTGCAAGTGGGCTTGATTTTGATTATAATTATTCTACGGCAAACGCCATAATTGCAAGCTTTGACACCGATATTGCCTTTACTGACCAAAATTTTCAGCTTGCAAGCCCGAACTATATGTCGGTTTCTTCGGTTAGAAATGGGATGACAGATTATAACTATGTTGACAATGGCAATCTGCTGGTAACCAAAAACGATGCTTTAAAAGTGAACTTTATAGACTAACTTAAAAGGAGATATTATGAAAACGCTTAAAAATAGGCTCAAAGAGAGGGTGGAGCCTTGCTATTTGCTACAAGGTGAAGACTATTACTTGTATGATAGGGCTTTTTCTATGATTAAAAAAGCTTGCGATATCTCCTTGCCTGACTTTGACCTAGTTAAGTTTGACGATGAGAACTTTACTATGAAAGCCCTTGTAGATAGCGCCGAAGTCCTGCCTTTTGGCAGTGGTAAACGCTTGATAGTCGTTAAAAATGTTACAAAGTTTAGTGAAAGCGACAAAAAACTTTTGCTTGGCTATCTTGAAAAGCCTGCAATGAGCACCGTTATCGTCATATATGACTTTGCTCAAAAATTCGATTTTATAAAAAGCGCGTCAGCTTTTGTTGATTGCAAGAGGTTTGATAAACTTACAGGCTCGGCAGTGGTAGTAAAAGAACTTGAAAAATATAATAAAAAGATAAGCAAAGAGGCGCTGGATACTCTTTACGACTATTGCAATGGCTATTTGACACGTATGATGAGCGAGATTGTCAAGCTTGCCTATTATGACCTTGATGAGCCACTTATCACTAAAAAACTTGTAGAAAACTGCGTCTCAAAAGATAACGAGTTTGTGATTTTTGAACTTACCGACGCTCTTGGAAGGAAAGACGGCGACAAGGCAATCACCATCTTAAATCAAATGCCTAAAGAAGTGCTTGGGCTTATAACCAACCACTTTAGAAGACTGTTTTTTATCTCAACCTCTGGGCTTGATGATAAGGCTCTCTCTTCGCTATTTGGAATAAAGGAATTTGCAGTATCAAAACAGCGCCAGCAAATCAAAAACTTTTCTAAAATGCAACTCAAAAAGATTTTCGCTCTTCTTGAAAAGATTGACTATGATATCAAAAGCGGAGCAATGCTCCAAGAAAATGCTGTCTACTATTTGGTGTTATCTATATTGTATATATAATATATAATATATATAGTATATATCAATTACATTATTAGGGCATAATGAGATGTAAGCAATTGTCATCGTGTTTTGCACTAGCAGAGTAAGAACGCAAGGGGACAGGACAAAACGAGTGGCTTTTTAAAGAGGGTTGCGAAACGAGCAGGTAGGTGATGTTGAGTGACATTGAGATGCGAGTGGCGAGGTTTGGTGTTTAGCATTGTGACGAGAGAGGCAGAGTAACAAGAGCAATGAGCGTGATGTGAACAACAGGGTGACGCGAGAGTGGTGGCGGAATTGTGACGCGAGAGTAGGGCGGAATGAAAGCCAGAATTTTACCAAAGGTAAAATTCTTCCAAAAAGCTTTTTCAAGCTTTTTGGGGCAAGCCTTGGCAGGCTTGCGCTTTCATTCCGCCTTTTTCGCTCCGACCTCCGCATTCGCTCCGACCTCCGCATTCGCTCCGACCTCCGCATTCGCTCCGACCTCCGCAT
>CAMLSW010000023.1 GCA_946484195.1 uncultured Clostridia bacterium
TTTTTAATAAGATTTTTAGTAAGATATTTTAATAAGATAATTTAATAAGATTTTAACAATAAAATAGCAGGCAATTGCCTGCTATTTTATTGTTGACTATAAAAAGGTATACTACAATTTTAATATTCGTTTTTTAAGTTCGTCAAATTCTTGTTGTGTTATAACACCATTATCTAGTAGCTCTTTATAGGACTTAAGGAGTTCTATGCTATTTTGAGATGAGTTATCTTGCTCATTCTTTTGCGGAATTGTTTGACTTTTTGATTGATCAACCTTTTGCTCTATTGTACTCGTTTGATTTAATGTTTCGCCATCTGATTGCTGTGAATGTGTTTTTTGCTTGTATGAAAGAAGATTGTATAACCAATATGCTAGCAGTGCAAGCGACGCAATGATAAATGGTATATATGAGAGCGTGAAGATGCTTGTAGTACTTTCATCAAGGCTCCCTAAATTGCCGTTTTTTGCATCAAGCCAATGCTGGCTATCCTTGTAAACTAATGAAAATACTATACCAAACACCATATATATAAAGATAAAAATATAACAATAAATCATTAAAGTTTTGCTTGTATCCGTACATTCCTTATCAAAAAGACTTAAAATTGCAAATACAATAAGTGCTATTGATAATGCAAATTGAACAAGCATAACAATCCCTAGAATAATACAAAACATTTGGTTAGCATCAGACATAAATATACTATTAAAATCGAATAAATCAAATCCACATTCTTTATAAGTTAAAAGATTAGTTATATTCATCTGTAATATAGGAAATGACAGTGTAAGAAAAGACCATAAGCCAATAAAAAATGCTAAAATAAAACTAACCCACCTATCTTTTGTTATTTTTTTAAAATCCATTTATGTACCCTTTTAAACTTAAACAACTATAAAAATAGAAGTGTTTGATAACTTTTCTTTATTATACTAGATATTTTGTCTAGTGTCAAGATATTTTGTCTAGTTTTGGGTAAAATTTTTATATGGACAAAATATTTTGTGAAAACTTAAAATATTTTAGGAAAGATGTAGGGCTGACACAAAAACAGGTCGCCGAGAAACTTGGCGTTGTCGAAAGTTGTTATGCAAACTGGGAACAAGGCAGAACTGAGCCACCTATTGCAATGCTTAGAAAATTATCTAAAATTTTTAAGGTCAGCATTGACGAGCTTATAAATAATTCATTTTGATTTTAAAGATGAATAAAATAAAAAAAATCCTTCAAATTTATTATGGCATTAAAAAATGTATCTAACTATTGTTTTTATTATGACGGGGTGTCGATTAAGGTTAGCTAGATACATTTTTTAATGTCTATAATTTTTATCAATCTATAACAATGTTGCCTTTTTATTAATCCTTTTTCCACATAAGAAGCAGGAATAAAAACCTTAAAAAGTATGCAAGCGAGACCATAAGTGAGGCAACATAGGTTAGAGCTGCCGCGTTTAAAACCTTGTCGGTTGCCTCCACTTCCTCGTCACTGCCACAGCCTATTCTGACAAGCATATCTTTTGCCCTGGTGGAGGCATTTATCTCGACAGGAAGAGTGACTAGGTTTGCCAAAACTGCAACAGCATAGATTGCAACTGAAACATAGATGATTATGCTTCCAGCGATGCCATAGAGGAAAAGTTGTAAAAGTATTCCAACAATCAATAGCGGCATAAGCATATGCGATACAAGATTGCTTACTTTAACAACAATTTGTCTTGTCTTGTAAGGCGCATATTCTTCGGCATCTTGAAGAGCGTGTCCAAGCTCGTGTGCAACTATTGCCTGCGAGGCGATTGACTTATTGTTAAAATTGCTTTGTGAAATGTTTATGCTTTTATCCCTTGGGTCATAGTGGTCGGTCAACGTTCCACTGCATTGATTTATGGTAAGACCTAGGTTGTTGTCCTGCGAAAGCTTTTCAGCAAGCTCTGCCCCAGTCATATCAAGAGAGGATGGCACATCCTTATATTCATTAAATGCACTATTGACTTTAGCCTGCGCGACAAGTGCAACTATCACTGATACAAGTATGGCTACACCTGACACAATATACCCTATTATATATCCCATTTTTTACTCCTTTTATTTTGATTAATATTTTTTGTTAAAAAATTTAGCAAAATGCTATAGAATTCTTTAAAAGAAAACAGTATTTTAATTAAAAACTCGATTTGTTGTAAATTTAGCTAAAAAAGTTTAATTATTCCTAGCTTAAATTTTTTCGCGATAAAGTTTGTTTACTAAAACAATTTTCCTTTTTTTGACATTCCTGTCCAGCCTAAAACAATTCTCAAGAAATCTGCCCAGTACGTGAGGCGGGCGTCTTTTAAAAAGCGTTTTGCTCTTTTTAGCTCTCCCTCTGAAAGATAATCTTCTAAAAATACTATTGCCTTTTTAGAGGCGTCCTTTTCAATCGCTATTGTGAAAAGTTTGTTTACTAGTGCAAGCAAAAATATCCCCGCGCCAGAGCACAATAATATTATAGCATAAGTGAAAAGATTTTCAAAGAATAATAATACAACGCCTGCAATTAAACACAGTGGCAACAAGAGCCCTAGAATTTTGCCAAGTATTCTTAAAAATTTTAGCACTTTAAGCTTTTTACCCTCGCTATCCTGTTTGGCGTGCCCAAGCTCGTGGGCAATTATTGTGATTGAGGCAACCGAATTGTTGTTGAGCGTTCTTGTAGAGAGGTAGAGTTTACCACCGCTGTAGGCGTCGCCCGCAAGCTGAGAAATTTGAATGATTTTAAGTTTGTTTTTAAAAACCTCATAATTGATGGCGCCTATAAAATCCTTGGTAGTAAGTCCTGACGCAACAGGAACTTTATCAAGTTCCTTATATCTTTGCAAAAATCTGTCATATGCGTTGTTGGCAATCGCGAGCAAAAAACAAATTAAAACCGCAAAGGCAACAACGGCAATTATTACAATCCAAGTTGTACTCATAGTTATATTTTATATTTTTTTATTAATTTTATCAAGTAAATAGATAAAAATTACTTTTTTATACCCTTTTAATGTGAATTTTGTTTGATTTTTCATAATTTTTATCGTTAGGTAATCAAAACAACATAGGTTCCCTCGGCAAGCATCGACCCAGCAGGCGGAAGCTGTGCCAAGACAAACTCACCCTCGCCGTCAAGTTCATAGCATAAGTTTAGCGCTTTAAGTTTTGCCGCCGCATCTGCAAGGCTATCTCCAACTAGGTTTGGCATCTCAACATAATTAACAGTCACACTTTCGTCTTGCTTTTTCTCGCCAAGATATTCAAATAGATTAAAAAATACAATTTTCCCATAAGGCGCGGCAACAATGCTACCATAATAGGCGCCAGCGCTTGGCTCATCCACCATAATAAACACCAAATACTGCGGGTCGTCAGCTGGATAGGTACCTATAAAGCTTGAGATATATTTGCCTTGCGCGATACCACCACTTTCGCTATACTTCTGCGCCGTACCAGTTTTGCCTCCGACATTATACCCTTCAACAAAGGTGTAACTACCTGTTTTGTTCTCAGCCTTCTCAAGTAGATAGTTTACTTGTGCTGAGGTCTGCGCGCTTATTATACCCTTTTCTTTGATCTTACCTTGTACCTCTGTTCTCTCGCCACTGCTTGCTATGACCTCGCCAAGCACTCTTGGCACATTGTAGGTTCCGCCATTGACAATTGAAGCAACTGCCGACAAAAGTTGCATAGGAGTAAGCGCGACCGCGTGACCAAAGCCCATACGTGCAAGGTCAACAGTCCTTACCTGTGATTTTGCCATCAAGATTCCGCTTCCTTCGCCTGCTATGTCAACTCCAGTTTTACTACCAAGTCCAAACCTTTGCATATACTCATAGAATTTATCTACGCCAAGTCTGAGTACCAAATCCATAAAACAGCAGTTGCAAGAATTTGAAAATGCCTCAACCAGTGTTTGTTGTCCGTGTCCAATAGTTTTCCAGCATTTTATCCTCTCGCCGTCAATAATTCGATATCCAGGGCAATAAAAGGTGTCATCAAGCGAGGTTAAGCCTTCTTCAAGCGCCGCTGCAACTGTTAAAATCTTGAAGGTTGAACCTGGTTCATAAACATCTGTAACAATCTTGACTTTGCTGTTGTCAAAGAGCGCTGTCAAGTCATCACGCGGAACATCATTAAGGTCAAAGCTTGGCTTGTTTGAAAGCGCCAAGATTTCGCCAGTCTTTGCATTCATAATCATACCTGCGGTTGCTTTGGCCTTTTGTTCGGTCATAATCTGCTCAAGCGCCTGCTCTAAAATAAGTTGCATTTTACTATCTAGCGTCAAAATCAAATCACTCCCAACCTCAGCTGGTATATAATAGCGAAGACTTCCACCAATCTCCTTGCCTTGCAGGTCGCTTTGGACATAGCTATAGCCGTCCTTGCCCTTAAGGTAGTCATTGTAATATGCCTCGATACCGGTCTGACCTACATTATCAATGCTTATAAAGCCTAAAACCTGCGTCATAAGGTTGCCGTTTGGATAGTATCTATCACTATTTTCGGCAAGGTAGACGCCATCTAGTCTATGATTGTAGATATTCTCGGCTTGCTCGCCGTCAACTTGCATCTTAATTAGCACTTCACTGACCTTTCTGTTGGTTATTTTTTCGTATGCCGATGAAAAATCAAGTTCAAGTTCGCTTGAAAGCACGGAGGCAACCTTTGAGGGAGAGGTGACCTCTCTTGCTCTGACGTATACATTATAGGTTGTATAGCTTACGGCAAGTGACGAGCCAGTCCTATCATAGATTGTGCCTCTTGGCGCGATGATAGAAAGGTCCCTTGTCCACTGGTCAGTGGCGCGAAGTTGCAGTGAGCCTCCATTTATAATCTGTATAACAAATAGTCGTACAACTAGCGAACAAAAAATAAAGGATATTACCAGAAGCACTGCTAATATCCTTTTCTTTAATGAAAATAATGTAAATGATTTTTGCAAGACTATCCTCCAAATAGTCCTGATATGAAATTACAGAAGCGGTCAAACCAATTGGACTGCTCACCTATCGAAGTGGCAGGCAAGTCCTCTTTTGGTATGGTCTCAAATAAGTTTTGCATATTCTCTGAATTTGTAATGTCAAGATTGTGAAGATTGTTAAGGTATTGAAGCAAATTCATATTGTATTCATAAGATATATCGCTTATTTGAGAGGAAATGTTGTCAAGAGTTGCAATATTGACTATCCCCCAAATTCCAAATATGGCAAAAAGTATTGAAAACATTATTATTTTAAATTTGTTTGTTTTGGGTTTAGCCTTTACCTCTTCCTTCTCTTCTTCAATCTTAAATATCTTCTCTCTCTGTTCTGGAGATAGGGTTTCTATAAGATCATAATTTGGACTTTCAATAACTGAAGAACTTTTTGCTGACGGCTCCTCTTGTACTGGCTGAGGTTTTGTCTCAACTTGGCTATCCTTAAATGCCGAGGATGAAAAAGGGTTGACTGTGTATTCTTTAGACTTTTTTATCTCTTGGAATTGCTTTTTAGGGCTTTCTTTGCTTATATTTTTGTTTTTATGCTCTAAAAAACTTTCTTCAATCTTCTTTTTTTGCTCTTCTTCTATTTCAGCAAGCAAAGTCTTCTCTTTCATATTATATTTACCCCCTTCCCTTTATATTACCTTAACAGGTTAAAGCTTTTCTATAATTCTAAGTTTAGCGCTACTTGAGCGTGGATTCAAGCTAAGCTCACTCTCACTTGCAGTGATTGGCTTTTTATTGACAAGGTTTATAGTCTTTTTATGACCGCATATGCAAACCGGTGTTTTAGGTGGGCAGATACAATCGGTTGCCTCACGCTTAAAGACATTTTTGACAATCCTATCCTCTAAACTATGAAAGGTGATTATTGCCATTCTTCCGCCCGGTTTTAACATCTTTATATATTTCTCTATCGCCTCTTCAAGTCCGATAAGCTCACCATTGACCTCTATTCTTATCGCCTGAAAGGTCTTTTTTGAAACTCCGCCCTTGCCATATATGACCTTTTTAGGAAAACTTGCTTCTATTATATCTTTAAGTTCTATGGTGGTCTCTATTGGTTTTATTTCTCTTTGTTTTATGATATTGTCAACAATTCTCTTGGCGTTTGCCTCTTCGCCATATTTATATAATATCTCAAGCAATTTTTCTCTTGGATAATTGTTGACAACAAAGTAGGCATCTATCCCTTGGCTTTTGTCCATTCGCATATCAAGATGACCTTCTCGCAAGAAACTAAACCCTCGCCCTGCTGTGTCAAGTTGATAGGAGCTTACGCCAAGGTCTATCAAAAGCCCGTCAAAGCTCTCTACGCCCTTTTCAAGCAATATCTCGTGAGCATCCTTATAATCTGAATGAATTAATGTAAGATTTTTATAGCCCTTAAGCCTCTCCTTGCAAGCAAGCAGAGCATCTTCATCCTTATCAATGCCATAAAGATGCCCTTTGCTTGACAGCCTCTTAAGAATTTGCTCGGAGTGTCCACCGCCACCTATTGTACAGTCAACATAGATGCCATCTTTTTTTATCTTTAGGCCGTCTATCACTTCATTTAATAGCACGGGTATATGTTTAAATTCTTCCATATTAGCCTATACTTTCCTCTAAACTTGAAAGCAGCTCAAACACTTGAACAAAGTCAATATTTGGATAATTATCTTCGCTTAACATCTCTTGAAGAGTGGTAGACTGCTCTATCTCGCTTTGATATGCGCTCTTTAAGCTGTTAACAAGATTTACAAACACGCCATTAAACACGCCTTCTTCGGTCTTGCCAAATAATGTCGTTCTGTATGTGTTTTCTTGAACACTTGTAAAGAAGGATGCAAGATTGTCTTTATTTAGATCGCGCAAACTCATACCAGAGCTAAACTCATCGTTGATAGATAAGAAACTTGCAAATATATCGCAAATCTCTTGTGCTTGGTCCTCGCTTGAGCCTTCCACCAAAGTAACATTTGTCAAATCAATGGTGTTAGACGAAGAAGTCAAGCTGTCAGCAACGTCGGTAAGAACAGCAAAGATGTCATCTCGTAGGCCTTGCGTTGATTTTGCGTAGAG
Organism: uncultured Clostridia bacterium; assembly: GCA_946484195.1. GTDB lineage: Bacteria > Bacillota > Clostridia > Christensenellales > UBA1242 > Caccovivens. The sequence goes on from CAMLSW010000023.1 coordinate 7,061, forward strand.
AACAGGAAGAAGAATGCTTTCAAGTTCGCTATCCGTGACATCGCTAAGAATACTATCAAGGTCGCCATTAATTGCATATTCTAGGTAAGTTTCCTCACCAATCAAATTGCTATTCATAGTGATTAAAAGTTCTGATACATAAGTAAGGTCACTTTGCCAATCTTCAAAACTGTCAAGGCTTGCAAAGTTTACAAAATTATTATCTATTGTCTTAATTAATTCATCAACAACAAAGGTCTTGGTTGGCTCTACTTGAGAAAGAGGTAGTATTATATCAAGTAAGATATCCTCCTTGCCCTCTTGTGATAATATGTCTGCAAGACTTGTCATAAGCGCTGTTGCATCAGCCGTGTCATTTAAGATATTGTAAAGGTCGTTTTCTTGTATTGTTACAAGAGCTGGCGTTACAAATTCAAGAAGTTGACTGTAATTTGTAATGCTAGTTTCTTGGACAAGACCAGAGCCGTCAATATATTTTACATTTTCGCTTGGAAGAGTAAAGCCGTTCTCTGATAAGAAACTATCAAGGATTGATGTGCCTTCCGAAGTTTGAAGAAGTTTTACCCCTCTTGCCTCATCTATCAAATTGCCAAGCAAAGATGTGATTCGTGAGATATTATATGTTTTATCTTGAACAAGAATTTCTGGGGTCTCTACAACCTTTTCAATATCTATTATATCGCTAAGTTCTAGGTAGTCATTAGCTATGTTTATAATAGACGAGGCGAGGTTATCCCAATCTTGTTCTCCCCAAGTGCTACTATCTGCACCAACTTTGCCTAAATCAGTTGATATTTGCTCTACTGCATAGTTTGCAAGTGGCACTATGGCATCGCGAACAGAGTTCATATCAAACAAATAATTTAAAGCAAGCTCAGTATTTGAAATATTGCCATCCGAGAAAAGCACATTGATTACACCCTCTGCATCCGATTGAGAAACAACCTCATCAAGTGTTCCGCTTGAGCCAAGCACTTTTATGGTGTTGAAAATATTTTTGATGTCGTTTGTAAAGTATCTTTCAAGCATAGCGCTACTTTGACTATACTCGGCAAGTGTTGCTTGAATTTCTTTTAGTATGTCCTCAAATTCTCCTAAATCTTGGCTTTCACCTATAAAAGGATAATCTTGATAATTTAAAACTATGTCGCTTGCCAAATTTACAACGATACTCTTATAAAGTCCACCATCGACAAACTCATCGAGCACCTTCTCGAGTTCATCATAATTTATATCTACAAAATCAATACTCACATTTTCGCTATTAGAAAGTTGGTAACTAAAGTTTGCAAGAGGATAGATGTTTACAACCTCTTGTCTAATATAAACATTTTCGCCTTCAACATCAACCTTTGAAAGATAGTCAAATGTGGCATTATCTAAGCCAAACACTCCACACATCCAAACAAGAGCATTGTCTTGAAGTCCTGTCATAATTTCGTCAATCTCCTTTGGCACCTCGTCAAGTAGTGATGCGTTACTTTCAATCTGTGCAGTTGGAAGAAGGTAGTTTGTTTGCGAGTTTTTCAAGGTGTCATAAGTACCAATAAGTCCAGCGAGTGGCATAAAGGCAAAGAGGGTCAAAACAAAACCTTTTGCTAAGCCTACTGCGCCACCCCAAACTCTATGTTTGCTAGCGCCTAGCGGTGTTTTGAAGGTAAAGCAAGCAACTATTCTATATATGATATAGATGACAAGTTCAATTGCAAGCGTCACAAGCAAAAATATGACAGTACTTACAAGAGCATTAGGTAAACCTTCAATCAAGGTTGCTAGGTTTGGATTTCTGTCCATTATAACAGATATATCCTCATTTTCTGTCAAAGAATTTATTATATAATCGCTCAGCGTTACGTTTTCACCATCCAAGTTTACCCGGATACCAAGCGCAGCTCCTGCAATTGACGGCGTAACAAAAAATGCAACAAGCGCGCCTATCACAGAAAATACAAGGTTTGCTGTTGACTTTCGCAAGCCTCTCCAAAAGCCTACAAAAAAGCATATTACAAGTACAAATATAAAAAATATTGATACTAGCCAGCCTATTGTTGAAGCGCTCATAATTATCTCCTTTTATCTTTAATATTTTTAACAAATTTGCAAGTTTTTATTATTTTTTAAGTTTTTTATTTATTTTTAACCAATTTATTGTTTATTTTTATTGATTAATGCAAGTTTTTCAAGTTCTGCCTTGATGTCAAGACGAGGGAAAAGGATGTCGATACTCTCCAAAATTCTTCCTTCTTCTAGTCCATCAAAGTTGTCAAGGTTTGCAAACTTTCCGTTTTCTACGCCGAGAGCTGTCAAAACCTTCTTAGGTGCGTTTGGTGCAAATGGCTCAAAGAGCAGGCTTCCTATCCTTATTGTCTCAAGCAAAACTCTAAGGATTGTGCAAAGTCTTTCACTATCGCCCTCTTTAGCTACCGCCCAAGGCTGAACCTTTTGAATATATGTGTTTGCCTCTGTGAAAATATTAAAAATTGAAGTTGTCGCACGCGTAACATCGTATTTTGCCATATAGTCAAATGCATTTTTAACTTCATTATCTACAGTAGCCTTTAAGTTCTTGTCATCTTCGGTAAGCTCATAGAGATGTGGAATTGCAGAGTTAAAATATTTTTTAACCATACTAAAGGTCCTTGACACTAAATTACCATAATTATTTGATAAATCTGCATTAAAGCGTGTCAAAAATGATTCTGTTGAATAATTGCCATCACTTCCAAAAGGTATTTCGCGATATAGATAATATCTTACAGCGTCAGCAGAATATGCAGGAACTAGTACTCTAGGGTCAACACATTCAGAGGAACCTGTCTCTTTGCTCTTAGAAAGTTTATCGCCACCAAAGAGTAGCCAGCCGTGACCAAATACTGTTTTTGGAAGCTCAAGTCCAAGCGCCATCAAGATGGCAGGCCAGATGATAGAGTGAAATCTTACAATCTCCTTTCCTATCATATGAACGTCTGCCGGCCAAAACTTTTTAAATAGGCTGTCATCCTCGCTACCATAGCCGAGCGCGGTTATATAGTTTGGAAGTGCATCAATCCACACATAAATGGTATGTTTTGGGTCAAACTCAACAGGCACCCCCCACTTTACAGATGTTCTTGAAACGCAAAGGTCGCTAAGTCCTGGCTTTATAAAGTTGTTTACCATCTCGTTAACTCTTGACTTTGGTTGCAAAAATTCAGGGTGAGTTTCATATAATTTCAATAATTTGTCGCCAAACTGTGAAAGTTTAAAAAAGTATGCCTCTTCCTCTTGAAATTTAACCTCTCTTCCGCAGTCTGGACACTTGCCATCTTTAAGCTGACTCTCTGTCCAAAAGGACTCGCAAGGTGTGCAGTACCAACCTTTATAACTACCCTTATAGATATATCCTTTATTGTATAGGTCTGTGAAAATCTTTTGCACGGCTTTTTCGTGATATGGGTCAGTCGTTCTTATAAACTTATCATAACTTATATCAAGAAGTTCCCATAAACTCTTGGTGTCCTCAATCATCTTGTCAAGGTATTCTTTTTCACTCTTGCCTGCCACTTGAGCTGACTGGCTGATTTTTTGACCGTGTTCGTCGGTTCCAGTAAGATAAAAAACATCTTTACCTTGCGCTCTGTTCCATCTAGCAATCGCATCGCAAATTATATTGGTATAGGCATTACCTATTGTCAATTTGTTGCTTGGATAATAAATTGGTGTTGTGATATAAAATTTCTCTTTCATTAAAATGCCTCCATTATTACAAGGTAATATACCACAATTTGCAATTTAAGTCAACAAAACAAAAAGAATACAATCTTTATCTATAATTTTTATTTATAAACAAGTATTCTTATTTTTGATTTTATGTAATACAACAAAATATACAAAAATATAACAAAATATAAAAAAAATATACTTTGTTTGTAAAAATTAAAATGATAAAATTTATTTTATGAAAAATAATATCATCTTTGCCGTTTGCCTAATCATATTTGCACTGCTGATTTGGCTTGCCACTTCACTTGCAATTGAATGTAGTGGCGAGATAGAAAGCGGACAAATCCATATAGAGCGAGAGATTTCGCCCTCTTTTGTAGATGATATTTTTAGCATTTAAAAATTAGTTTTTTATTATTTATTTTTGATAATTTTGATTGAATTTTAAAAAATAACCTATTTTTTAATGAATTTTTATCATATTAATTTCATTTTAAAATTGTTTGACCTTAAAATTAAATTATGTTAAAATTGCTACAAAGGAGATCAAAATGAGTGTAATGTTTAATATCTCATATGGCTTATACATATTAACAGCAAAAACAGACAAATTAAATGGTTGCGTAATAAATGCTCTATCTCAAGTGACTTCAACGCCAAATAGAATTATGGTGGCAGTCAACAAAAATAACTTTACAGCAAAGCAAATTTTAAAAACTAAAAAATTTAATGTTTCAATTTTAAATGAAGATACAACCTTTGATTTAATTAAGAGATTTGGCTTTGCAAGCGGAGAAAATACTGATAAATTTGAAGACTTTTCAGATTACAAGCTTGCCGAGAACGGCTTGCCATACATCACAAAGGGAGTGAACTCATATCTTTCTGCAGAGGTCATTGACGTACGAGACCTAGGCACACATTATGAATTTTTAGCCGATGTCACAGTTGAAGTTGTTTTAAATGACACCCCTTCTATCACATATTCATACTATCAAAAAAACATCAAGCCTAAAACCACTATAACAAATAAGAAAGTAGTATATATTTGCTCCATTTGCGGATATGTCTACGAAGATGACCCGTTGCCAGAAGATTTTACTTGTCCCCTATGCCACCACGATGCAAGCTATTTTGTTAAAAGTGAGATTTAATTTAAGTTAAAGTCAAAAAGAGGTCCTTTTTAAACCAACAAATTTATAATTACTTGCAAATTTGCGAAATTTGTTATATAATACTTTCGCTATGAGAATTATAAACCTATCTTCTGGAAGTGACGGGAATTTGACCTTTATTCAGTCTGACAATGTTAAGCTTTTGTTAGACGATGGTTTGTCGTGTCAAGAAACCGTTAGAAGGCTGGATGTGATAGGCGTTAAACCTAGCGAGATTGATGGTATAATTGTATCTCACGAACACTCCGACCATATAAAAGGCATTGATTTATTCTCATCAAAATTTGATGTGCCTGTTTATGCCCACCAAGATGTGTGGAGCGGGCTTGATGATAAATTAAAGAGAGTTTCAGTCAAATGCAGAAAAATATTTGATGGCAGATTTGATTTTAAAGATATTTTGATTACCCCAGTAGAAGTGCCTCACGATGTCAAATGCTATGGCTTTAGTTTTAGCCAAAATGACAGAAAAATTAGTGTGGTAACCGACCTTGGACATATGACCGACAAGATTATAGACTCAATCTCAAAAAGCCAGCTTGTATATTTAGAGGCAAACTACGATAGAGATATGCTCTTTAGAGGGACAAAATATCCGCTTTCTCTAAAACGCAGGATTGACGGTCCAAACGGACACCTTTCAAATAGCAATAGCGCCGAGGCTATAGAGAAACTTGTTGCAAGTGGCACAAGACAGATAGTTTTATCTCACTTAAGTAAAGAAAATAACACCCCTGCTCTCGCCTTTAACTACATAACACAAACGATTGAACGTGACGGCATAAAAGAAGGCGAAGATGTTAGAATTGACGTTGCAACAACTAATATCGGCTCATTTTTTAGGGTAAGATAGCTGTTTTGGTGCTTTAAAAGCATAAAAAACTTCATCTTTATAAGCAAAATTGCTTGTACAAGCAATACTCTTAATAAACTTTGATTTATATACAAACATTGCCAAGTTACAAACAACTTTCATCAGCTTAACATCAAAGCAATAGCTTTGAATAGCGGAGGGACTCCCCCTCTTTTTTGTATATATTAACGATAATCATACTAAAAAGACGTCAAAATAGATAATAAAGTGCGCGATTTTTAATATTTTTTACAATAAGGTATTGAAAATCACTTATTTTTGTGATAGAATATAGATAACTAAGATAGATTTTAGTATGGAGGGATATTATGTCTAAATTAATTAAAGCTATGATTAAAGAGTTATTGTCAAATAAAGGCAAAGAAATTGACAGAACAATTATGAGCAATGTTGAAACATCTTATAGATTTAATCCAAGACTTGTTCAACCTAATTGCCTTACCTCTCTTTTTATGCTTAACGTAAAAAGAAGTCCAAAACTAGCTTTCTTAAAAGACCTTAATGAACAAGAGGGCTATGATAACGCTCAAACTCGCAAAACTATGCTTGCTGACGCAAAGGCGCTAAGTGACGGTTTTGATGACAAAACCTTTCAAAAGGCTCACAAAAAGAGTACTACTATTGAAAGCTTCATCGACGCAATAAATGATGACAAGGGCGATTTCAAACAAAAGTATGGCAACGAACTTTTTATTAAAGCATTAAATGATGTTAAAACTAAGATGCCTAATGAAAATTTCACCGTACAACTTTTATGTGCGCTCTCTCAAGCCAAAATGGAAGCAACATCACAAAATGATATGCTTAAACTCGTTGACATTGAAGCGTCTTGCAAACCTTTTGTCTATGCTGACCTTTCACGTTCTAGCGAATTTAAAACTCAGCAAGAATTGCAAGATAAAGTATTAGGCTATTTTGGCAAGAAAAATTTTAAGGCTCTTGACTACTTCAGATTGTTAAGTATTGCAAACATCATCAAAACAAAGCTTGCAAATGAAGTTTATTTCAACACCAATGTAAACGAAGTTGATAGCGACAATTCTCTCCTCTTTATCGATGCGTTCGGCGCTCAAAGATATCTAATTAATGGCAATGATAATGAACCAGCCGTTAATGAGCGAACCAAAATAACAGATATTGTTAAAAATTGTTATTTATATGGAACAAATGGCGCAAGTCACAACTCAAAATACATTCAAAAAGCACTTTTGAGAATTAATGACGAGGTAAACGCGCTAAACGGCACAGAAAAATCAATTCAAGACAAAGACAACTTCTTGCAAACAGCCATCGCATTTATGCTTTTGTTTGATGCTGAAAATGTTCAAGACCCATATGATTTCATTGGTGTAAGTCTTGCTAACCCTGTCAGTGACATTATTGAAATTATGAATGAAAATCACACCGACCTTGAACAGATTGTTAAAAATGCTTTCAATGTTGCAAATAACATCTACAGAAAGGAGCGCGGAAAAGCACTCAGCGATGCTAGCCAAAGCCAGCAAGCTCAACCTGATCAACAATCAGTTCAACAACCAGACCAACAAACAAGTCAACAACCTCAGCCAACAGTAAACAGCCAAGACGATAAAAATAAGAAGAAAAGAACTTCTAGAGCAAGAAATGTTCAAGGACAAGCTCAAGGACAAAGCGCAGGCACTAGAAGAAGGACTGCTGGGAACCCACCTGTTCGCATCACTCCAGCCACACCTGATAACACCAAGAAAAATATAAGGTTCTATCAAAATATAACAAAGTCGCTTGTAAAAGTCCTTAGTAAAGATTTAAACAAGTTTGTCGCTTTGAATGAGAAGATAACTGCAACCGGTAAACTTACAAAGGAACAACAAGAAGAATATGACAGACTTAGCGAAGTTTACACCTCCCCTTCTCATATTAGAGAGATGATTGATGACGTTAAAGTTATGCACTCAGATATGGAATTTTTATCAAGCAAAATGGTGAGCGCAATCAAAAAAGATCAAGATTTGCAACTCAATGATACTGACAGAAGTGATATGTCTTTATCTGAAGAACAGAACGAAAAGAATGCTGAAAGATTTGAACAATATACCGCTTACTACCAATTTGTAAAGGGTTTCGATAATTCCAGACGTTTGACTATGGTAGATATCGCCCGTTTTAAGAATGACCCAGATAGTCCTCTTAAGAAAATGAAAATTCTCAGATATCTTCCTGCTCCTGTTCAAAGACAACAACAAGCGCAACAGAGTGCAGATGTTGAAAGAGAAAATAGTTAATATATCCAAACAAAAAAAGATTGCTTTATTTTTAAGGCAATCTTTTTTTGTTGAAATTAAGTAATAATTAAAATTAAATAATAATTAAAACCAAATAATAAGAATATCTTATAATAATATTAAATAATCAAATTAATCAAAATAGTCAATTAATTTGATAATTTTTTCATAAAAAAGTCATATATTTTGCAAATTTATAGGAAATTTTAATTATTTAACATCTTTTTGAGGTATTTGCCGGTATAGGATTTTTCTACTTTGGCAACCTCTTCAGGTGTGCCTTGAGCGACAATTTTACCGCCACCCGAGCCACCTTCTGGACCTAAATCTATTATATAGTCTGCCGACTTAATAACGTCAAGGTTATGCTCTATGACTACCACTGTATTACCAGCCTCTACCAGTCTATTTAAAATTGCGATGAGCTTTTTGATATCATACATATGAAGCCCTGTTGTCGGTTCGTCTAAAAGGTATATTGTTTTACCTGTAGATTTTTTAGAAAGCTCAGTTGCAAGTTTGACGCGTTGCGCTTCACCGCCTGATAGAGTTGTTGCAGGCTGACCAAGTTTAATATAGTCAAGTCCAACATCGTGAAGTGCCTGCACCTTATTCTTTATTGAAGGGATATTCTCGAAAAATTTTAGTGCCTCTTCAACCGTCATATCAAGTACATCTGAGATGCTTTTACCTTTATATCTCACTTCTAGCGTTTCTCTATTGTATCTATGCCCTTTACATACTTCGCAAGGCACTATTATATCTGGCAAGAAATACATCTCAATCTCTTTCACGCCAGCACCTTCGCAGGCATCACAGCGTCCGCCTTTGACATTGAAGGAAAATCTGCCCGGTCCATAGCCCTTCGCCTTGGCGTCCGGAGTGCTTGCAAATAAATCTCTAATATACGAGAACATTCCAACATAAGTTGCAGGGTTTGAACGCGGAGTTCTGCCAATAGGCGACTGGTCAATATCTATAACCTTATCAAGAAGCTCGACATTTTCAATCTTATCAAATTTACCAGGCTCAAGTCTGCTATTATTGAGGGTGTTAGACAGATATGGATAGACCACCTCATTTAGTAGTGAAGATTTACCGCTACCCGACACACCCGTGATACAAGTGAATACACCAAGTGGTATATCAACATTCAAACTCTTTAAGTTGTTCTCTTTAGCACCTCTGACCTTAAGAAAATTGCTTGGCACTCGGCGTGATAGAGGCACTTCAATCTTTTCTTGACCTGTTAAAAATCTTGCAGTAACCGAATTTGGAGATTTTATTATATCCTCATATTTGCCATTACCAACAACCTCACCGCCGTGCACGCCGGCATAAGGTCCAACGTCAACTATCCAATCGGCAGACCTAATTGTGTCCTCATCGTGCTCTACAACAATCAAGGTGTTGCCAAGGTCACGCAAGTTTTTAAGTGTGGCGATGAGCCTATCATTGTCGCGTTGATGAAGCCCAATTGATGGCTCGTCAAGGATATATAGCACACCAGATAGCCCACTACCTATCTGAGTCGCAAGGCGAATACGTTGCGCCTCACCACCCGACAAGGTCTCGGCAGAACGCGAGAGCGTCAAATACTCAAGACCTACGTCAGAGAGAAAGTTTAGCCTTGCCTTTATCTCTTTTAAAATGCTCTTCGCAATCTCGGCTTTTTCTTTTGATAGATTTAAATCATCAAAATAGTGTACAAGCTCGCCAACCGACATATCACATATTTCTGCTATGTTTTTGCCCTTTATTTTAACCGACAATGCACTTTCATTAAGTCTTTTGCCCTTGCAAGTAGGACAAGTTATCTCTCTTACAAATTTGCCTATCTCAAACCTTACAAAGTCGCTCTTGCTTTCTGCAAGTCGCCTCTTTAAATTATTGATTATACCCTCAAATGCCAATGCCTTTTTGCCATTAAAATGCTCAAAAGTCTTATTCCTTGACTCATTTTCGTATAAATCTAGTTTTTCGCCATCATTGCCATATAGTAATAATTCTATATGTTTACGAGGCAATTTTTCAACTGGACAATCAAGGTCTATATCATATTTTTTAGCTAGCGCTCTAATATATCTTTCGGCTAAGCCACCGCTATCCATTCGCCAGCCAGTCGCATTAAATGCACCTTGATTGACAGAAAGATGCCCGTCTTTTAGTATAATATCCTCTGACACGTCAGAGTAAACACCAAGTCCTGAGCAAGTTGGACAAGCACCATATGGCGCATTAAAAGAAAATAGTCTTGGCGTGATTTCTTCAAGAGTCCAACCGCAGTATGGGCAAGAATAATTTGTGCTGAAAAGTTGCTCGCCGTCATCGGTTTCAACTATTACAAGCCCCTCTGCGAGTTTGACCGCCGTTTCTATGCTGTCTGTCAATCTGGAGTTTATGCCATCCTTTAGCACAAGTCTGTCTACTACCACGCGGATGTTGTGCTTGATGTTTTTATCAAGGGTTATCTCCTCATCAAGCAAATATATACTGCCATCGACCTGAACACGAGTATAGCCCGATTTTTTCAAACTTTCAAATTGTTTTGCAAAACTTCCCTTTTGACCTCGTACAATTGGTGCAAGTATGGTGAGTTTGCTTCCTGGCTTATAACTTAAAACTGCATCCACAATCTGGTCGACAGTCTGCTGAGAAATCGGCTTTTTACAATGCGGACAATAAGGCACTCCGACACGTGCAAAAAGTAATCTAAGATAATCATAGATTTCTGTCACTGTACCAACTGTAGAACGCGGATTGTGGTTTGTCGTCTTTTGGTCTATTGAAATTGCAGGGCTTAAACCGTCTATAGACTCTACGTCGGGCTTTTGCGCCTGCCCTAAAAATTGACGTGCATATGACGAAAGGCTTTCAATATAGCGCCTTTGCCCCTCGGCAAAAATGGTGCCAAAAGCAAGGCTGGACTTGCCCGACCCGCTGACACCTGTAAAAACAATCAATTTATTTTTTGGAATTTCAAGCGAGATGTCCTTTAAGTTATTTTCCCTCGCGCCTTTGATAATAATCGTATCTTTCATATGGTTATTATACCACTTTTAAGTTAAACTAACAATAGAAATTAATATTTTACAAGCACATTTTAAACGCCTAGCTTATAAAAAAGTTAGTTATAATCTGCATAAAAAGTAGCATATCATCATTTTAAATGAAAATATGCTACAAAATTTAAGTTTTTTAATAAAATTATCGTAATTTTCTTTTAATTTCCTTTTTTCTTACTTAAACTCTCAAGCTGTTTGCGGAGCTTTTGTATTTGGTTTCGTAGCTCTATCGCCCTCTCAAAGTCGAGCGCGCCAGAGGCAACCTTCATCATTGCCGTCAGTTTCTCAATTTCAGCAGGTATCTCCTCTTTCTTGAGTTTGCCGTCGCTGACCTTCTTAGATATCTCTAACGTGTTTTTAATCTCTTTTATAATAGTTTTTGGCGTTATATTATGCTCTTTATTAAATTTTTCTTGAAGAGCTCTACGCTTGTTTGTAGTCTCTATGGCTCTCTTCATTGAGTCGGTCATAGTGTCCGCATACATCACAACTCGCCCATTTGCATTTCGTGCCGCCCTGCCTATTGTCTGTATCAAAGCCCCCTCGCTACGCAAAAAGCCCTCTTTGTCAGCGTCGAGTATTGCAACAAGCTCGACCTCTGGCATATCAAGCCCCTCTCTTAAAAGGTTTATTCCAACAAGCACATCAAACTCGCCTGAACGCAAGCCGTTTACTATCTCGACACGCTCCATCGTGTCAATCTCTGAGTGCATATATTTGGTTTTGAAGTTGTGCTCTTGCAAGAAACTTGTCAAGCTCTCTGCCATCTTTTTGGTAAGAGTGGTTACAAGCACTCTTGCATTGTGTGAAATCACCTTTTTTATCTCAAGCATCAAATCTTCAATCTGATTTTTAATTGGCTTAACCTCAATAAGCGGGTCAAGTAGACCAGTTGGCCTTATCACCTGTTCTACAACCGCTCCTGCACGCGAAAGCTCATACTGCGCTGGCGTTGCCGACACATACATCACCTGCCCAATCTTGCTTTCAAACTCGTTAAAGGTAAGCGGTCTATTGTCTTTTGCCGCCTCGAGACGGAAACCATATTCTACAAGCGATTGCTTTCTTGCCTTGTCACCATTGTACATTGCTCTAATCTGTGGCAGGGTCATATGGCTTTCATCAATGATTGTCAAAAAGTCTTTTGGAAAATAATCTATAAGAGTATATGGTGGCTCGCCTGGTGCCCTACCATCAAAATAGCGTGAATAATTTTCTATACCACTGCAATAACCAACCTCTCGCATCATTTCAATGTCATACGAAACGCGCTGACCTATTCTTTCAGCCTCTATAAGTTTGCCCTGCTTTGTAAACTCGTCAACTGCTAGCTCTCTATCTCTCTCAATCTGTTCAAGCGCCTGTTCCATCCTGTTGCGACCAACCGCATAATGCGTTGCCGGGTAAATTGAAACCTGCTTAAGCTCGTTTATAAGATTGCCTGAAACTGGCTCAAAATCATATATCTTTTCAATCTCATCACCAAAGAATCTAATCTTGATTGCAAGTTCTGATTGACTCGACGGAAAAATATCAAGAGTGTCACCCTTAACCCTAAAGGTCGAACGTTTAAAATCAATATCGTTGCGCGTGTATTGAATATCTATCAATCGCGAGATGATTTCATCTCTGTCGACAAGGTCGCCTTCCCGTAGCGTCATATGCAGATTGTAGTACTCATTTGGGTTACCTAAGCCATAGATGCAAGATACCGACGCAACTATGATTACATCATCTCGCTCAAGTATGGACGAGGTTGCAGAGGAGCGAAGCTTGTCAATCTCGTCATTAATAGACATATCCTTTTCAATATAGGTGTCGGTTGAGACAATATAGGCTTCGGGCTGATAATAATCATAGTATGATACAAAATACTCAACACGGTTGTGCGGAAAAAACTCTCTAAACTCATTGCATAGCTGTGCCGCAAGCGTCTTGTTGTGCGCAATAACAAGCGTTGGCTTTTTCATCTTTTGTATAAGATTTGCCATAGTAAAGGTTTTGCCGCTTCCGGTAACCCCCAAAAGCACCTGCTCCTTTAAGCCATCTTGAAAACCCTCCACAAGTTTCTCAATCGCTTGTGGCTGGTCGCCTGCTGGGCTGTATTTTGACTCTAACTTAAATTCCATAAAACCATCCTTCTTTACAATTATATATCAAAAAACAACTAAATTAAAAATGTTTTTAATGATATATTTTTGATTTGAATATATTTTAAATAAATTCAGCAAATAAAAATCATTTTAAATGATAATTTAATATCAGAGAAATGAAACAATACTTTACTTACAT
>CAMLSW010000024.1 GCA_946484195.1 uncultured Clostridia bacterium
TATGTAATAAATTTACTCTTGTCCGCTTTCACTTTCTTCTGGCGCGTAAAGTTTATAACTTTCTGGAGCGAAATGTGCTATAGCGTCATACACCGAAATGTACTCATTCGCCCAATCCTCTTTTACTGGTGTAAAGTCCTTGTCTTCTTGTATATCACTTAAATTATAAATACTTTTTGTCCATTTTTGAGCGATATTATCGTACCAATAAAGTTTATTGTTTTTATTTATCCCAACATATAGAAGTTCGTCTTGTTTAGAGCCTTCTTGTTCGCTTATAGGCTCTTTAGTAATAAAAAATGAGAGTGCCTTGCCGATTGTAGATGGTTTTTGCGCTTCATCTATTAAAGAGAAATATTCTTTAGCCTCAGAAACTGAGATAAACGAGTTGTGCCAGTCGTCACCAACTTTTACAAAGGCAATATTATCTTTTATAGCATCAAGATTATATAGGCTTTTTATCCAGCTATTGCTATCATTATTATACCAGTATAGGGTATTGTCTTTTTTGGTTCCTACATATAGTGTGCCCTCAAGGTCTTTTGCGGTGTCAAGAGTAGGTGCATCGTATGCAACATAAAATTCTAAATTATTTTTCATATGTAACTCCTTTTATATTTAAAATTTTCTTATTCTTCTTTTGTAACGTTCTTGGCTAGGTATTCCTCTATCAAATCAATGCGGTTGGTAGGAATATTTATTGTGCTAGTTTTATTTAACTCAATGAGCTTTGGAAGTAGGTTTTTTATGTAATTTTTATCTAGGCTATCAAATTTTTTAATTTGAAGTTGCCCACTTTTAATATATTTTAAAAGTTCGCTATAAATGTCTTCTATATACTCAACGCTTTTAACTTTGACATCCTGCGCAGTCCTTACGGCGCCAGCGTGACCACATTTGTTAGATTGCTCAACTGGCTTGAAATTGGCTTCTTCAAGTGTATAAAGGTACCCAGACCTGCCTTTAACCGAGTTTTCGAAAAAGTTTGGTACTATTTCAAGGAAACACTCTTGTCCGTTTATTGTAGTAAAAGTGTTTGGATAAACTCTTGCAATATAGGTTAGGGCGACAAGCCTGCTTGTTGTGGCATAAACATAGCCATCTTTTGACTTACTAATTTTAAACTCCTTTATATCTCCATTAAATTCAGTGCCGTTATAGTAATTCATATTTACCCCTCATTTAACATCTAAAACTGAATTAATCTTATTATAGCATACTTAGGGGCAAATGTTAAGTGTTTTTTTTCAACATTTTTCGAGTCATAGCGTATTTATGTGAAATGACGACCAAGAGTAGGCGATATTAGTTATATCAACTTAGTTTGTAGTAGCGGGAACCAAACTTGCCAAGGCTGAGGGGCGCACTGTTTAAAGTTGTTCAGAAATACAATTTAAAATGAAAAATTTGACACAGTTTTTGACTCAGTTTTTATAGCAATTTTTACGTTTTTAAGCTAAAAGTTGTGTCAAAAGCAAGTTTATCAATATTAAATAAAAAAATGCTATAAGCCTTTATTTGTAAGACCTATAGCCACTTGGTGCGGATAACAGGAGTTGAACCTGCACCCTTTCGGACTGGAACCTAAATCCAGCGCGTCTGCCATTCCGCCATATCCGCATACCATTTATTATAAATTTTTTATTTAGGCGGAATGTCAGACGACAAAACAATTAAATTGTTTTTCGCTGGATTTAAATCAAGCGCGTCTGCCACTTTCACCCTTAAAATGCAATTTTAAGGGAACCCGAACCGCCATATCCGCATACCATATTTCTTTTTTGTTTAGGCGGAATGTCAGACGACAAAACAATTGTTTTTCGCTAGATTTAAATCCGCCACGTCTGCCACTTTCACCCTTAAAATACAATTTTAAGGGAACCCGGACCGCCATATCCGCATACCATATTTATTTTTTATTTAGGCGGAATGTCAGACGACGAAACAATTGTTTCTCGCTGGATTTAATCCGCCGCTACTTTACCCCAAAAATCTTGCGATTTTCGGGGACCCCGACTGCCACTTTTACTCTTAAAATGCAATTTTAAGGGGAGCCTAGTCGCCATATCCGCATAAACATAAAATAGTTAAGCAAACCTATAAATTAATTAATCTTTAAAGTTTGCTTTTTTATTATACATTATAATTTAAAATTTTGCAAGTGTTTTTAATATTTGTTTATTTTAAATTATTCTATTACCGAATTTTTAGTTTACGATGTTTTTTGTATTTTACAAAGATTGTTTTTTGTTAGAATGAAAAGTATATGATGTTTGACTTATTACAGGAAACAAAAAGTAATATTTTTAGAGATAAAAAGAAAAAAAATATATAAAATCGCATTTTTGTCACATTTTATCTTCAATTTTGTAATTTTGTTTACATTTTATATAAATTTATGTTAATATCTTATATAAGGATATATTATGGAAAGTTACATTAAGAAGATAAACGATAGGGTGAGGGCAAAACACGATGAAAAGGGTGCCAAAAAGATTAAAAAGACCTATCTTATTGCAGGAGGACTGACGCTTGGTATTGGACTTGCTGGCTTTGTGTCTGCCTTCATCACTTTTTTTGTGTTATTTTTTGAAACAAAAACTGAGGACGCCTTTATTGCTTGGGAGGTGGCGGTGCCTTTTATACTTATGATTGTTGCAGGCTCTGTAGTGACGCGTATAGGCGATATGCTACTTAAAGATGAAGAGATTGCAGAAAATGAGAGACTAAAAAAGGAAGAGAAGCAGGCGCTAATTGACAAGAAGAACAGCAAGAAGAGACTTGATAAAAATCCGCTCATTGGTGCGATTGTTGGTGATGTGGCAGGCTCTATATATGAATTTAACAATATTAGAACCAAAGATTGCCTACTTTTCACAAAGGACTGTCATTTCACTGATGATAGCGTACTATCTATAGCCGTTTACAAAGCCTTAAAAGAGTGCAGGGGTGACTATAGTAACCTTTACCAGCAGACAAAAAGCTGTGTGAATGAGGTTGGCAGACGCTATGAGAACTGTGGCTATGGCGGAATGTTCAAGAAGTGGCTTAATTCAACGACGCAGATGCCGTATGAAAGTTTTGGTAACGGCTCTGCTATGAGGGTGAGTGCTGTGGCGATGTTTGCAAATGACCTGGAGCAGGTTAAAAACCTTTCAAAGGAAGTTACCCGTATAACTCACAATCATCCAGAAGGCTTGAAGGGGGCAGAGGCAACAGCGGTTGCAATCTTCCTTGCAAAGAAAAAGAAGAGCAAAGAGGAGATAAAAAAATATATTGAAGAGAACTATTACAGTTTAGATTTTGACTACGATGTGCTAAATAAAAACTATAAGTTTAACGAGACTTGTCAAGGCACGGTGCCACAAGCAATATACTGCTTTTTAATTTCTGACAGCTTTGAAGATTGCCTTAGGACAAGCATCTCGATAGGTGGCGACACTGACACGCTATGCGCGATATCTTGTGCGATTGCTGGGCAGTACTACAAAGTGCCAAAGGAATTTAAGGAAAAGGCGTTTGAATATCTTGATGATTATCTTAAGGATATTATCAAGTAATAGATAATTTCAAAAAAATTGAATAAAATCAAATAAAAAACGCAAAAAAATCAATATTTTTAGTAAATTAAGGAGATATTATGAAAAATATAGCAATTATAACCGGTGCTTCATCTGGTATGGGAAGAGAGTTTGTAAGACAACTTGATGGGCAATTTGATGAGTTTTGGGGAATAGGTCTTGGGCAAGAGGCGCTTGACAGAGTAAGAGAAGAGACAAAAACCCCTTTTATAGGCTTTGACCTTGACCTTACAAAAGAGGAGAGTTTTGATGTAATCAGAAATAAACTTGACGAAGAAAAGCCTAATGTAAAGTTTCTTGCAAACTGTTCTGGCTTTGGCAAGTTTGGCAGATATGATGAAATTGACGTTAAAGACTCGGCGAATATGGTAGACCTTAACTGCAAAGCCCTCCTTCAAATGACTGAGTATGTTTTGCCGTATATGAGCGAGGGCGGAAGGATTGTGGAGATTGCATCAGTTGCTGGCTTTCAACCAATACCATATATGGCGGTATATGGCGCAAGCAAAGCTTTTGTTGTCAGCTACTCAAGGGCGCTCAATCAAGAGCTTAAGTCAAGAAAGATTAAGATTACCTGCGTTTGCCCATTCTGGACAAAGACGGCATTTTTTGATAGAGCAAAAGATACTAAAGCTAAGAATGAGGTTGTAACATACTATGCTGCGATGTATAAGCCAGAGCGAGTTGTTAAAAAGGCAATCAAGGACAGCAAGAAAGGCAAAGAGCTTTCAATATGTGGCTTTATTGCAAGAAGTCAAGTGCGCCTTGTCAACATTTTGCCAAAGAAACTTGTTATGGCAACTTGGATTAGCCAACAAAAATTAAAGAAAAAATATAAAAATAGATAATTTTTATATTATTTAAGTGTAAAAATATGGCAAAAATTAAAATATCTCGTCTAAATCACCGCGAGATATTTTTACTTTGCGAACAAGAAATTCAAATTTTATAAAAAAGATTGATTAATTTTAAATATTGTGTTAAAATATAAAAAGATTGAAAAAAGGAGAATATTATGGCAAACGCAATTAGAAATATGAATTTTAAACCAATTATAGAAAAAATCGATTATCAAAGACTTGGAGAACCACAACCAAGCAGTACCATCAATATGAGAGTTTGGGACGAGATGAAGGTTGAAAGACTTCGCTCTGACGCTGTTAAGGTATTCTTGACAAGATTTGTGAAACCAGAGCCTGGTTGCATCTTTTCAATTGAGGTTACTATGGGCGTTGAGGTTATTATCAATACAACCGAATATGAGACCATCGAGGACCCTGTTGAATATTTTAAAACCAGCCCTGTTGCAAGAGTGCTTGCAAGTCACATTTCTTGTCTTTTAAGTGAAATTACCGTTCAATCACAAATTGGACCTATGGTAACAGCTCCAGTTGTTCAATTCCCACAATAATAAGAAGAAATTATCGTAATTTTACTAAAGTATTTAATATATTATTAATAAAACTTTATTATTAGTGATTTTAAAACATTCAAAGGGGGAGTATGGACTTTTTAGAGGCAATAGACAAACGTCACACTGTACGAAATTATCTTGATAAAGATATTGAAGAAGATAAGCTTGCGTCTTTGCAAGAGTATATTGATGAGCAAAATGAAGAAAGCGGTCTTAAAATGCAACTTGTATCTAATGACAGAGAGGCATTTAGCGGGCTGAGCGTTCATTATGGAACCTTTGAAGGCGTACATAGTTATATTGCTCTAATTGGTAAGACCTCTTTTGAAAATCTCGAACAGCTGGCTGGGTACTATGGTGAAAAATGCCTTTTAAAAGCGCAGACACTGGGGCTAAACAGTTGCTGGATTGCCCTTACCTTCAATAAAAGAAGTGTAATCGATAGATGTAAAATTTTAAAGGGCGAAAAACTTGTAGCCATCATATCAATCGGCTATGGCAAGACGCAGGGCTTTGCACATAACGGCAAAAGTATGTCAGAGCTTTCAAATATATCAGTTGACAGCCCCCAGTGGTTTAAAAAGGGGGTGGAGTGTGCAAGCAAAGCACCAACCGCCCGCAATCAACAAAGCTTTTACCTAGAACTTGTTGACGATAGTAAGGTTAGACTTAAAAATCTTGGTGGCGAATATTCTAAAATCGATTTTGGTATAATAAAACTGCATTTTGAACTTGGCGCAGGTCAAGATAACTTTCAATGGATAGATTAAAGGAGAAAATATGCTTGAGGCTTTTATAGTAGTGCTTGCACTTTTTGCAGTGTTCGCAATAGTGACCTACTTTATAATGAGAAAAACTTTTAAATTTAAAATAGGTGAGAGCGATGTGCTTATCAAAAATGCCGGCTCATACATCAAAATTTATGTTGACAAAAAGCTTAACAAAAGCTTTTATATGCCAAACCTTATAAAAGGCGAAAGTTTTAATTTTTCTATCAATGATATTGAATACACGCTCAAGTGTAAAAGCAATTCCTTTGGCTCTAAACTTCAAATGCAGGTCTATAATAAGGAAGATTTGATTGCAGACAATGGCGTAAAGTTATAAATTAAAAGAAAATTTCGGCATTAGCCGATTTTTTGTTTGTAAAACCAGAGATAAAAATGTATAATAAAATAGTATTCAAGGAGTAGTATGGAGCATTTAGCACTTTACAGAAAATATCGACCTAAAAATTTTCAAGATGTAATAGGGCAAGACCATATCACAAGAGCCCTTGCAAACCAGATTGCAAGCGGTAAGATTGGTCACGCCTATCTTTTTACTGGCTCTCGAGGCATAGGCAAAACATCGGTTGCACGTATCTTTGCGAAGGCTGTCAATTGTGAACATAATATAAATGGCTCGCCGTGCGGGCAATGTCCAACTTGCAAACGACTTGAGGGCGAAAGTGATATCAACATCATTGAAATTGACGCAGCGTCAAACAATAGGGTTGATGATATTCGTGAAATAAGAGAAAAGGTGAAGTTTACGCCAGTTGGCGCTAAATATAAAGTCTACATCATAGACGAAGTGCATATGCTGACGGATAGTGCCTTCAATGCACTTTTGAAGACGCTTGAGGAGCCACCTTCCTATGTAATATTCATCTTGGCAACAACTGAGGCGCACAAGCTTCCTGCAACTATTCTTTCAAGGTGTATACGCTTTGATTTTAGATTGGTTTCAGTGCAAGACCTTGTCAAACTTCTTCAAAATGTTTTTGATAAAGAAAATATTGAATATGACAATGATGCGCTCAGGCTGATTGCAAATGCAGGCGAGGGAAGTGTCAGAGACACCCTCTCTATTGCCGATTGTATCGTTGCATATAGCGAAGGTAAAATTACAAAGGAAAGTGTGCAAAATGTGCTTGGCACCACTGACTACGATATATTAATTAAGTTTTTTGATATTCTTAAAGATAAGGATATTGGCAGGTTACTTGAAACCGTCAACGAGATAGATAATTCTAAGAACCTGTCGGTGTTTGTCAAGGAGCTTTCAAAACAGGCAAGAAATCTTTTGATATGCAAGTCGTGTGCAAGACCGAATGAAATTTTGAACTTGCCACAAGAGACCTTTGATAGACTGCTTGAGCAAGCGCAAGCTTTAGATGAAAAAACGCTTATAAGATTTATGCAAATATTTGGTGGGGCTGAGAACGAACTTCGATACACCCTCTCACCGAGGTTACTACTTGAAACGCTTGCACTTAGCGCCATAGAAGGCGACAGCGGAGAAGAGGCAAAAAAAAACTGAAGTTACAGGCATACACAGGCTCTCTTAGCGCAAAGAATATTTGGGGCAAAATTGTCTTGTATTTAAAGGAGCGCAGGCAGATTGCTCTTCACGTAGCGTGTGGTGATATAACTGATGTTGAGCTTAAAGACAACAACCTTATAATCAACATAAATGATGGAATGATGTACGACCTATTAAATGATGGCAAGCGAGAGCTTGAAAGCGCGCTTCGATGGCAGGGACTTGAGCTTAATATTGTGATAAATGTAAAAAAAGTTGAACTTTCTTCGCAAGAAAAGGATATAAAGAAATTAAAAGAACTATTTGGAGATTATCTCATAGTTAAAGGAGGATAGAATGGGATACAATAATTTTGGTGGATTTGGTGGAGCTAACCTTAACAACCTTATGCGTCAGGCACAAAAGATGCAAGAAGAGATGACAAGAGCGAGACAAGAACTTGAACAAAGCGAGTTTTCTTCATCCGTTGGTGGCGGTATGGTTGAAGTTAAAATGATGGGTGACCGCAGTTTAAAATCAATATCAATAAAGAAAGAAGTGGTTGACCCTGACGACGTTGAAATGCTTGAAGATTTGATTGTTTCAGCTGTCAATGACGTGCTTGGGCAAATTGCAAGAAAAGAAAAAGAGAATATGCCAAACGTTCCAGGTATGATGTAATATTAGCTGGAGTTTGGTTTTGTTAAAAGCTTATTTAGATAGGCTTTTTGATGCTAGTTTATCGAGGGGGCGCCAGCGAGACGCACCTTAAAAATTAAGGTGCAAAAAATCATAAAATGATTTTTAAAAGCTCTTTAAGAGCTTTTGTCTCGCTGGCGCAGTGCAGAAAAAATATAACTTAAGTAACATCTAATTACATTACAAAAAATATAGGCGGGAAAATGCAAGAAGAGCTAATAGAAAAATTAATAGAGCAGTTTAGGTCACTTCCAGGCGTTGGGTATAAGACAGCACAGCGCTATGCTTTTTCTATAATCGAGGGCAAACCAGAACGTGCCAAGCGTTTTGCAGACGCCATCTTAGAGGCAAAAGAGAAGATAGGTTTTTGCAAGGTGTGTGGCAACTTTACAGATAAAGAAGTCTGCTCTATTTGCGAGAGGCGAAACCGCAAGATTATATGTGTAGTTACAGAGCCAAAAGATATACTCTCAATGGAGAAAGTTAAATCATACGACGGTGTTTATCACGTGCTGTTTGGCACTATAAGCCCACTTGAACATCGCGGACCAAACGATATTAAGATAAAAGAGCTTCTTTCGCGCGTTCAAGAGGATGGTGTTGAAGAGGTTATAATGGCAACCAACCCAGATGTTGAAGGCGATGCAACGGCGATGTATATTGCAAAATTACTTAAACCCCTTGGCGTGAAGGTGACAAGACTTGCGCAAGGCGTCTCTATGGGGTCAGACCTTGAGTATGCTGACGAGGTCACTCTTTCAAGGGCGCTTGAGGACCGTAAGCAATTATAAAAAACTAACTATTTAATGGAGAACAGATGATTTTTGATGAGATAGAACTATTACTTAATAATGCAGGTGCAAAGGCAGGATATAATGAAAAATTTTCTGTCACTTTTTCCAACCTTCCAAAGGTGTGCGATTTTCAGTGCAATGACTGTTTTGCAATTGCCAAAAAACTAGGCAAAAATCCTTATGAGCTCGCCGAAGAAGTGACTAACGCCGTTGAAGAGAATGAAGATTTTTTATTTGAGGCGGTAAGGCCTGCGTTTATAAATATCAAACTTACAGATAAAAAACTTGCCAAAATTGGACAAGAGTTTTTAAAGGACGAACGAGGTGGCGTTCCAAAGCACTCTCAGCCTCAAAAGGTTATTATGGACTATGGTGGGGCAAATGTTGCGAAGGCACTACATATTGGACATTTACGCTCGCCTATTATTGGTGAAAGTTTAAAGAGGCTTTATAGATTTTTAGGTGACGAGGTTATAGCCGATGTTCATCTTGGTGACTGGGGGCTTCAAATGGGGCTTACAGAGCTTCAACTTTATCTAGACGGGCATTTAGACTATTATTTTAAGGGTGGTGATGAGGAAGAGATAACTCTAGAAATGCTCAATAATGCATATCCTAAGGCAAGCGCACGCAAGAATATTGATGAAGAATTTAAACGTGAGGCAGATGACTGGACTCTCAAAATACAGAGCAGGCAAGAGCCTTACTTTACAATTTATAAGAAGATAAGGGAAGTTTCTGTAAAGGAGATTAAAAAGCACTATAGTGAGCTTGGCGCCGAGTTTGACCTTTGGTATGGGGAGAGCGATGCGCAAGATTACATCGACAAGGCGATAAAGATTATAGAGGACAAGCATCTTAGCCGTGTTAGCGATGGAGCGCTTGTTGTCGATGTTGCGGTAGAGGGCGAGAATATACCACTGCCTAAGACAAGTGAGGATGAGGTTCAGCGCTACAAAAACCCTATGCCACCTGCAATTCTTAAAAAGTATAATGGCGGTGTACTTTATGCAACAACCGATATTGCCACAATCTTGATGAGAAATGAGATGTTTAAGGATGTTGACCGCATCGAGTATGTTGTTGATTTAAGACAAAAAAATCACTTTACTCAGGTGTTTAGGGTGTGCAAGATGGCAGGCATATCACCAAATGAGCAACAGCTTGTCTACATCGGCTTTGGCACTATGAACGGCAAGGACGGCAAGCCGTTTAAGACACGCTCAGGCGATACAATCAAGCTTGAAGATATCATTGATATGCTTGTTGAAAAGGCTGGCGAAAAGTTAAAGTCAAATGGTGTTGAGTATGACCGAAATCTTGCCTTGACCATTGGCGTTGGCGCTATGAAATTTGGCGACCTTATAAACAATGTAGATAAAGATTATATCTTCGACCTTGATAAATTTTTGACCTTTGAAGGCAAAACCGGACCATATTTGCAGTACACTGCAGTGCGAATTAACTCAATTTTAAATAAGACAGGACTAGCTTCGGCAGAGGACTTTACAATCAATAATGAGCAGGAGCGTGAGATAATTAAAAGTATCTTAAAATTAAATTCATCTTATGAAATTTGCTATAACAATAAGTCGCTGTCACCACTTTGCCTTGCCACATACAATCTAGCAAGTACCTTTTCAACTTTCTATAGCAATATAAATGTTGTAAACGAGAAGGATGAGAGCAAGAAAAAAAGTTATATAGCGCTTTTGATGCTTGTTAAAAATAAACTAGAGCAAGCGCTCAATATACTAGCAATAAATGTTCCACAAAAAATGTAAAAAAATTTTTTAAAAAGGTATTTACAAATCAAAAAAAATATGCTATCATAAAGGCAAGTTAGCGGAGGTAAATTATATGCCAAAAATCAAATGTACAATAAATATAACAAATACTGTTATTGCAAATAAAAAGGCTATTGCGGAAGCAATCAAGAAAACACCAGAAAAAACTTTTGTGGGAGAAATTGGTCGTCAAAAGAGCACTGACCAAGAAATCAGTTGTTAAAACATTGCAAAATTCAAAGGAGGGCTTATGCCCTCTTTTTTTTGATTAAGGAATGCAGATAAATAAAAATTTAAAATTTGTTACTGCTTTGACAAGTATTATTTATTACAAATTATTTAAACAAAATCATACTAATATCGCATTTATTAAATTTGCGTGCTAAATTAGTATGCTTTTTTATTTTAGCTAAAAACTGTTGGCAAAAATGACGCATTTTGTTATAATTAAGTGAGAAATGGCTTTTGTGTTTTAGGGTGACTTCTCAAAGTGCCATAGATTGATATTGTTTGCATAATGTTCTTATTTTTGAAGGCTATTTTAGTTAGTTGTAAAAAAGAAGAGCCTTTCGGCTCCCCCTTCCGCACGTCACTGGTGCGATGATTAGAATAAATTTATTTGAACTCGTTATGTTATTCTAAACATCTTTATTATAAATTAATTTTTTAAAGGAGTCAAGGGAAATGAACGATTTTTATGCAATTACACTAGATATTGGCACAAATAGTGTGGGCTATGCTGTTATTGACAAGAATTACAACATTATTAAGATAAAAGGGCAAAAGGCGTGGGGTGTGCGACTGTTTGACGAGGCGGGCTCTGCTGAAGGACGCCGAATGAAACGTGCCAGCAGACGTAGGCTTGACAGACGCAAGTTAAAACTTGGATGGCTTCAAGAAATATTTAAGAGCGAGATTGATAAGGTTGACGATAAATTTTTGACGAGAATGAAATATAGTAGCCTTTTTGTCGAAGATAAGCAGGCGCTAGGCAAGATTGGAGAAAAAGACTCACTTTTTAACTGCAAAATAAATGGCAAGCGCTTTACCGACAAGGAGTTCTATAAACGCTATCCGACAATATATCATTTGAGAAAAGAGCTTACAGAAAAACCGGCAGATGACATTCGCTTTTTGTATCTGGCATTACATAATATTATAAAGCGTAGAGGGCACTTTTTATATGAGGGTGACTATGGAGATAACATCTCGATAGCCTCTTCGTACAATGGGGCGCTAGCAATGTATAAAACTTTAAATGAAGATAACCTATCTTCTTTGTCGCAGTTAACAAGTGATAGTGAAAAGAAGTTGATTGACATTATAAAGGAAAGCAGGGGCATAAAGGAAACTAAGCAAAAATTATATCAACTTCTTGATGCGAACGGGAAACTTGACAAAAAGTTTGTTGATGTTATTGTTGATGGCAAGGGCAACACGAAAGACTTGTTTGACAATGGCGAGTACAAGTTTTCATTTGGGGATGAAAATTACGAGAGCGTGCAGTATAGTGAGCTTTCAAGCCTTTTAACCGAGGATGAGCTTACTGTTTTGGATAGACTTAATGAGGTTTATAGTCGAATTCAACTTAAGAAAATTTTAGGCGACAACGATTATATTTGTGACGCTTTAGTTGAGCGATATAACTTGCACAAAGAGCAACTTAAAGAATTTAAGGATTTTATTAAAAGATATTATCCGTCCAAAAAGTATGAGATATTAAAAAATCAACTAGATGGCAAGTATGACTTCACCAATTATGCCTATTATGTATCAAACTCAAAGATGAATGGCAAGAAATATGTTGTTGGCAATGGCACAAGCACAAAGCCGACTAGAGAGGATTTTTATAATTACATCAAATCAATATTGGCGAAAGAACCAGAAAATATTGACGAGGAGTTTGAGTCTTACAAGAGTAAAATACGCTTTTCAATTGATAACGACAACTTTCTGCTTAGGCAGAGAATTAAATCAAATTCTGTTTTTCCGAATAGGCTATACGAGAAAGAATTGCGTAAAATTCTAGATGTAAACAGCAGTAAATATTCATTTTTAAATGAAAAAGATGAGAGCGGACTTACAAATAGTCAAAAAATTATCGAGATACTCAAATTTAGAGTACCTTATTTTGTAGGGCCTATCGGTTCTTCACCAAAAGCAGAAAATAACTTTGGCTGGGCAACAAAGCAAAATGGCAAACTCTATCCTTGGACACTTGATAAGATTGTTGATTTTGACAAGGCAGAGGAAGGTTTTATCAAGAAGATGACTAGCAAATGCACATACTTAAGAGAATGTGATGTTTTGCCTAAACATTCTATCTTATATTCTAGTTTTAGGGTGCTAAATGAGCTTAACAAGTTAAAAATAAACGGCGATGATCTTCAAGTTGCCTTAAAACAAAAGATTTTTGATAAACTTTTTAAAAATAACAAAAAGGTGACTATTAAAACGCTTAAAAACTTTTTGGTCAGTGAAGGAGTGCTTACAGAGCAAGAGGCAAAGAAAATTGAAATCACAGGTATCGACAAAGAGTTTGCAAACGACCTATCATCATACTATCTTTTATCAAAGATTTTAGGCGATAGATTTTTGGTGGAACATTTGGATGTGGTTGAAAATATAATTCTCTTTCATACCGTTATCAGTGACAAGAATAGGCTTGAAAGTCGAATTAAAAGGCAGTATGGCGACCTGCTAGAAGACAGCCAAATAAAACAAATCAAGGCGCTTAACTTCTCGGGCTGGGGTAGGCTATCAAGAGAATTTTTGGAGCTAAAATTTGTAAACACGCAAACAGGTGAAATTACAAACATAATATCGGAGCTGTATAATACCAACCAAAATTTGCAAGAAATTCTTTACAATAAAGACTATACTTTAGGCGAAGAACTTGAAAAGCATAGTAAACAAACAGCTAAGGATTTAACCTATCAAGACGTCGAAGAACTTTATTGCTCACCGGCGGTTAAACGAGGTGTTTGGCAGTCTATAAAGGTTGTAAATGAGATTATATCACTAATGGGACGCAAACCGTCAAGAATTTTCGTTGAAGTTACGCGTCACGACGAGAAAAAAGGCGAGGATGGGCGAAAATTATCACGTAAAACCAATTTATTAAACCAATATCATTCAAAGGAATTTAAAGACAAAGTTAAAGATATTAGCGTTGACCTTGACAATTTAATAAAGGAGCTTGAGGGCAAAGAGGACGCCTCCCTTAGAAGTGAAAAGCTATATTTGTATTTCTTGCAACTTGGCAGATGTGCCTATTCTGGTCAGCCGATTGACATAGTTGACCTATATAATGAGCATAGTTATGATGTTGACCATATCATACCTCAGTCAATCATCAAAGATGACAGCATAGACAATAAAGTGCTTGTTAAAAGTGATTATAATAAAAATAAAAGCGATTTTTATCCAATTTCATCTAAGTTTGACTGGGCGGATAAACAAGCAGGTTTTTGGCAGACACTTGTGCAATTAAAATTGATGTCAAAAGAAAAATATTCAAGACTTGTACGCAAAGATGCTCTTACTGATGAAGAACTTGGCGGGTTTATTGCAAGAGCGCTTGTTGAAACCAATCAAGCTGCTAAAGCTGTGATTGAACTTTTAAAATCTGTTGTTTCTGACCCAAGAGATATAGTCTACTCCAAAGCTAAATATGTTTCAGAGTTTAGAAATAAATTCGATATTGTCAAGTGTCGCGAAGTAAATGATTTGCATCACGCAAAAGACGCCTACTTAAATGCCGTTGTTGGAAATATTCTCTTTAATAGGTTTACTGATGACCCAAGAAATTTTTATAAAAAAGATACAAATAATAAAAATATAACCAAAAATATCAAAAAATTGTTTGAAAATGAGATAAAAAGCTATAAAACCGGCGAGGTAATTTGGAATGGTAAAACTGATGTTGAAAGAATTAAGCAGATTGTCGCTAAAAATGATTGCCAAGTGAGCTTTATGAGCTTTTCAAACAAAAATGGTGCATTTTATGATGAAACTATATATAAAAGTGGCAAGAATGACCCAAATACTAAAGCTAAAATCAGCTTAAAGGGAGAAAACAATCCACTTTCAAATTTTGAAAAATATGGTGGGTATAATAATCTGTCTACGGCATATTTTTGCGTCATTGAAAGTGACAAGGAAGATAAAAAGGGTAATATCATAGGCAGAAAACGCACGATAGAAACGGTGCCAATCTATATCTTGAGAAAATATAAGAATGATACCAACAAAGGCAATAAAATTTTTGATTATATTGTTAGGGAAAATAATCTTAAGAACGCTAAAGTTATCATTGAAAAACTAAACATAAAGTCACTTCTGCTCATAGATGAGGGCAAATATCTGCTTGCGGGCAAGACAGGAGATAGATACATTCTCCATAATGCCAATGAGTGGTTTATTGACCCTAAAGATGAAAAATATATTAAGGCAATTGTCAAATATATCGATTTAAAGAGCCAAAAGAAAACCGATAACCTTAAAGAAGTGGACGGCAAAGTTGTGCTGTCGCCCAAGGCAAAAGATGGCAATGTTGAACTTGCACTGACAGTCACTGATAACAAGCGAGTCTATGAAAATATTATCAATCAACTTGATAAAAAGATATACAAGGGACTTGCTTTTGAAGGGTTTAATGATACATTAAAGAAAGGCAGAGAAAGGTTTGCAAAGCTTAATGTAATGGAGCAAGCAGAGGTGTTATACCAGATTGTCAAAAGAGTTTCAACCGGTTCGCAAACTTCGGATTTGCAATTGATTGGAGGAAAAGGAAAAGCGGGTACAATCAAAATCAATAAAGACATTACAGATAAAAATATTAAACTTGTTATTAAGTCCAGCACGGGGCTAATCAGCAAGATTATTAAGTTGTGAGAGATATGGGATTTAGAACGGTAGTAATAAAAAATAGGAGCAAGCTTGATTTGCGAATGAATTATCTAGTTTGCAGAAGTGAAGAAGAGTCAAGGATATATATTCCGGAGATATCTTATTTAATATTAGAGTCAACGGCCATATCCTTGACCAGTGCTCTTCTTAGCGAACTTATAAAGAATAATGTAAAAATAATATTTTGTGATGAGAAGCACAACCCTGAGAGCGAACTTGTAGGTCTCCACAATAATTATGGTAGTGTAAGCAAGATAAAGAAACAAATGCAATGGAGTGAAAAAATCAAGGCAAGTGTATGGCAAAAGATTATTCAAAACAAAATTTATCAGCAAAAGAAATTTTTAGAAGAGCTTGGATATAATTTATCGGCAGATTTACTTGGTGATTACTTAGATGATGTTATGCCTAGCGATATAACCAACCGTGAAGGACACTCTGCGAAAGTTTATTTTAATGCCATATTTGGACAGGAATTCCAGCGAAGAGAGGAGAGCAACATTAATGGCGCGCTTAATTATGGCTATGCGGTTATGCTTGCCTGTTTTAATCGCGAGATTGTCAGACTTGGATATCTCACGCAACTTGGTATATGGCATAAAAATGAGTTTAACTATTTTAATTTATCTTGCGATTTATTTGAGCCATTTCGCATACTTGTCGATAGAGAGGTGTTCAAAATTGTTAAAACCCCCGATGATAGAGACTTTAGGCTTAGAATTTTAGATATTTTTAAGTTGCAGTTAAATATAAATGGCAAACGTCAATATCTAGAAAATGCAATCTCAATTTATTGTCAAAGTGTTTTAGAAAGTTTAAATAATGAGGATATGGAATTATTAAGATTTTATGAACTGTAGAATTATGAGATTAATAGTATTTTTTGATTTGCCAATGATTACAAATAAGGATTTGGCTGAATATAGAAATTTTAGAAGGTTTTTGATAAAAAATGGCTTTATTATGATGCAAGAGTCGATTTATTCGCGCTTAGTGCTTAATAATAATTCAGGCAATCTTCTTAAAAAACAAATTTACAAAAATCTGCCTAGTAGTGGGCTTGTTCAACTTTTGCAGGTCACTGAAAAACAATACGCAAGTATTGAATACCTGCGTGGTGAAAGTAAGAGTAATATTATAGATTCTAATGATAGGGTGGTGACACTATGAAACTTGTGCACATAGATTTATCAAGACAAGTTGATTTTTCGCTGTCTTCAAACTATATGCTGGTGATAGAAAACTCGAGAGAGTTTTATAGACTTTCGCAACAATTATATGGTCAAGTTAACGGCGAGGATGGCGACTTCGTCTTGTCTGAAAGAGATATCTTGAGCATTCCAAATCATTGCCTTTTTGTTTATGATTATTTTGGGGATTTTTTAGGCGGACGAAAATCCTCAAATGCAATAAATAACAAAATCGTTGATATTTTGAAAGAAAATGACTTTATTGAAGATTTTGCGAAGCTAAATACACTGATAATTGAAATTAATGATAAGATTATAGAAAAACTTGACTATAATGTAAACAGCTTAGAGGGACTAGAATATGAAAATTTTGTAAAGATGCTTCAATATAAAGTTATAAAGTCGAATACTTTAACAGAAGATCTATTGACTTATATACAGTTAAACACAACAAAGAGCTTAAGTGTTGTTATATTTGTGGGATTGAGTTGCGTCCTCAGTAGAGATGAGATAGCAACATTTTTGAAGGAGCTAAATTACAAGCAGTTATATGTGCTTTTGATTGAGCCATACAAAAAATATGTTTTACCAAACTGTGAAACAATAATAATTGATGAAGATTTGTGTGTTATTTGACAATTGAAATATTAGATGGTATAATAATACTAGTGGTATCGGTGGTATCACGAAAGGAATAAGATGCGGGTGCGCATAAAGTTATTTTCAAACATTTGAGGTTTGAGAGTTATGTTATTCTAGATACCACTAAAACTGTAGTTTTAATGAAATATACTGACCATTGGTTTGAGAGTTATGTTATTCTAGATACCACTAAAACACCAACATCAAATGATATATGGTATCAAATGTTTGAGAGTTATGTTATTCTAGATACCACTAAAACACGGTCTGTCTAAATATTCACAGTTGATATGTTTGAGAGTTATGTTATTCTAGATACCACTAAAACTCAATTTTTGCTTTTTGCTTTGCAGTTTCTGTTTGAGAGTTATGTTATTCTAGATACCACTAAAACAATAGAAATAGAGGAGAGATTAAAATAATGGTTTGAGAGTTATGTTATTCTAGATACCACTAAAACATCAAGGAATGTTGCATATCCAGCGTCTGTGTTTGAGAGTTATGTTATTCTAGATACCACTAAAACTATCAAGGTAAATATCATCAATCATTATATGTTTGAGAGTTATGTTATTCTAGATACCACTAAAACTATTGCCAATACAGGCAGAATAGTATCTAAGTTTGAGAGTTATGTTATTCTAGATACCACTAAAACAATACGCTAACAAAGCTTTTGTTGAGGCTAGTTTGAGAGTTATGTTATTCTAGATACCACTAAAACATTTTTCAAATAGGAGGTAAAAAGAAATGAGTTTGAGAGTTATGTTATTCTAGATACTACTAAAACCAAAAAGGTGACCCGGTACTCATAGGTATAGTTTGAGAGTTATGTTATTCTAGATACCACTAAAACAAAAAAGACGAATAACCGGAGAGCTTGCAAGTTTGAGAGTTATGTTATTCTAGATACCACTAAAACTTGTTTTGGGACCGTTAAAACAATTATTATGTTTGAGAGTTATGTTATTCTAGATACCACTAAAACAGAAAGTCATTACAGGCAAGACCAACTTGCGTTTGAGAGTTATGTTATTCTAGATACCACTAAAACAGATAGGTAGCCAAACCTTCGTTAGCTGTGGTTTGAGAGTTATGTTATTCTAGATACCACTAAAACGGAAGATAATCGAGAACCTATGACTGAGTTGTTTGAGAGTTATGTTATTCTAGATACCACTAAAACTGCATAGTTCCATACAAAGTATTGATAATTGTTTGAGAGTTATGTTATTCTAGATACCACTAAAACTCTTTGCCCTCCTTACGCTATCTATATTAGGTTTGAGAGTTATGTTATTCTAGATACCACTAAAACGATAACCCAAATATGCAAAACATTCCACGAGTTTGAGAGTTATGTTATTCTACATTATATTAAAGTATTGCGTATGAGTAGAGCGACAATTTAAAGGTTTGAGGGTTATGTTTCTAAACATAAATTAAAGAAAATTTTTAAAAATTTTACAAAAGGGAATTTGCTATGTTTAAAAGAAAATCAGAAACAATAAAAGAAGAAATGAAAAGAATTAAGACAACTTGTAAAATTTTAAAAGATATAGATTCTATTCATAGGTGGTTAGATTTTTATTATGAGAGATTAACCAACAAAGAAATAGATGCTGAAACCGCAACAAAATATAACTTTGCTGACATAATTTCAAAAGGAAAAGAAGTTGCAAGATTTGATTATGATAAAGGTGACAATACAATTGCGTTTGAGTTTTTAAATTATCCATTAGCGCCAAAAAATTTTTTGTTAGTATATAATGAATTTGAAGGAGATACTCAAACGCATATCGACATCTATGCTCTTAAAGTTTGAGAGTTATACTATATTAGACAACACTAAAACTTTGTTTCAATTACAGAATCACCTTTTGCCATTTGGGAGTTATGTTATACTAGATATTACTAAAACAAGGGGTGTTCCATATGAGCCAGATAATTATTTGAGCGTGTGTTGTTTTAAAAATCACCATTGCCAAATTTACCTAGCAATAAGTCATCAAGCGTTTGAGAGCTATGTTAATTCAAGGCAAGGGGTGATGTATTTTTAAAAAAGCCGAGAATTATCTCGGCTTTTTGCTTTATTCTTGTTCGGGCTCTTCTAAATCTGGGTTTAAATTTTCTTGTTCTTGCAGGGCTTGATATTTTTCTTGTAGGCTTTGCTTTAAAGCATTATTTTTTGCTATTATATCGCTATTTGCAAGTTCATTTATTGTCTCTTTTAGGTCTACTGAAGGGTGTTTCTTAGAGAATGCATTGACAACATTATCTAGTTTGATTTTTATATAAGGGAGCAATTCTTCTTCTGAAAGTTGCCCAAAATTCTTTTCAACATAATCCTTTATAAATATATTGGTATGTGATAAGAATTGTCTTGTATATCTTATTCTTTCAGAGTCAGCAGGTTTGCTTGTAAGTTTTTCAAAGCAAGTTATAAGGCCGTTGTCTGTTTTTCTTATAATGCCTTCAGCGCCGAGCTTTGCAGGGTTTTCTAATTGATAATGAGGACCTGCATTGACATTTGTTTTATTTACTACGATGTTTCCATTTTTTCTAATTACGTGAACAGTGTAGGTTTGTCCGTTACTCTTTTCTATATAAGATGTGATGTACTCTTGTCTATCTTTATTCATTATTAACCTCTTATAATAATGATAGTACAATTAACAACTTTTGTCAAGGTTTAATTACATTTTTTCAATTATTGTGTGGTTAAGAAATATGGTTAATACCATATCAATTCACTTTAAGCGCAATTGTTTGATGATAAATATTTTACACTTTAGAAAAAGATGAGCGAAAGTTTATCTTTTTGTCCTTAAAAGAGATGCTAATCCCGCAACGGGTCTTAGTGTATCGCAGAAAAGATAAAAAAAGGTATAAAAAAGTATAAAAAATATTAAAAAAGTGTTGACAAAGGGGAAAAGAATGTGTTAATATATAAACGCTAACTCAGAAGAGGTTAGCGAGAACAATG
>CAMLSW010000025.1 GCA_946484195.1 uncultured Clostridia bacterium
TTCTATTTTTTTGACATTTTTATTATTATTATTTTATATTTATTTTCAATTTCTTATTTAATTTTTTATTATTTTCTATTTATTTTTATTATTGATTTTTATCTATTTTATTTAATTTACCCTTATTTTTAAATAATTTATTTAAGGTTTTATTTATATAATTTTCAATCTCTTTGTTGTATTTACTTGTTAGGTAAATTAGCAAAAATGAGACAATAATTATTACAGCCCAGACCACAAGCCCCCAACCGCTATATGGAATAATCTCGCCGTTTGAAAGATAGCTTACCGAAAAGACGCCGATAGGTCGCGCGATGAGCTGTGTGACCATAAAAAATGTCCAGCTCATATCAGTAAGCCCGGCAACAAGGCAGAGTATATCATCAGGAAAGCAAGGAAGAAGCATCATAATAACAAAAGAATATTTGCATTTTGTAAGAGTTTTGCTCCATTTTTGTTGACTTTCCTTCCCCATCATAAAGGATACAAGCCGGCTCCCGAAGGTTTTGCCGAGAAAAAAAGCAAAGGCGCTTCCAAGCAAAATACCCGCAAGTGAAAGCAAACCCGATTGAAAGGCGCCGTATATGAGCGAGCCTGCAACAATCAAAAGTGGCGAAGGTATTGGAAGCAAGGTCACCTGCAAAAACTGGAAAAACACAAAGGCGATGCGTCCATAAAAGCCAAGGTCTAAGATGAAGTTTTTGATTTTATCGACAGAGTTTAGTTTTTCCCAAAGCCCTGTCCAGACCAAAATAAAATATACTAGCGTTATAAACAGCGCTACCAAAACAATAACTAAAAGGCTACGAAGCAGTTTGCTTTTTAATGATAATTTTTCCACAAGTTATTATAAATCTCTAGTGGCATTATTATTCAAAATTTTGTTGTAATATTTTTTATAATCTTACAAATAATACCTTAGGAGTTAAATCGTGGAAAGTAAAGTTAAGCAAAACAAAGTTTCTTTAATTTGGCTACTCGCTGTATGTCTTATCGCGGCCGGTCTGCTTTTATTTTGTCAATTTTATTTTGGTGACAGTATATCAAGCAAGACCACCTTCTATTCTGGCACGCACATAAATGGTGTTGATGTGTCAGGGCTGACCAAAGCCGAGGCAAGTGAGGAGCTTGGTCGCAAACTTAATGAAAATAAGGACAACTTGCAAATAACCTTAAAAAGTGGCGATAAAACTTGGTCAATCTATGGCAAGGACTTTGAGCTTGTTGGCAACTTTGACGACTCACTTGATAATGTCCTAAGTTATGGGAGAGAAGGCAATATCTTTCAAAAGAAAAAGATAGAAAATAAGATTAAAAATGAAGGACTTTATGTAAATCTCCCCTATCAGACGCTATACGGCGGTGCCAGTGAGCAGATAGATGAAATAATCTCGCAAATTGAAAAGGAGCCTATAGAGGCAAGTGTTGTCTTTCAGCCCGAGAGCGAAGAGATGTTTTCAATAAGCGAAGGATATAACGGCTTGCGAGTTGACAGAGCCTCTCTGGACGAGGCGTTAAATGAGGCTTTTAAAAGCGGTGAAAGTTACACAATCAATATACCTTTTGTCGAGATAGTGCCAGAAAAGGACCTTGACAATCTACTTAAAAATATAGTCCTGCGCTCCTCTTTTTCAACCAACTACTCAAAGTCGACAGAAAACCGCAAGAGCAATATTAAACTTGCCCTTTCAAAATTCAATGGTATGATTGTTGAGCCATCACAAGAAGTTTCTTTTAATAATACAACTGGTGCAAGAACGGCAAAAAATGGCTATAAAGATGCAAAAATCATCTTCAATGGCAGTTATGTTTCTGGTGTTGGTGGTGGCGTTTGTCAAGCTTCGACCACGCTATATAACGCGCTCGTGCTTGCTGATATCGAGGTGAAAGAGGCAAATCACCACACCCTTCCTGCCTCATATGTGCCACTCTCCTTTGACGCTATGGTAAGCGAGGGCTATGCCGACCTTGTCTTTGCAAACAATCTTGATAGTCCCATCTACATCAAAACCTATGGCGATGAAAACAATATCACTGTTGAAATATATGGGCAACCTCTTGAAGAAGGCGTAGAGATTAAGACGCGCTCTGAGCTTGTCAAAGTCCTTCCACATAATGGTGATAAAATCGTTGAGGACAGCGAGGGCAAATATTCAAACAAGGTAATCTATAAGGGCGAATATTATAGGCTTAAATATCCGCAAGAAGGCTATGAGAGTAAGGGTTATGTGCAGTATTATAAAAATGGAGAGCTTACCGAAGAAAAAGAGATAAGGCACGACTTCTACCCTGCTCAAAACGGTGTTATCGTTGAAGGATGCGCTACTATGGAAGAAGGTATGACTCTGCCCGCAAGTAATGTCAAGTATATAAATCCTCAAAAAGTCACAAAAGAAACAATAGAAAACGCAAAAAGAAGATTTAATATAGCATAGAAAAAACATCTCAAGCGAGATGTTTTTTGGTTAAATTATATTGAGTTTTTGTTTAGGTTTTGTTTTTTTGATAAAAATATGTAATTTTTGTTCTTTCTTATTTTGATTATTTATTTTGTAAATATATATTATTGCGTTTTCAAGCAATTGGTTGTGAAAGTTGTTTTATCAAATCAATATTTGAAACTAAAGTTTGTTTTGTATGGCATCGCAAACGCGACAATTCTTGTCGCAGTTTTGCCGATGGCAAAACTAAATTTTTGCTGGCGCAAAAATTTAGTTTGCGATGGTTAAGCCAACAGACACACCTCATCTTTATCAAAACTGCTACATTTCCGCATATATACAACGAAACACCATAAAATTAATTTTGCCTTCAATCTACAAATATTTCAGCTTGCTTTCAACTGCCTGCAAAAGCTCCTCTTTTTCATTGCTAAGTTTGCCATCAAAAATATCACTCAAAAGGCTTTCCAAAATCGGTTTGTACCTTGATTGTTTTACGCTCGGATACCTCTTTTTTATATCCTCACCTGTAATTTTTAAGTCCTTAACAGAAACAACAATCTTATGAGAGATTATATATTTATAGAAAAATTGATATTTATTTGCAAGATATTTATTTCTACACACAAGCAACATATATATGCTTGGGAAATTATTGTAGTACTTAAAAAAGTAAGGTTTGTTTTGTTGATGGTTTAGCGCCTCATAGTAACCGCTAAGAATATTTATGTACTGCTCGGTCATCTTTTTATTCATACCAAAGGACTCGGTTAAAATCAAATTAAGATAGTACGAGATTGAAAATGGATTGACAGTATCGATGACATCTATCAAAAAGCCTTGAGACTTATGTTCAACTTTTTTGACCATATTGAACTTAATTTTTGGACAATCAATTTTAAAAATAGGCCATAGCGACGCCTTGTTAAATTGGTTAAGCACTTTCATATATGCATTTTTCTTGGTATACCCTGGATATTTGCTTGGGCTATGCAGTATTCTTTTGATTTCATAGATAACCCTCTCGCCTGAAACATCACGCAAATTGCCACTATACTTTAATGCCGATTGATAGGTTTTCTTATCTATCTTGAAGTTAAGCTCGCACTCAAAGCGGAACATTCGTAGTATTCTCACGCCATCCTTAGACAGCACCTCGTCTGGCGTTTGCACAGTCCTTAGAATTTTATGTTTTATATCATCGACTCCATTATAAAAATCTAAAAGTTTGTCGCCCTTTATATCGTAATAGAGTGCGTTACAGGTAAAATCACGGCGCTTTGCATCCTCTTTTACATCGTCGACAAACTCCACGTTCTCGGGCATATGACTGCCGTTATTTGGATAGATATCCCTTCTAAAACAGGTATATTCATACTCTCTTTCGCCATCATAAACAAGGGCGCTACCAAGAATTTTGCTCTTAATTTTTAACTTAAATTCGCTTCCCTTAAGTAGTTTCTCAAGCTCCTCAACCTTTAACGAAGAGCAGATATCAATGTCTTCTTTAGCAATGCCGAGCAGACAATTTCGCAGGTACCCTCCAACTACGTAGAGAGGCACAGGGAAAAGGTCGGCAAGTTTTTTTAGTCTATCAGGAATTTCAATTTGCATACATCCACCTTTTATAAATAGCATACTTTTTTTGACAATGATTGTCAAATCTATTTGTAATAAAGTTGACAATTAATTAATAAATAGTATATACTTAAGTTAAATTATGAAAAAGACAAATATCAATGAAAGTAGATATAAAATTCTACTTAAAAATAGAGAAAAGTATACAAGAGGTACGCCGAGCGAACTTACCGTATTTTTTTACACTATGGAAGGGTTTGAAAACAATCTTAACCTTCTAGAAAAGCTCAAAAAAACCTTTACAGCAAACCTTTATAAGAAAAAAGAAGAGGAAGATAAACCTGCCGTGCCTGATGATGTTGTCAGATATAGCGCCGACTACAAAACTGGGCTTAGTAAAGAACAGGTTGACGAGCGCATAGCAAACAATCTTTTAAATAGCACGAAGGTCAAGTCGTCAAAATCCTATTGGTCGATATTTGCAAAAAATATCTTCACCTTCTTCAATATGCTCTGGCTGATAATCGCCGTTGCGCTTATTATAGTTGGCTCGTATAGCGACCTTGTATTCATCTTCGTTATCGTTGCAAACACCGCGATTGCAATAATACAAGAGATACGCGCAAAAATCACAGTTGAAAAGCTATCGATTGTCACCGCCCCGCTCGTCAAAACCATAAGAGATGGAGAGGTTATAGAACTTCCCGCCGACAAACTCGTGCTTGACGATATCATCTTGCTTGCAAATGGCAATCAAATACCTTCTGACTGCAAGATTGTTGAAGGCATTGTTGAGGTGAATGAAAGTTTGCTTACGGGCGAGTCAAATTCAATTGAAAAAACCGTTGGCGCGCCACTGCTTTCTGGAAGTTTTATAGTGACCGGTC
Organism: uncultured Clostridia bacterium; assembly: GCA_946484195.1. Lineage (GTDB taxonomy): Bacteria > Bacillota > Clostridia > Christensenellales > UBA1242 > Caccovivens. The sequence continues at coordinate 4,907 of CAMLSW010000025.1, forward strand.
AGTGCTATGCAAGAGTTGAAAAGATTGGTAAAGACAATTACATCTACCAAATGGCTAAAAAGGCTAAGGAGTTTAAAGCACCTCAGTCCAACCTATTTAAAGACTTAAACAGACTTATTAGATACATCGGTATTGCCCTCGTTCCAATCGGTATACTCACTTTCTTGAAAGAGCTTAGTCAAACCGATACAATTAAGGAGCAAATTACCAACACAAGTGGTGCCCTTACCGGTATGATACCTGCAGGAATGTTCCTTCTAGTTACGATTGCACTTGCCGTTGGTGTTATAAAACTTGCAAGGAAAAAGACGCTTGTTCGAGACCTATACTCCATAGAAATGCTTGCAAGAACCAATGTGCTTTGCCTTGACAAGACAGGCACAATTACTGACGGTACTATGAAAGTGGTCGATTTTATCACTTTTACAAACAAGCGAAAGTCAAGTGTACAAAAGATTTTATCAAATATCCTTAACCTGCAGAAGACTTCAAATGCCACCTCAACCGCAATGATTAAGGAATTTGGACGAAATGAAGAATATTCAGCCCTAAACATTGCCGAATTTTCTTCAGAACGCAAATATTCAATAACACAGCTATCAAATCGAAAGATTTACTTCTTAGGCGCACATACTCGCATCGGTTGCAAGATGACTAAGGAGCAACTTGATTATATCAAAGAGCAACAGAATAAAGGCCTTCGAATAATCGCGCTTGCTGAGTCATCTGGTGAAAAATTTGATAAAAATATGACTGGCAAAAATGCCTCTCTTCTTGCAATCATCGTGCTTGAAGAGCATATCAGAGAGGACGCTATTGAGACAATACAGTGGTTTAAAGATAACGGCGTTGAGATTAAAATCATCTCAGGTGACGACCCTGCTACAGTATCAAAAATCGCTCAGCGTGTCGGCGTTGAACATAGCGACAAATATCTGTCTCTTGAAAATCTAAGTTTGAAAGAGGTTGAACAGATTGCCGACCAGTTTACCGTGTTTGGCAGAGTTACACCAGAGCAAAAGTACACCATTATCAAAGCACTTAAAAATAAAGGTAAAGTTGTTGCAATGACCGGTGACGGCGTAAACGACACCCTCGCTCTCAAAGAAGCTGACTGTTCTATTGCTATGGCTGACGGAAGTGAAGTTGCGAGAAATATCTCAAAACTCGTACTTCTTGAGTCTAACTTCTCATCACTGCCATCAGTTGTTAAGGAAGGAAGGCAAGTTGTAAACAATGTGCAAAATTCGTCATCACTATTTCTTATGAAAACCTTTTTTGCAATTATACTTACTGTAATCACCCTCTTTCTTCAAATACCTTACCCGTTCAGACCAAGCAGAATGATGCTTCTTGAGGCGTTTGTGATTGGTATTCCGTCATTCCTGTTGACTTTTGAGCCCAACACTGCACCGATTAAAGGTAACTTTATACCGCAGGTTATGAAAAGGTCATTACCAAGAGCGCTTTTAATGCTTGTAACAGTCTTGATAGTTATCGCACTTTTCTGGGCACAATCGTCACAATTAGTCACTCTTGATGAAAATGAATATTACACCCTTTGTGTGCTTGTGCTTACATTTACTGGATTTTTAAACCTTGCATCATTATGTTTTCCTTTTACTCCACTTAAAGCGATAACACTTGCCGTCTCGCTTGTCTGCACAGTTGTCGCCATAGTTGCTATGCCTAACTTCTTCTCAATATATTCAAGTTCATTCACAGTGCTTATCACCTTCTTTGCGATAATGATTGGCGCAATTATCATATTACTACTTATAAAGCTCAATCAAAAACGAATAGACAAATTGCGAGATAAAATCATAAGTTTGCTTCAAAAGCAATAGTTAAATTAGTGTTTGCTTTAAGTAATTTTAAATTGAGGTTTACTTTAAGTAATAGTTAAGAGGTTCGCTTTAAATAACAATAAAAGTTTTTAAATTCAAAAAAAGACGCAAATTTAAATTAACTTGCGTCTGTGTCGACAAATTAACAGACTGTAGAGAAACAAGCGAGGCAAGGCTCGAAAAATGCTCAAAGCCAGGAGTTTAGTATACCTAAATGACTGGTTTTGGGCGTTTTTCAGTTAACGAAGCAAGAAAAATTACACGTAATTTTTCGGTCGCGAAGTTTGTCTACAGTCTGAGACGCAAATTTAAATTAACTTGCGTCTTTTTTAATGCTTTTGATTTGTTATTTTAAATTCTAGGTACTTTATTAAAGCAAATAGCAATTTTACTCAGCTGTTACATAATCGTAAAGTTGGAAGGTGTTGGCACGAATAGTTATTGATATGATATGTGGTGAATAATCTTTGCCATCATCGCCTTTGTAGTATGCGCCGAAATAGAAGGTAAGCTCGTGATCAGCGTCAGTATCAGTTATATTGAAATAAACGTCTTTGTACTGCATATTGTATCTATTTGACCATCTAGTTGAATAATACACACTACCATCTGCATTATAAAGTTGTTGGTCTTGACCATATTGAAGATGAACATAGTTATCTCCAAGATATTCTTTTAAAGTGTCTGACATACCAGTTTTACTGCTTGAGCTTGAATAGAAACTTTCAAGTGAGTCTGACTCATAAACTTCATAACTTCCAAGCTTGCCAGTAAAGAGTGCTGTAAGAATATTTGACTTGAAAGATTTTTGGTAGATGTCATAGAATTCGTCATAGTTTTCATCTGTTGGCGCAGTTGAATACTGTCTTGTTCCGCCAATGTAGACCTCTATATTTGATGGTTCAGACAAAAAGTAAGGTTTTAAATTAGTTTTAACACAAGCTAGCGTGATAATAACAACAGAAAGGGCAAGCACAAAGAATAAAATAACTGACAAGGTTATCTTTTTATTGCGCTTTTTCTTTCTTAAATATTCATCGCTAACAGTGCTTAAAACTGCATCAACATTTTGATTTTGATTTACGTTTTCTTCCATCTAGCTATTCCCCTTTATCGTCATTGTCTTTTTTGTCGTTTTCACTTACTTTATTGTCATTTTTACTCTTTTCTATACCATCTGTAGTGTTTTCTTGATTTTGAGCATCTTGCAAATCAGCCTGTTCGACTTCTAAAGACTTGCCTTGGCTTATAACGATATTTACATTGTTTTCGCCATTTTCAGTCTTGTCGCTTAAACTGTCTTGATAGGCTTTTTTGATGGTGTTAAGCTCCTCTTCAGTGATTACACCGCTCTTAAACAGCCTTTCACCTTCTTCAAGTTTCTTCTCATACATTGCTCTGCGTTGAAGCTCTGCTTGTTCTTTTCTGAACTTCTCTTCCTTCTCGCGTTGAGCTCTGTCGCGCTCTTCCATAATCTTTGCAATTTCGTCGGCAGATTTGCCTTCGGCAAGCATATCAACCTCATCCTTATTGATAGTTTCTCGCTCAAGCAAGAGTTTTGCCATCTCGTTAAGAAGGTCAACATTATCTGAAAGAAGTTTCTTTGCACGTTTATAGTTATAGTCAAGAATTGCTCTAACCTCATCGTCAGCCTCAGAGGCAAGTTTTTCAGAAAAGTCATTCTTGGTTTGATAATCTCGTCCTATGAATACTTGGTCTGAGCTTTCAAGGCTTAAGAAGCCTAAATTCTTACTCATACCCCAATTGTAAACCATATTGTGAGCAATCTTTGTTGCTTGAGAGATGTCATTTGATGCGCCTGTTGAGATATCTTTAAAGATAAGCTCCTCAGCAAGTCTACCACCCATACAAACGCATATTTCGTCCATAAGATAATTGTATGTTCTGTATGAGTTGTCATTTTCTGGTCTTTGCATTGTGTATCCGCCAGCCATACCTCTTGGAATGATTGAAACTTCTTGCACTTCGTCGGTGTTTTCAAGTTTCTTTGCAAGTATTGCGTGACCAGACTCGTGATAAGCGGTAATTTTTCTATCTCTATCGGTTACTAGACGGCTCTTCTTTTGAGGTCCCATAGTAACTTTATTGATACCTTCAGTTATATCAGACATAATAATCTTTGGTCTACCTGCTCTTGCTGCGAGAATTGCTGCCTCATTGAGCATATTTTCGATATCTGCGCCAGTGAAGCCAACAGTTATTCTTGCAAGAGTTTTAAAGTCAACATTTTCGTCAATAGGTTTATTTCTTGCGTGTATTCTTAGAATGCCCTCTCTGCCTTTAACGTCAGGAACGTTTACATAGATTTGTCTATCAAATCTGCCCGGTCTCATAAGTGCTGGGTCAAGAACGTCAGCTCTGTTTGTTGCGGCAAGAACGATGATACCTTCGTTTGACTCAAAGCCGTCCATCTCAACAAGAAGTTGGTTGAGGGTTTGCTCGCGCTCATCATTTCCGCCACCAAGCCCTGCGCCACGTTGTCTACCAACGGCGTCAATCTCGTCAATAAATACTATACAAGGTTTGTTTTTCTTTGCCTGGTCAAATAGGTCACGCACTCTTGATGCACCTACGCCGACAAACATCTCAACAAAATCAGAACCACTTATGGAGATAAATGGCACATTTGCCTCACCTGCAACAGCTCTTGCAAGAAGGGTTTTACCAGTACCAGGATATCCCACCAAAAGCACGCCCTTTGGTATTCTTGCGCCAAGGTCAGTGAACTTCTTAGGTGCTTTTAAGAACTCAACTATCTCTTTAAGTTCCTCTTTCTCTTCGTCTGTACCTGCAATATCTGAGAATTTAACTTTGCTTGTTGTGTATGCCTTAGCTCTTGACTTACCAAAACTCATTGCGCCTTTATTGGTGCTATTGAGAAGTCTAAATATCATCCAAACAAGGAACAATCCAAAGCAAATATAAAGGATAGGATAGATAATATCCCAAGCGTTTACTCCGTCTACGGCTGCGGTTGGACTAACCTTATCGGCATCTGGTCTTGGAGTGACTTCGCCACCTTCACCCACTGTTCCCGCATTATATGTGGAAATATAGTCAAGTATATCTTGGAGTAAGCCATCATTATATCTATAATTAATATAATAGTCAGCATAGTCAGGGAACCTTTCGGCATAATCTGAGTCCTTAAGAAGGAAGTACATAGTGGTGTCATTGTAGTACACTTCGACTACCTTTTCAGTTACTAGCTGCCCGTCCTCATTTTCTACCTGCCTACCATTGATAAGTTCTACAACTTCGTTATAGCCACCTGTTATTCTTCTTCCGCTATAGCCATTATTTGTGAAGATTACCACAAAAATAAGCACGATTAGCAAAAGTACAACGAGGTATGACCATCTAAATTTCGATTTATTTTCGTTCACATTGCCTCCTAAATATTGTCATTATAATATATATAATTTAACATTTATATTTGTTATTACTGGGCACTTCCCACAATAATAACTCAAGTTATTGTATCATAAAAATAAATTTTTCACAACAAATAAAGAGGCATTTTTAAAGAAAATTTTAATTTTTTGTCAATTTTATCGTTTTAGTCGGGCTGAACAACTATGTTTAGCTTAAAAGTTACATAATTTATAAACTTTTCAGCCTGACTTTGTCCGCCGATGGTGTCCATAAATTTGACAAATTCACGTCTGTTGTCTTTAAAAAACTTTCGCCCAACTCCAATGACATCGCTGTTGCAATCTCTTAAAATTTTCAAGGAGGTTGTAAACTGCTCTTTAATCTTCTGTTCTATCTTCTCTTCAATCTCGGGTGTTATCTCGCTAAACTCGGTGTTGACTCGAAGAGCGTCGTGCTCTCCGTTAATCTCAACAAGCTCAACGCCAAGGATTAGCTGAGCCATATATATAGGATAGCCATTTTCAAACTTAGTGGTGGTAAGTGTCTTTTTGGTCTTAATCTTATACTGCATAGTAAAGGTTTGACCGTCCTTTTCAACGCCATCAATGGTGATAATTTGATTGACCGACTTTGGATTTAAAAGATTTATGCCATTAAGCTGGTCGATGTCAAGAAGTGCCACCTTTCTACCACTTTTAAGTAGCACCGCCTGCCCTTGATTGACAATATGTTCGTTTTGTTTGCCACCACCTTGCGAAGAGGTGTTTGCGGAGCCTTGAGTGCCTTCGCTTTGTCCTTCATTTGTCTTTTGCGCGCCACTAATCTCTGAAATCTCCTCTGTCTCATTCCCGTCATCCTCTATGGTGAGATAGCCTATAATAGATGACTTGACATAGCTATAGTAGCCCTTATAAAAAGCCTCTAGTGAGGTGTCAGTGATATAGATATTGTTGGCGTTATAGCCTATTATTTGCTCAAGCTTAAGCCCTAAATCATCGACTAAGTCGTGTGACTGCTCAAGCATCTGTTTTGCGCTCTTATTAGTGCACACAAAGACAGTGTTTTCTGGAAGTGAGGCGACACGGCTTAGGTAATCGACAGTTGAGGCGACATCTTCTTCAAGCAAACTTTCATTCACAACGGTGGTCTTGGCGTGAGAAAGTCCTATCTTGCGCCCCATTGCAATCTGAGCGTTATAGATTGCATCGGCGACTGACTCGCCTTTGCCTGATATGACCGAAGTTTTTTCTTGATAGGACTGATTTGCCGTTGGTATAAAGGTTAAAAGTGAGACCTCGTATTCGTCTTGAAGTCTATCTATACCTATTGCCGTCACCACTCCTCTATTTCTGTTTTCACCAGGCGAATAGATGGAAAAAGGCGTAAAAAAGATTAGTATTATTATAAATACTATCATCATCGGCATTTTAAATAATACTTTAATCTTCCTTTTCAAGCTTATCTCTCCTTGTTTTGATAAAAATTAGCACCAGCATCAAAATTGGCAGAATGTAGTTTATAAATATTGCAAGGTACGGGAGCCAAAATAGCGAGCTCATAACCATAGTCTCGTACCGCCCAATAAAGACGTAATAGAGAAGGCAAAATAGAATGTCAAAGACTACCACGGCAAAGGTTTTGTTGAGCGGAAAAATATTTACAAAACAGTCACAAAAGGCAAAACTGAAAATTTCCATTTGAAAGAGAGTTATAAACATTATCGTCAGCATCGCAATTATATCAAGTCTGCCAATCGCGTTAAACTGCACCGAAAAGACAAGTAAATCTGCAAGAGCGTTATTGTGCATAAAGGCTGTCATTTGATATTTTGCGTAAAAAAGGTAAAATAGCAGGGTCACCAAAAAAATCCCGCCAAGAGCATAGCCATACAACCTTTTAATGCTCCCCTTTTTAAAATCTATTCTATCCATAACAAGAAATAAAAATATAAAGTCGCCAAAAGCAAAGATATGGTTGTGCATTGAATATAAAAAGTCCTTTGCGCTAGACATAAAAAATAGTGGCACCGAGATTGGTGTGAATAGCGAGATTGCAAGGCATACAACAAAGCCTGTTATCACTATCCAGAAAAACATCTCAATCGTTCGCGAAAATGCCCGAATACCATTAAAGACCGCACAATTTATGACCGGCAAGAAGGCAATCAAGGCAAGAAAGATAAATTCATCTTGATAAATCTGTTGTTTAAAATATACATAAGTTATACTAAATACAAGAAGGCATTTAAAGAAGAAAAAGGCAAGCAAAAGTAGATATATAACTTTTGTTACAAAGGTGCCAAGCCTTTCTTTTAAAATGTCATAAAATTTTTTGTCTGGATAGATGCTCTTTAGCTTTATAAAGATAGGAAGCATAACAAAGTCTAGCAAAAATAGAAGTAACATCACAAAAATTGAGTCGGCTGACGTACGCTCATACATAAGTGATGGCATAAGCAATATTTTGTTTGCAAATATGCACATCACAATGATAACTCCGCACTGACGTATACTTATCTGTTTCATACCCGCTCCTTTTTCTGTGGACTAAAGGATTGAGGTCGGTAACGTTGGCTGTAAATGGGGTCTATGAATATTGCATCCTTTAAATCTTGTGTTACACGCGGACTGTATGGTGCAAGATATGGCGTTTGGTAGCTGTCGAAGTCATTTAAATAATTGATTATATATACAATCCCTGACACAACGCCAATTAGTCCAAGCGAGCCACCTAAAACTATAAACACAAGCTGAAGTACGGTGATTTGTGGCGCCTCTTCGGGTATTGTATATAGGGCAATCTTTGATAGTGCTACGATAATCACACCTGGCGGTGAAATTAGTCCTGCCTTTACGCCCGTGTCGCCCAAAATCAAAGCGCCAACTACTGAGGTTGCAAGACCAAGGTAGCTAGGCAGTCTTAAACTGACCTCATACAGCACTTGAAAGAGCAAAAATATAAACAAAATTTCTAAAAATGGCGTAAATGGCAAGCCCTGCGTAGTGTCGGCTATTGTTATTAAAAAGTTTAATGGCAATATATTGTAATGAAAAAGTTGCAAGGCAAGGTAAAAGCCTGGCGCTATTAGCGCAATCAAAAGTCCAAGCAGTCTTATCACCCGCACAAATGACGAATAGTGGTGATTGGTATAGTAGTCATTGCTATTTTGCAGGTCCTCAATGAAGATAAATGGCACGGTAAGAACAATCGGCGAGTTGTCTACAATTATCGCCACCTTGCCCTCTAGTAACTTTGAAACAACGATGTCTGGCTTTTCTGTGTTGCCAATCTGCTTAAAAAGCGAGCTAGGGCGTTTTTCAAGATAAAAAAGTATGTTATAGGAGTCAAGCACGCCATCAACCTTGATTTTGCTTAGTTTATCCTTAACCTCTTTTACTATCTTTTTATTTGCAATGTCCTTTAAATATGTAACTACCACCTTGGTTTGCGTCTGCGAGCCAATTCGCACAACATCCATAACGAGATTTGGAGTTTTGAGCCGTCTACGCAAAAGTGTGACGTTTGTTTGCATATCTTCAACAAAGCCCTCTCGCGGACCTTGTATGACTGGCGATGTTGGTGGCTCGGTTGGAGCGCGCGTAGGGAACTTTAAAAGGTCGATTGACAAGATTTTTCCTGAAAAATTGGTGATAAGTATCACTCTGCCGTCTAAAATCTCCTTGACTAAATCTTTTTCTTTAACCTCTTTGATGTCAACGCACTTGATAAGGTCATTTTTAAGTAGGTCCATAGTAAGCTCCCCTTCCGATGACTGAATTGGAAAATAGATTGCAGACGAAAAAAGTTGAGGGTCTATTATACTTTTTAGAAAGATAAAGCCTATTACTTGACTCTCGCGTTTAAAATATCTGTAGGAAAAATCAACGCTTTCATTTAGCGTCTTTTTCACCTCTTCAACCTTGCTCTTTACATTGAATTTGCCCATAGACATACTCCCTTGACACAAGTAGTATGCCTTAATAAAATTATTTTTATGTAAACTATATCATTATATTTTTCATTATATTTTTTAGATATTTCCTAATAATATATATATTATTTTTTATATCAAAAAAAATGGCTAAGCCTAAATCTTAACAATATTTTAAGTTAGGTTAGCCATATATAATTTTATCCTTCTTGCGAGGTATAGGTTATTTGCCCCTCGAAGATGTTGTATTCGTCTATTGTCCTTGGGCTTGCGCCGATTGCGTCACCTTCGTTATATGAAGAGAGAATATTGATGTTTACCTTATAGGTATAAACGCCATCAGAATAGGTCTTTTCAAAATCAATGCATTCATATGGTGTGTCGTTGAGGTAAATATAAAAACTATCTAAATCCTCACTACCTGTAATGGTTATCTCCTTTGTCTCCTCATCAAAACTTACAGAAGTGAAGTCAAGAAACTTATGCACCACCGTAATATTGAGTTTATTTGAAAATGGGCTATCTTTATAGCTTGCCTCACCTTCTTCACCTGAGAGTGCCTGAACGTAGAATTCACGTTCACCACCAACTATGGTTTGAAGGTTAAGATAGGTGTTTTCTGTTTGAATAGGTTCAGTAAGACCATTATAGTAGACAAGATAGTATTGCGCGTTTTCAACTGCCTGCCAAGATAGCAATTCTTCATCGGCGTTATAACTTATAATAGGTGCGTCTAAGAAAGTGTAAACCTGCCAAGTGATAGGCTCGCTATACTGACTGTTGTTGCCTTCATTTTGCGCAAGATAGCATACTGACACCTCGTAAGTTTTGCCTATCTCTATACCATTCTCTAGAAGGTCATCGATGGTCAAGGTGTTGTTTTCACTCTCTATGATGATTTCGCCGTCTTGCGCGTTTGTAAATTTAAAACTATACAACCTATAGTTGTCGTTCATCTGCGCTTGAACATAAACCGCCTTGCCGTCGTCGATTATGCTGACCTTATCTGGTGCCGACTGGTTATAGTTAAGCACAAAGGCAATAATAGCTCCGCACAAGATGAGCAAACCTACCACCGCTGTCAAAATTATGTATAAGGTTTTGTTAGATTTTTCCTTATTTTTTACTTTTTGTTTGTTTTCTACCATAATCTAGTTATAGTATAACCTAAAATTAAAAAAAATCAAAATAAATTTTAAATAAAAAATAAAAAACAATATTGACAAAAGCATCTAAATGGTATATACTTAGTATAGTTAATTGGAGGAAATATGGAATATATGACACAATCTCAAATAGCAGCCCTTATTATTGGAATTGTTTTTTCTGTAATTTCTGTTGCTACCACAATTTTAACAATTAAAAATGCCGAAAAATTAAACACTTTCGCTAAAGCAATATCTGCATCGATTATTGCACCTTTCATCGCCTTTGTTGGATGGCTATTCTTGATATTCTCATTCATTGATGGCTTTAGAAATGATGAGACCTTGACTTTGATAATCGCAATCTTACTTTCAATCGTTATTGCTGGTATGGTTATAATCGTTTCAAAAGCACTTTACAACAAGCACCAAGCAGATTATGAAGATGAGAAAGAAGGCGAAGAAGTAAGCGAAAATGAAAGCGAGCAAGAGGATAACACTCAAAACGCTGGAACAAAAGAGCCTCTTATGATTACGGGACCAGCAAATGTACAGGAAAATGCGCAAGAAGAAGTTTCGGTTGACGCTAAAGAAGTAGAAAGCGAAGAGTTAACTAAAGAGCCTCAAGTAGAAGAGAGCGCTGAAACTGAAAGCGAAGAGATAGCTGATGCAAGTGAAGTAGAACAAGACAAAAATATAGAGCAAAAAAGCGAAGAACAAACTGAGGAGCAAAGCGAGACTGAAGAGGCAAGCGAAGACGAAACAGCCGTTGAAAGCGAAGTTGAAACAGACGAGATTGTAGCGGTCGAAGCTCCACAAGATAAAAATGCTATTGCAAGCGTAGACGAAAGTGTAGAAGAACTTAATAATGAAGAGCCTCAAGAAGAGACTCAGAAAAAAAAGCTCACCCAAGAAGAACAAGACGACTTAGAATTTGAGAAATTCCTTGAATCACTCGGCAAAAATTCTTCTAGTGAAGATAATGATGACAATAAGTAACTTTTAACGACATAATTTAATCATAGATTGTCATTATAAAAAACGTGGTTAATCCCCTAAAGGGTAAACCACGTTTTTTGTTGCAAACTTTTCATAAAATTAAAACAAAATTATTTAATTCAAAACTTTTAGTGTTATGCTAAATTTTTAAGTATTATAAATTTTTTCTTACTGCCCTGCCCAGGACTCTATCACTTCGAGAGTTACCTCTTCTGTTGGAAGATGTGTGAGGTTCTTTGGTAGTGGCATAGTCCAGTACGGCACATAGCTAAAACCGCTAAAATCAGTACCACTGTAACGGTTTTCAAAATTAGTGTTATCTTCGGTGTATCTATACACTACGTTTCTTATCTCGGTGTCTCCGTTTGCAAGTGGATACTCCGTTGAAAGAGAGTTGAAGTACACAAGGGAGCAGTTTTCTATCACACTTCCGCTCTCGCCATAGCCGATTATTGCGCCAAAGGTAAAGCTAGAGGTGTCTATCTTTCGTTGAAGTGAAAGTTCTATGTAACTATCTTTTACTATAGTACTGCCCTTTGCGTAGGCTACAACTCCGCCTGAGGTTCTTCCGCTTGTGAAGTTGTTTCCAATAAAATATATCTTCTCTATTGTGGCGTTTTCTGTCACTCCAAACAAGCCGTAATATTTTGACTGCGACCCTCTCGAGTTAATACTTATGCTATAACCGTTGCCGTTATAGTAGCCTTTAAATGGATTAGTTTCGGTGCCTATCGGGAACCACTCAAGAGTTTTATCTTCTGCTACATTCTTTGTGTTACTCATATCAATGTTGGCTATCTGTCTGCAATAGGCTTCGGTCTCATTACCATTTGCTACTTGATTTGTAAGCCAAGCTAAATGCTCTGGCAAGGCTATTAGATATGGTGAGCTTTCTGTTCCCTCGCCTTCAGGCTTGACTCCATAGTCATACCAAGTCTCTTCCCATTGTGCGTAGAGAGTTATGTTGTCTGTATATGTGTAAATCGTTGAGGCAGTAACCTCTTCGTCCGAGTCAACACCTAAGTACCATCCTTTAAAAATATATCCATCTTTTTCGGCAAGTGGTAGTTCTCCGCCATTGCCACTACCAAAGGTAGCAAGATACTCTACATCCATTCGGTCAAGTTCGGCTGTGCCACCATTTGCGTCAAAGGTAACTGTGTATGTTGCCTTATCCCACTGCGCGTAGAGGGTTATGTCTGAGGTGATTGTACCGATATTGTCTGGTCCGTAAGTTGTGCCACTGCCATTTGCCCTTGTGTTCCAACCGCTAAATACATAACCTGGTCTTATGGCGTACCCCATAGCTGGAGTATCACCATATAATATCTGCTGAGTGTTGTCTCCGCTATAGTTAGGGTCATAGGCAAACACTCTATACTGTGTGTTATCATAAGTGTAAGAACAAGGGAATATAGTAAGTTCTACGTATTTTCCACTACTCCCTATATCATTTGTTTCTGTATACTTATGATAATACGTGTACTCAGTGCTTCCCCCACCCAGCCAATAGCTATCAAGATTAATATCAATATGAGGTCTATAAGCTGGAAGTACCCCCTCTTTTCTTTGGAGACTACCGCCAATCTTGTAGTGACCAGCTTCCATACTATTTGGCTGGTAGTCAATATCAGTTCTAATTAACCTTTCTCCATATGTGCAATCATCGTTCTTGCCATCTATTGTAATAATTCCATATGTTGAATCAAAACTTATCTGGCATCCACCATCCGCTGTTATTGTAAAATCTTCACCTGAAAGTGCATAATTCAATCCCACATACTGCGCATTAGAACCATTAACATTATAAGTTATATCATATCGTCCTGGCGCCCACTGAGCAGTGAGGGTTACCGTGGCGCCGTCTACGATAGAAAGGTTACTAAAATATGTGCTTGTTGGAAGAGAAGTTGTACTTGACCAAGTCTCTGTAGGCGTCTGCGTCACACCTTGAAGCGCAGAACTTAAACTATATGTGCCTGAAATTCTCCAGCCCTGAAACTCATAACCCGTCCTAACCGGCACTGGGAGATTGAAAGCAGTGCCATACTCTGCTGAGATGGTGCGGTTTGAGGTACCATTGCCGTAGACGACGACAACATTATACTCCACAACATCAACCTCTGCTATGAATTTTACGTTATGCAGCGCTAAATCTTTAAAATATTGTGCAGTTGTTGGCACCATCGGGCTTGTGAAAACGCTGGTAACATTTGAGGATGTAGAGCCGTATCTTGCACTAACTATATTTAGCCCTTCCGCTCTCCAGCCATTTAAAGTCATACCCTGCACGCCAGCTAAAAGTTGTGGCTGAGAGATTTGTACAATAGCGCCTGGATAGGCTGAGGTTGGATGATATGAACCCATTGTAATGTAATTGCTATCATACTCATATTCGATTGTATAGATAAACTCTCTTAAAAATGGATAGCCATCATTGGTGCCAGAATCTATTGTCCATACCTCATTAAAATCCCAAATTTCAGAGCTAAGCCAATTAGAAGATGTTGTATACCAGCTCTCGCTCAAAGCATAGCTCGATGAATTTAGGCTTGAAATTCGTGAGCCACCTACTACTCCTAATTGACCATCTCCACTACGATATCCGCCATAAAATGAACTTAAAGTACAGTTTCCACCATAGTAACAGTGATTTAATTCGGTAATCATTTCATATTCTATATTCCCATATGGTCCACCATAATTATATCCTAAAATTCCTCCATTATATATCCCACCAGATACTGAGCCTGCATTAAAACAATTAGCAATCCTACTAATATGAGTATATCCGATTATTCCTCCAGCACTGTTCCCTCCAGAAACACTACCGGTATTATAGCATCTAATCACATTAATAAGTTGTGAATAGTTAGTAATACTTTCAGTAGTTGTTATATCAGCAAAACCAACTATCCCTCCGCTAGCCTTAGGTCTAGAAAAGGTATGCCCCGAACTCCTAGTGCACGAAATCGTCCCTGTATTAAAACAATCCTCTATATATACATATGCCCTACTCCATCCAACAACTCCCCCAGCAATTGACGAACTTGAAATGTTGCCAACATTATAACACCTATTAAATACCGTTGGATTTGATTCTGAACTATTAACATAACCGGCTACACCTCCAGTTGTGAAAGAAGGAACATTTGAATAAGTTGTTGAAATATTAGCAGAATTATAACAACCGTAAAAATTCCCTCCTGTTATCTCTCCGATTATACCACCAACATTAATATAGGCAGATACATTCGTTGAACTTACCTGCCCATTATTCAAACAAGCTGAAATATTAGAATGAACACCTCGTCCAATAATTCCACCAATGTCGACATTGGAGCTACCATTAGAATATACCGTAGCGGTATTGACACAGTTATATAATGTTGAGTCCGTAATATATCCAACAATACCGCCGACATTTTCAGTACCACGAATATAGGAATCTGCTATAACAGCAATATTTGAAAGCTCTGCGCCACTTGCACGACCAAAAAGTCCTGCATACTGGCAACTACTTTCAGTGAAAAGCCCTGTTATTGTGTAACTCCCGCCGTTGTAATGTCCCGAAAAATTAACACCATCATTTCCACCTATTGGTGTAAAATAATGATTATCCATATCAAGATTTGTTGTTTGGCTGAAATAGATGCCAGAAAAATTCTCACCATTTTTGACCCGATATGAAAGCCCGGCAAGTTCTTTCTCTGAGGAGATTAAATAAGGGTCACTTTCTGTTCCCTCGCCATCCCAAGCTGTATCGTAGGTTGAACTGCTATCTAGCCAGTTTGTTGAAGAGTCAGGAGCAGTTGCACTATATGTATTTTGCTGTGTTTGATTAGGAGTTTGCGCAAAAAAAGTAGAAACAAAAATTAGCAATAATATAAATATTGCAAACACAAAATTATCAATTAATTTTGTCTTATTTTTCAATATTCTTGCTCCTTTTGCGCCTATTTTTGTCGAATATGCTATATTTTTAAAGTATTTA
>CAMLSW010000026.1 GCA_946484195.1 uncultured Clostridia bacterium
ATGATTTAAAATAATTTTATTATAAAATTTTTATTGATGTTATATAAAACGTTTTTACTTAATAAAATATAATATGAAATTTTTAATAATAAAAGAACGCACAATGTGCGTTCTTTTGGTGGGTATAATTTTGATTTCTTCGATGATTGGACTTTGCTATCCAGTAAAAGAAACATCTTCGCCAAAGCCAGAATACACAATCGTTATTGATGCAGAACATGGCGGAGTAGATGTCAAGTTAGAACAGTAGGTTTTTAAATTAATAAATCTTACATATTTTTAAGTATAAGAAAAAAGCATATCAAGTGATATGCCTTTATATTATAACTCTCGCTCTAGTGGAAAATGGTTTTTTACACGCTCTTCCTGAGGAAATTTGTTGTGATGAGAATGATTACTATCTTCTTTGTGTTTAATTTCACATGTTGAAGAATTATTTTGTTTATCTCCAATTTTCTTTTTATTTCCTTCTTTAGAATACAATCTTAAAAACATTTGAGAAAACCCCATCCCAACCGTTTTATCTTCGAGTATTAGCGTTTTTTGGAATTCTTTAAATTTTTCATCAAACGGCAAAGAATCAAAATCTATATTTTTTTGTCCAAATATTCCTTTAAATTTTCAATTTTACGATAAAACATAGCGAGCATTAAATCTGCTGAAACTTCCATGTCATCAAAAGCCCCAACTGTCATAGCTTCTCTTCCTTTTTGTAATGCAAGTGAAGAAAATCCTTCTGCAAATTCTATAGCAGATAGACATGTAAATAGATTTCGTCTATCTTTGCTTTCTTTGGGTGTATTTTTAAAAAAATTCTTAACATCTTGTGCAGTGGTTAAATTTAATTTATTACACATTTCTTTAAGATCTTCATGAAAATCACAAATAATTTCAAATATTCCATCTTGCAATATTTCCATTTTATTTAATCCTTTTTAAATTCATTTTTGAAATAATAACATATATTCTTTCAAATTGCAATAGTGTAGTTATAATTTTTCTAATAGTAAATAAAATATCTTAATGAAACTTAAATTTTTGACAATAAAAAAGAAGACCATTGTGGCTGTGTTATGCGTTTGTTTGATTCTTGCAAGTGTGATTTCGGTTGTTGCCATAGAAACCTCTTCTATGCCAAAGCCAGAGTACACCATAGTCATTGACGCGGGGCACGGCGGACGTGATGGTGGTGCAATTGGCAGTAGTGGAGTCACCGAAAGCGAGCTAAATCTTAAGTACGCAAAGGAGCTTAAGTCACTTTGCGAAGATTTTGGCATAGGCGTAGTTATGACGCGCAGTGATATGAATGGGCTATATGATGAAAGCGCGCCAAACAAGAAAAAGAGCGAGATGGAAAGAAGAAAAAATATCATCAATACCAGCAATGCCGACCTTATGATAAGCATTCATATGAATAGTTTTCCTCTTCCATCTAGTAGTGGCGCCTATGTGTTCTACGCAAACGGCAGTGACGAAGGGTATAGTTTGGCAAAATCAGTGCAAACCTCACTTTGCCAAAGCTTTGATAATGCGAGAGAGTATGTGTCGGTTGGCGACTACTTCGTTTTGAATTATTCCTCAATCCCTTCGGTACTGGTCGAATGCGGATTTTTATCTAACCCGCAAGAAGAGGCAAACCTAAAGTCAGACGACTATTGTCAAAAGTTTTGCTACAGCCTCCTTGTTGGCATCCTCTCCTATTTTGAGATGTAAATATCTCCTTGAAATATAATCTTAACGTCAATTATATACGATGATAACTATTTATTTTATAATATCTTGTATCAGACTCAGTTAGTAGATAGGAAATAGGATCTGCTCTTAAATCCATTTCATCAATAGCACGTCATTTCTGACTATGAGGATGATTAAAATAAGATGCAAACTAAGTCTGGCGGACCAAGGCAAAGCCAAACAACAGGCACACCAAACGATACTGATTAAAACTAAGTTTGCCGGACTAAGGTACAATCAAAGAACAGTTAAACTCAACGATACTTCGCCCAGCGTAAGGCTGGCTAAGGTTGGGTGTCGTTGACACCTTTTTCTTTAAGTTTTCTCGGGCGGACCAAGGTAAAGTAAAACGCAAGGCACAATAAACGATAATGATACAAACTAAGTTTGCCGATAATGGTCCAACCTAAGGTTGGCGCCAAGCGTAAGGCTGGTTGACTTTTTAAAATTTTATGTTATACTATATATATGGAACTAAGAGAAATATTGAAAAAAGAGCACTCTTTTCTAAAGCGTTGCAACCGCGCCTTGACAAACGTTAAAGTTTTTCGTCTGTCAAACCTAGAACAAAGTGTCACAATCGATTTGACAAGCAAAGAAAATAAAGATTTGGAGCAAAGGCTTTATCTGCGCCAAAAAATAAGCACGCTAAACAAAAAGGTCAATCAAAACCTTGTCGGTATGCTAAATAATGCCGGCTATAATGTTGAAGATTATATGAAAGGGCTTTGGAACCAAATCATAGAAGGCTTTGCCTCGCTTGCTGACGGCTACGATAAGGTGGAGTTTAGCAAAAAGTTTTTATCTGACAAAAATTCACCTCTTTATCGTAGATTTCCAGACAGCCTGACACTTCAAACTATGGAGAGCTATATAAAGTATTTAAAACTCTATCTTTACGAGTTCTATAACTTAGGTCATAAAAGCTCCATTGAAAAAGCAAGAGCGACGCTGTACGCTCAAGATATAAAAATCGAGCATTCAGATACACTCTTGCCTAAAAACTGGTCTGACCTATATAAACTTATCAAAGAGCTATCCGCCCGCGTATCAACCAAAGACGAAAGCGCTCAACCTTCAAACAACCCTCCCGAAGATGAACGCGAATAAAAAGTTATATATCAATTAAAAGTTAGGTAAAACTAGAAAAATATTTAAACTTTATTTGACAAATTCCCGCAAATTTTTAAGTTTACTTAATTTTTAAAATTTAAATTGCATTTATTTCTATAAAATTTACAAAAAAAGCCGATTTGCTCGGCTTTTTTATTAATTAAGCTCTCTTCCAAACTCTATCGCGATATGCGTTTTTTAGATAATTCGCATTGGTAGAAGGCGTTGACAGTGTTAGTGCGGTACCGGTCGTTGCTGTATCGCTTGTATACGTACTCCAGCCATCAGGGTTCTCAAAGGTCGCACTTGTAATTTCGCTAATACCAAAGGCGTATATGCCTATATAATTGACACTAGCAGGTATCGTTATACTTGTAAATTCAGTATTCCAAAAAGCATTTGACCCTATCGTCTGCAATGTTGAAGGTAGGTTGATTTCAGTTAAGCCCGAACACCTATTAAATGCAAAATCCCCTATTGAAACTACCCCTTCAGGTATAGAAACGCTTGTTACATAAATTCTACTGTAAAGACAATATCTATAAAGTGCATCGGTATCACTATCAAGCACAATTTGCGTGCTGTCATCTATGTTTTTGACAAAATATTTAAGCCCATCATCGCCCACTTTATATAAATTGCCATTGCTTTCAACAAGTGTTGACTGACTTTCATCTGTACGAACATCTAAAAGTGTATAGTCTGCAGTCGTACCATAATTTCCAACCTCAAAAGGAAGTGTGCTTTTGTTGACAACTTCAACTAAACTATTACATCCGTCAAAAGCAGTTGAAGATATCGAGGTGACTGTTGAAGGTATTGTAATCGATGTAATGCGAGAATCAGCAAACGCATAATCTCCTATTTCTACAAGCTGGCTATTATCACTAATAAACACATTGTCAATTGTAACCAAAGGATAGGTATTCCCGTAATCCTGCCCAAATAAATTTGCGGGGATACGTTTTACATTTGCCCCTATATATACATCTATTGTGAAAGTTTCATCACCAAAAAGTGCAGATGCAAAAATATTGCTATCATCTAGCAGGTCGTTCATTTCAGTTGCATTAAAATAAACGGTTTTTAAATTGTTTGACTCCGCCCCTAAAACTGTTGCAGTCAAGTTTAACGCCCTTCCAAAAGCATATCCTCCAATATTCTTGATTGTACTAGGTATCTCCACGCTTTCATAATCTGTGCGGTTAAGCATTGCGTAACCCACCACTTCAGTCACCACTTTACCAGATGTGGTCTTTTCATCTATCTTCAAATCTTTGCAATTATATATGTTTGTTACAAAACGCGTAATACCATCAGTGCCCGTTTGATAGGCATTTCCATTCTCCATAACTTCAAAGGAAGTTTCGCTGATGTCTAAGATTATGTTGTGCGCCTCTAACCCCGTATTCATACTTGCAAGATCCAACTGGCTTCTATTGATAACATCTATTGGCGTATAACTTGCTATAGCACCCTCCCCTATAAAGGTTACATTTTCAGGGATAGTAATACAGATTAATTTCGAATAAGAAATCAAAGGAACAAATGCTTGGTCTTCTATTGTTGTCAATTGACTGCCTCTTTCAAAATCTAAGATAGCAAGTTCTGGGCTTGTAAGTGAGCCTGTTCTAACTGTCTGTACAGTGGCGGGCAAGGTTATTTTTACAGATTTTGATTTATTTAGCGCACCTGTTTCAACAGATGTTACAATATTTTCATCTCCCCCAACATAGATATAGTTATCAAAAGTTATTGTTATTGGATACATTTCAGTTGACTCAGGCGTATAGCCTAGCGCTGTCAACTGACTATCAAAATCATTATAATCAGTACAGTTTAAAGTTTGTCCAACACCTTTTAACTCTGCTACAAAGTCGGTCACCCACATAAAGAAAGCTTGTGCTAGCGCAAAATTTATGTATGAATCAAAAGTTAAAGAAACCACCTCAGTGGCAAAAGGATTAAATTCCTCGTAATATTCAAACTGCCAAGGCAATGTTGCTATTAATTCATCATCGGTGAAATTTTCTGATGTAATTTTAATAAAAGCTTCAAAATTAGCGCAATTATAAGTCTGGTTAACACCTTCTAGTATGGCAGTAAAATTTGACAATGAATAAAGTTGCGTTGCCATTTCCCCGGTCAAATCTTCTTGTTTTTCGATGCGTATTATTTGTTTCTCAATGTTTGAAGGGTCGTTTGCTTTTAAAGAATATGTAGACGGAACTTTGAGGTCTTTTTCATCGCCATAGTACATTATAAGCTTCGAGCCATCGAAAATAAAGTTCTCATAAACGACCTCTGACAGGCTGATTGAAAGTTTTGACAAGTCAAAATTAGTGTTGCTTGACGATACAACAGAGATTTCAAGAGTGCCAGATTTTGGCGTTAGTGAGGTTATCGTAGAAGGGTCAACATTTTCGCCCGCAATGGTACCTGAAGTAATGATAGTTGCATCCCCCTCCGCGTATGTGGCGTTTGCCTCAAACACTGTCTCTGAGCAGTTTATCAAATCAAAGTATAAGGTAAAAGCGCCCGTTGTGCTAGTGTAGGACCCGACGTCAACACTAAACTCGTCATTTATATAGCCTGGCATAAAGCCGTCGATAGTGTATGAACCGCCAAGACTGTTATTCTCTTTTACTCTCAAATCTTTTACATAGAGAATGGTGTCGTCGAGGTTAAAGTTGACACTACCAATAAAATTTATGTTTTGAGTCCCCTCAACCGCCCATACACCAATTATCAGCATTGCCAAGGCAGCCACAAATAGCGACACCGAATAAAAAAGTTTCACTTTTATCCCTTTCATAATCAAAAAATTTCTCCTTTTTTATTATCTAATTTTTGTTAAATAATATTCAATATAAAAAGTAGCAAATCTAAAAATATCTAGCGTTTATACAATAATACCAAATTTTTTAAAAATCTCAAAATAAATAGCTTGTATAAATAAAAAACATTGAATTTTTGCCGTCATTTTGTCGTCACAATTATGACAACGAGGAAAATAAAGGTTAAAATAGGGGTGATAATGCATAAATTGATATTTTTTGCATAATACTAGATGATTTTACACAGGTTAATAACAAAAAACAAAGCCGAAAGGCTCCGCTTTACGACGAAAATTCCAAAGGGATTTTCTAGGAGTGGAAGAGGAGAAAATATGAAAAGTTTTAAAATCAAACTTACAACTTTAGTGCTTGGCATAGCCATAATTGTATCAATGATGGTTGTAGGTGTTATTGCCGCAACAAATGTTAGTGTCAATTTAGGCGGAAGCATCTCTTTTGTCGCAGATAACGTATACGCGCGCATCACAGGAGTGATTGAAAATGCGTCTATCGGCTCACAGACTTTGCCAACGCTGGAGTTTTCGGCAACTAACGAAAACCCTGACCAAAGTAGCTGGTCAAACCTCAGTCTTGAATTTGACGAGGAGGCAACACCAATAGAGTTCACCATTGAAGTTGAAAATCTTGCAAGAGATAGGGCGCTAACCTTAAACCTCATTGATACTACCACAAGTGAAAATGAGAATTTAAAGAAGTCTCTATCTCGCGATGACGGGTCTTATTCAAGCGGAAACAATATCACCCTTCAAGCAAGCAGTGGCGATGGCACAAGTGTGACCACATTTGTTGTAACCTTTGAAGTTGAAGACAAAAACAGCTCCTTTAATAGCGCCGCTTTTGACTATGTTCTTAATCTATACAATGGTAGTGAAGCGCCTCAAATTTACGAAGATTACACTTTTAGCATAGATGAGAATGCAAAAACCGCAACTTTGACAAAATATAGCGGATCAGAAACAAGCCTAGTTGTGCCAAACACAATATCTATAGACCAAAGAGGTCAATACATAAGTGGAAGCGACTATAGGGTCACCGCGATTGCAGATGCCTCAAGCACCGAGACCAGCGTTTTCTATGACGTCAAATCAACGCTTTCAAGTGTGACTTTGCCGGCAAATTTACAGCGCATTGGCGACTATGCTTTCTATGAATGTAGCGCCCTTACTAGCATCACAGTGCCGACGAGTGTCACCAGTATCGGAACAAGGGCTTTACAGTACTGCACAGCTTTAAAGAGTATAAATATTCCACAAAATTCTAATTTGCAAACCATAGAAGAGCGCGCTTTTGCAAACTGCTCCTCTCTTGATGAAGAGTTAGTGTTGCCGTCGAAGCTTGTTTCAATTGGCGAGTCGGCATTTGTAAACTGCACAAGCCTACCAAACATCGATTTTGACAATGCTACCAGCCTGCAATCTATCGGCTTAGGTGCTTTTGCCTATTGCAACGGGCTAGTTAAC
Source organism: uncultured Clostridia bacterium (assembly GCA_946484195.1). Taxonomy (GTDB): domain Bacteria; phylum Bacillota; class Clostridia; order Christensenellales; family UBA1242; genus Caccovivens. The sequence continues at coordinate 7,166 of CAMLSW010000026.1, forward strand.
TTAGATTTAAGCGGAAGCAGTCTTGAGACTGCCGACGAAGGCGCCTTCCAGTCTTGTGCAAATCTTGAAAGCTTCACCCTTCCTTCAACTATGGCAACTATAGGAAGACTAGTATTCTATGGTTGTAATGAACTAGCCGATGTTATAATCGAAGGTCCAAGCAACCTTTCAAGCATAGGCTACGGCGCATTTTATCAATGCGCAAGCCTAGCCAATGTCGACCTATCAAATTGCACAAACCTTACACTGATTGACCAATTTGCCTTTAGAGAGTGTCCAAGCCTTACATCAATTTCAGTAAAAAATAACACTAACAATTTTTCAATAGCAGGTCTTGCCTTCTATTCTTCAGGTTTGACAAGTGCCGACTTCTCTGGATGCACCAATCTCAGCTTAGGTGAAACAGCATTTGCACAGTCAAGCCTTGTGAGCGCAAACTTTAGCGGATGCACAAACCTCAGCCTAAGCAATGCAACCTTTGACTATTGCACCTCACTTACAACCGTCAACTTTTCTAACTGTTCAAATATGACCACGTTAACCGATTGGACCTTTGAGGGCTGTTCTAGTCTAGCAAACGTCGATTTTACAAATTGTACATCTCTCGAAACGCTCGGTTATGCCTCATTTAATGGTTGCTCAATGCTAACAAGCCTTGACTTTAGCGACTGTAACTTAAAGGTCATTGGCGAGTCAGCATTTACCGAGTGTCCACGCCTTCAATCAGTCATCCTGCCAAAGTCACTGACAACAATCAGCGCGCACGCCTTTGATGGCGCCTCGGCTTTGCAGACAATTGATTTAAGTAATTGCGCTAATCTAACTATTCTAGGAAATGCCTCCTTCCAAAACTGCACCTCGCTTACAACCGTCAACTTAAATGGATGCGAAAACCTGGCAACGCTAGACGACTATGCATTCTTTGGCTGCACAAGCCTTAACTCTGTCACCTTTGAAACCTGCTCGGCGCTAGAAAGTATAGGATATGCCACCTTCTATAGCACAAGGCTCACCACAATTGACTTCACCGATTGTAGCAATCTCAAGTACATAGGCTATGCGGCGTTCTATCTTTGCGACACGCTGACTAGTGTTGACTTCGCTTCAGGCGTGGCTCGCGTTTGGGAGGTATCACAAACCGAGGACTTTGCCACCTTCCAGAGATTTGAGGCCGCCGAGGCAGAAACTTATGCCCTACTTTTGAAAGGCACTTATGCTGGTTACTATTGGCGCAGACCTTTAGATATGCAATAAAAATATTTTAGTTGTTTAAATTAATTTAACTTCATTGTAGTATTTAATTTTGTTAAAACAATATTTAATGAATTAATTAAAAAATTAAAATTACATTTTCGCAAAAAACAAGAAAAATAGAAAAATTAATTATAAATTTAATTTAACGATTATTTTTGAACACTAAATAGAAATATCTTTTTAATTGAAATATTAAATAATGTTTACAAAACTAATTTTAAATTAATCTAAAAATAATAAAAGCCGAGCAAAAATACATCAATCGGCAGTTTGACTCGATTTTATATTTAATTTTATTTACATATTTATTGTTTAGTAAATTATAAATATCAAGTTTAATTAAAATATTTTAACTAAAGTATAAAAAAACAAATTATAATACAAAAAACCATACCTTATTAAATTTTTAGGTATGGTTTTATATTAATTTAATTTTTTGGCTTTTTAAATAATTATTTCTAAATTATTGTTTAATTAATTATTTATTTTTTAATAAAAATTATATAAATAATTTCTAATTTAATAATTTTAATTTGTATAATAATTTTTAGTGATTTTATTAATTTATTTTAAACAACTTTTTGTTGATTTTTTAATCATTTTTTCAATTATTTTCAACAAATCACAACAATTAATCTTTTTTATCTAAGCCATATTTTTTGTTGAATTTCTCTACGTTACCGCTTGTATCAACCATCTTTTTCTTACCTGTAAAGAATGGGTGGCATTGATTGCAGATATCTATATTGATGGTGTCGCCCTTGCAGTTAGACTTTGTTTTGAAAGTGTTTCCACAAGCACAGACTACAGTAACTTCGTGATAATCTGGGTGAATTTCCTTTTTCATAACTTTACTCCTTTTATAAATTATTTGCATTACATTTGCTATGCTGTAAATTGCTTGAACTATTTTAAAGCAATTTCAATAATTTAAACTAAAATGATTTCGCTTGATTTTTTCAGTCGCAACTATCTTAAATTAGTCACCAACATATGGAAGTAATGCCATATTTCTTGCTCTTTTAATAGCACTGCAAAGCTCTCTTTGATGATAAGCGCAAACACCAGTTTGACGTCTTGGAACAATCTTGCCTTTTTCAGTGATATACTTTCTAATTTTAGCAACATCTTTGTAGTCGATGGTCTTTTCGCCAGCTACGCAGAAAGCACATACCTTTTTCTTAGAAGGTTTACGGAATTTTTTAGTGATTATTTTTTCAGCTTTTTCAACTTTTTCGGTTTTCTCAACCTTTTCAACCTTCTCTTCGGTTTTAACTTCGCTCATAATAATTCTCCTTTTAATTTAATTAAAATGGTAAGCTATCGTCATCAATAGGTTCAAGCTCTGTTTGCGAGGAAGAGCTAGATGGACGAGGTGAAGATGTGCCATCACTACCATCAGAATTTTTAGAATTTAAAAACTCAACTTCGTCAGCAACAATATCAGTTGTATAACGCTTTGTTCCATCGCTTGCCTCATAAGAAGAGTTTTGAAGTCTTCCTACAACGCCACACTTTGAGCCTTTCTTTAAAAACTTGCTACAGTTCTCAGCTTGATTTCTCCAAACAACGATGTTGAAAAAGTCAGCTTGAGGACCACCCTCACTGTTGTATCTTCTCTGCACTGCGATTGAAAATCTGCATACAGAAACACCACTGTTTGTTGTGGTAAGTTCAGGGTCTCTTGTTAAATTTCCGACTAAGATAACTTTATTCATAATTTTCTCCTTAAATTTGACCTTTGTCAAATTTCACATTTGTATTTTTTAGGTTTTTATAAATTTTATCAAAAAACAATGTACTCAATTACTTTCTAACAAATAATTGACGAACAATGCCTTCAGTGATGTTCATAAGCTTGCCCATTGCATCAACTTCCTGAGGGTCTAATGTGATATTCATAAGCACATAGTAGCCTTCAGTCTTGAAGTTAATAGGATATGCAAACTTTCTTATTCCCCACTTGTCAATACCATCAACTGAGCCACCTTTGTTTTCAACGTAAGACGCAAACTTTTTAATAAGCTCCTCGCGTTGTTCTTCGGCTACGTCAGATGAGATGATGTAGAGAAGTTCATACTTGTTCATACTTTAACCTCCTTTTGGACTAAATGGTCTTCCCTTTGCAAAATTTGAAGCGCTTTGCAAAGTTAGATATTTAAAAACTTTTAACCTTTGCACTGACAAGCATAACTTACTAAAACATTTATCAAAACAAAAGCATTCATTTGAATAAACTATTTAGCAAAGTTTTGCCTAGAAATAAAGGTAAAATCAAGTCTAAACATCCAAGAAAGACAAGGATTTTTCGACTATTTCAAGTAGATTATACCCATTTTCGCCCCACTTGTCAAGTTTAAAATAAAAGAATAATAAATTTTATTGATATTTAAAGCGAAAACCCCAGCCCTTCCAAAGTATTCTCTTCGGTTTCTTTTTAAACTAAAACATTACACTTTCCCAAGCAAAATCATATTTATTATTTAATTAAAATACCTGCTATAAAATTGTCTCAAAAAATTTTTAACAACTTTCAAAATTTCACCTCACACTAAAATCGCCATCTCATCCTTGGTATTAACACCACAAATTTCCTACTTTTCTTAAAAAACACCCTCTTAATGTGAGGCACAGTTTAATGCCTGACTTACACTAAGAAGACACAATAAACGATAATGATGCAAACTAAGTTTGCCGACACTTGTCCAGCATAATGCTGGCGCCCAGCCTCTAGGCTTGCAAACTAAGTTTGCCGGACCAAGGTTTAACTAAATTACAGACAAACTCAACGATAACCGCCCAGCGTAAGGCTGGCAAACTAAGTTTGCCCGAGTTTACATCTCCACTATAAAAAGTGGATAATTCACTTAATACATTTGCAAAAAAATATAATATTGTGTTATACTAAGATTACCAAACGAAAAGGAGCGTATTTTATGACTGAAGAAAAAGATTTAGATAAGGTTATTTCAGAGTATTATAAAGATTTTAAAGGTAAAAAGTGGAGAAATGAGATAAATGTCTCAGACTTTATCGACTCTAACTACACCGAATACAAAGGTGATGACAGTTTCCTTCAAGGCAAGAGCGAAAGAACGGCGAAAGTTTGGGCTGTCTGCGAGAAATTGCTTGCGAAAGAACTTAAAGTGCATTTGCTTGATGTTGACCTTAAGCGCATTTCTGGCATCGACAACTTCCCTGCCGGCTACATTGACAGGAAGAACGAGGTCATCGTCGGACTGCAATCTGATAAGCCTCTCAAGCGTATTATCAACCCATTTGGCGGTATAAGAATGGTTAAAAACGCGCTCGGCGCCTACAATAAGAAGATGGACCCTGCCCAAGAAGAAATCTTTGACAAGATGATAAGAAAAACCCACAATGACGGCGTGTTTGATGCCTACACACCTGATATCAGAAAGGCAAGAAGCGCCGGGCTTATCACGGGTCTGCCTGATGCCTATGGAAGAGGACGAATTATAGGCGACTACCGCCGAGTTGCCCTTTACGGCATTGATAGACTGATTGAAGAGAAGAAAAAAGACCTTCTTGAGCGTGATATGCTCAGCATTGACAGCGAAGAAAAGATTAGACTTAGAGAGGAAGTAAACGAGCAAATTAGAGCGCTTGGCAAAATCAAAAATATGGCAAAAAGCTATGGTTACGACATCTCAAAGCCTGCCACAAACGCAAGAGAGGCTTTCCAGTGGACATATTTTGCCTACCTTGCCTCTGTTAAGGAAAACAATGGCGCGGCTATGAGTTTAGGACGCACTTCAACCTTCCTTGACATCTACCTTGAAAAGGATATGAAGGACGGACTCCTCACCGAGAAGGACGCACAAGAGCTTGTCGACCAATTCACGATTAAGCTCCGTCTTGTCCGCCACCTTAGGACGCCAGACTATGACGAAATCTTTGGCGGTGACCCAACTTGGGTTACCGAGAGCATTGGCGGTATGCTTGACGATAAGCATAGCCTTGTCACCAAGAACTCATTTAGATTTTTACATTCGCTTATCAACCTTGACCCAAGCCCAGAGCCAAACCTTACAGTGCTTTGGTCGACAAAACTGCCAGAAAACTTTAAAAAGTTCTGCGCTAAGATTTCTATCCTTACCGACAGTATTCAGTACGAGAGCGATGACGTAATGAAACCAATCTATGGACACGATTATGCCATAGCTTGTTGCGTATCTGCAATGAAGGTTGGCAAGCAAATGCAGTTCTTCGGCGCCAGATGTAATCTTGCAAAGTCACTTCTCTATAGCATCAATGAAGGTAAGGATGAAAAAAGCGGCAAGCTTGTAGTAGAAGGTGTTGCTAAGATGGAAGATGAGGTACTTGACTACACTAAGGTCAAGAAGGCATACTTCAAAACTCTTGAAAAGGTGGCAAAGACATATGTTGATGCCCTTAATATCATCCACTATATGCACGACAAGTACGCCTATGAAGCTGGACAAATGGCACTTCACGACACCCACGTTGAAAGACTTATGGCGTTTGGCGTCGCAGGACTTTCAGTTGCCACCGACTCACTTTCAGCCATCAAATATGCTAAGGTCACCCCAATTCGAAATGAGGACGGCATAGCCACCGATTTCAAAGTTGAAGGCGACTTCCCTAAATATGGCAACGATGATGATAGAGTAGATAAGATTGCCGTTGAGATTGTCGAGTTCTTTATCTCAACACTCAAGAAACATAAACTCTATAGAGACGCACACCACACCCTTTCAGCCCTAACTATAACCTCAAATGTTATGTACGGCAAAAAGACAGGCACAACCCCAGACGGACGTAAGGCAGGCGAGCCGTTCGCACCAGGAGCAAACCCAATGCACGGACGCGACTGCACAGGCGCTCTTGCCTCACTCAACTCGGTTGCAAAGATTCCTTATTGCGACTGTTGTCAAGATGGCGTTTCAAACACCTTCTCAATCGTGCCAAATGCACTTGGCCACGACCTAGGCTCACGTGTAGACAACCTTGTGCAAATACTTGACGGCTACTTCATTCAAGGCGCGCAACATATCAACGTCAATGTGCTTGATAGAGAAAAACTCATCGACGCAATGGACCACCCAGAAAAGTACCCAACCCTTACAATAAGAGTGTCAGGCTATGCGGTAAACTTCAACAAGCTTTCACGCGCACACCAAGAAGAGGTTATCGCCCGCACCTTCCACGAAAGCATAAATAAGCCGACAAAATAACGAGCCACATTAATCACTTATCAAAATATTTGTTGTAAAAATCCTATAAACAAAATATTTACAAAATCGCGTTAATAAAATATTTACTTAAACATTTATTATTGTCTTATTGATGTTTTGTTGAGACGTTAAAAATATGATTAAAAATTATAGAATAAAGCAATAAATATTATAGATTGTTTAAATTAGAGCTTGTTAAAATTAAAAATTACAAAATATAAAACAGTTAAATAATATAAGTTAAATTAAAACTTATTAATATCAAAAATCACTAGCAAAAAATCTCTTGCTTTTTGAAATGCACCTTAAGTGTCTAACTTTTGGGATGCATCCAAGTTTGCAAGAGATTTTTTATATTTACAACCTATCTTCAAAAATTTTATATTGAATAAATAAAAGCGAAGCAAAACTTAATGTTTAACTTCACCTTTATTTTCACTCAATAATAGTTATACATTGCGTTTCCAGAAATAAGTGAGATACTGTCCAGTAAGATTACTTGCGTTGGTGCTTGGATTTGTTACATCAACAGGAGTCCCGCTTGTTTCAAAAGAAAATTCTGTCACATACCACCCTGTAGTGTTTTCAAATGTTGCTGAGCTTAATTTGTCGCAACCAGAGAATGCATAATCTCCTATACTTGTTAAACTTGATGGTAAACTGATACTTGTAAGTCCACTGCAACTATTGAATGCATAAGCTTCTATGCTTGCTAAACTTTCTGGCAAGGTTATACTTGTAAGTCCTCTGCAACCAGAGAATGCCATATATCCTATGCTTGTTAAATTTGTGCAATTGCTTAAATCTATATTTGTAAGGCCACTGCAACTAGAGAATGCAGAATTTCCGATTGCTTTTAAACTTGATGGTAAACTGATACTTGTAAGTCCATAGCAAGCTTGAAATGCAGCTTCCCCTATGCTTATTAAACTTGATGGCAAGGTTATACTTGTAAGTCCACTGCAAAAACGGAATGCCTCGTCTCCTATGCTTGTTAAATTTGTACAATTACTTAAATCTATACTTGTAAGTTCACTGCAAGAACGGAATGCAGCTTCCCCTATGCTTTCTAGTGTTGATGGGAACTCTATACTTGTAATTTCACTGTTAAAAAACACTCCATTACTACTTGAAGTGGCATTGTTATCTATCGCTGTGACTGTGTAAGTACTTCCCTCTTGCCATATACCATCAACCAAATCTATTGTTTCTGGAATTACTATATCTGTGCTATCTGATAATTTTTTGTTATAATCAGTAAGTGTTACTGTTTGATTGTCTTCGTTTATGTCAAAGGTAAAATAATCATAAACCTCAGGTATATATTGATTTATTGTTATTGTAATATCACTTAAATCAACGGACGAAGATGAAGTCGAGGCAATTGTGAGTTTTATTGTTGCAGTGACGAGAGTACTATCAGAAATCTCTGAAGGCTTAACTGTACCTTGCGGTATTTGCTCTAGTGTTGTGCCGTCTGTTCCTAAAATTGACACACTGACAGTTGTTCCGCTTGGTGCCGTTGGCTGTTCTACGGTGTAGGCATATGTTTCGCTCGTTGTTTCATCCATAGTGTTTATTATGTCAAAATACAACGCGAAAGAGCCGTAGTTATTCGTAAAATCACCTAAATTCATATCAAAATTGCCATTTATGTACCCTGGCAAGAATTTCCCCTGGTCTTTCAAACTATAAGGCGCGCTATTAACATCCTCTTGCATACGCACATCTTTTACATATAGGCTTTTATCTGCAATCTCAAAGTTGACACTACCTTGCATCGTAATTGTCTGCGTTTCACCCACCGCCCATACGCCTACAATAAGTAATGCAAGTGCGACTACAAACATTGATATGCCTGTAAATAGTTTCATCCTCAAACTTTTCATAATTTTCTCCTTTGTTTAGTTTTTACCTTATAGTCCTAATTATCCATCATTTTTAAGACAATTTCTTGTTATTTTATTTTAACTTTATTTTATAAAATTGTCAAATAAAATAGCTTTTTTATAGGCTTGGGTATCATTGAAACCTTTTTTCTTTAAGTTTTCTCGGGCGGACCAAGAAACAATAAAACAAAAGTTACACTAAACGACAATGGTCCAACCTAAGGTTGGGGCGGACCAAAGTATTTTAGCAGTAAACGACACTTCGCCAAGTCCTAGGCTTGCAAACTAGGTTTGACGGACCAAGGTAAAGTTAAGCAACGGACACACCAAACGACAATGATCCAAACTAAGTTTGGCTAAGCTTGGGTATCGTTGACACCTCTTTCTTTAACAAATTCGGGCGGACCAAGGTAAAGTCGTATAAAAGGTACACCAAACGACAATGATGCAAACTAAGTTTGCCGGACCAAGATAAAACACAATAACAGACAAACTCAACGATAACCGCCCAGCGTAAGGCTGGTGCAAACTAAGTTTGGGTGTCGTCGACACCCTTTTTCTTTAAGTTTTCTCGGGCGGACCAAGATAAAACACAATAACAGACAAACTCAACGATACTTGTCCAGCATAATGCTGGCGCCAAGCCCCTGGGCTTGCAAACTAAGTTTACTAAAATTTTTTGTTTATAATTGACAAATGCAAAATTATTATTTATAATAAAATAGTTACTATGTTAAAAAGGAGGCATTTATGAAGAGAACTTATCAGCCAAAGAAGAGACAAAGAAATAAAGTTCACGGATTTAGAGAAAGAATGAGAACTAATGGCGGAAGAAACGTTTTAAAGAGAAGAAGAAATCGTGGAAGAAAAAAATTATCAGCTTAAAGAAAAATTAGACCACAGATTAAAAAAGACTAGGCAATTTAATTATATCTTCAAAAAAGGTGAGCGCGTTCACACGCAAAACTTCAACCTTTATATTGTAAAAAGTAAATACAAATCATATAAGATAGGTTACTCAGTTTCGAAAAAAGAAGGTAAGGCGCACGTGCGCAACCTTCTAAAGCGCAGATTGAAAGAGATTATAAGACAAAACAATCTTGCCAAAAGTAACCGTAATTATATATTGCAGGCAAAAAAGGGCGCCAGCACGCTCAGCTATAGCGAGCTTGAAAGTCAACTAAAGAAGTTGTTTAGCAAGGATGAAATCTCTTAGTCGCGCCTTTAAGTTTATTTTAAAATTGCCTGTTTATTTTTATAAATATTGCCTGTCTCCGCTGTTGCCACATTCGTGTAGATACTATCCAACCTGTTCAAGTTACACACTGTCGGCAATCAGCGAGTTTGGGTTAAAGGGCATAGCGATAGGGCTAAAGCGAATTTTTCGTTGCAGTCCCCTATCGAAAAAATGCGGATACGACCCTGTTCCTATAAATATTAAAGGAGATATTAAATGGCTATTTTAAGCACTTTGCTTGCAGTGAGTGAGCCTACTGGTTTTTGGGAAACCATTATCCGCGCCTTTGATAAAGTTTGTAACAATTATGTGCTAGCCGTTATATTCTTGACGGTGGTAATAAGAGTTATATGGGCTATTGTTGACACATACAGCAAGTATAATCAACAAAAAATGAACGCTATTCAGCAGAAGATGCAACCAGAGCTCGACAAAATCAAAGCGCGCTACGAAAAGACGCCACAGGTTATGAACCAAAAGCAGAATGAAGTCTATCGCAAATATATGAATAGAAGTTATTATTCTGGCTGTCTTGTAACCTTTTTGATGATGGCGCTAAACCTTGTAGTTTTCTTTACTTTGCTCGGCGGACTCAACTCGATGGCAAGCTACAACATCACAACAAGTTACAATAACTTGAAATACACATACGCAAACACCTTAAATGTGGTGGATGAATATTTGGGCGACTACTCTGACCAGGCAAAACTAAGCGAGCTTGCCGACTATCAAACTCTTGGAATAGAGATTTATAGCGAAGAGGACGGCGATTATATAGCCCTTGTCCGCTACGCCACAGATGGCGAAGAGTTTGTCCGCGACGAAAATGGCAATCTCACTATTGAAGAGGAGCTTTATAGAACGCTTTACAAAACCGACTTTTCAACGATTGAAGAGACCACCATTGTAGACGGCTCAAACACCACAATTGCATATAAGGCAGTAACCGACAACGACTACATTGTTTCACTTATCAACAAGCTTATCCCTGTATATCAAGAAGGCGATGCTGAAGGAAGCCTTGAGGTGATTTTAATCGAAGATATGCCAGTGCTTGACGAAAATGGACAGCAGTTGGTTGATGAAAACGGACAGCCACTGACACGCGACCTTTATCTTTCAGAGTTGGTACAAAACCTTGCAATGAATGAGGTTGCACTTGTATACGATGTGGATAAGAACAGTTTCTTATGGATTGAAAACATCTGGCTTGCAGACTCACCTACTACCCAGTCAATTATGAGCTTCCAAACGTTATCATCTCAGGCATCGGGCTTTGAAGCGCGTGAAGAGGAAGTATACAACGCCTTTATGCCAGACCTTGACGGGCTTAGAGGCAGAGTGAACGGCTACTATATCTTGACTATTCTATGCGTACTTGTTTCAACGCTAAGCATACTACTTACAAACTGGCACAACAAACGCAAGAACAAAAAGCTTGGCAAAGAGACGGTAAAACAAAAGGGCGCAATGAAGTGGATGCAGATTTTAGTACCGGTACTACTTGGCTTATTCGCTCTGTTCTATAGCAGTATATTTGCAATTTATATGCTTACAGGACAAGTTGTTTCAACAATTCTATTGCCACTTCAACTTCTAATTATTGATAAAATTATGGACAAGAAGAAAGAAAAGGAAGACAAGGCAAACGATGTTGTTGAGTATTCAAGAAAATTTTAGGAAGTTTTAGATGGAGGAAATATGATATCTTGTGAAGGTATTGGAAAAACTATAGAAAAGGCTATTGAAAACGCACTTTTTGAGCTTAAGGCAACGCGTGAAGACGTTGACATTAAGATTTTAAATGAAGGCGGACTATTTAAGAAGGCAAAGGTACTTGTCACTATCTCAGAAGAGGCAAGACCTAAATATGAAAAGGTTAAAGCAGTTAAAGCGCAGGAGACAAAGGAAGAGAAAAAGCCTGAAAGCGTAAAAGAAAATAAAGAGGCAAAAGCCGAGCCTAAGCCTACGAAGAAAACTGAGAAAAAACCAGAAAAGAAGGAAGAGAAGAGCCCAGAGAAAAGCGCTCAACCACTTGCAATGGAAGCTCAAGACCAAGAGGCTGACGAGCAGGTTCCTGCTGTTGACGCTGTTGAGTTTTTAGAAGGTTTCTTTGAAACTTTAGGACGTGACGTAGACATAGAGACAACTGAAGATGAAAAATATCGCCACATCTCAGTTACAGGCGAGGAGCTTGGAGACGTAATTGGACATCACGGCGAAGGTTACTATGCGCTTAACAAACTTGTATCTGTAATGAACGGCAGAAACAACAAAAAGATTTTACTTGACATTGGCGGATACAGAGAAAAGAGAGCCGAGAGCCTTGCCGAGCTTGCAAGACGCAGTGCAAACAAGGTGGCAAGAAGTGGAAGGTATTTAAAGCTTTCACCTATGAACCCAAGTGAGCGCCGTATAATCCACACCACCCTTCAAGATGACGATAGAGTGACCACACTCAGCAAAGGAACAGAGCCTCATAGATATGTTATCGTTTTTCCAAAGGAAGATTAAAAGTTAAAATTTGATATTTTAATGTAAATAAAAATATTGATTTTAAAAATAACAAATATAAAAAGAGTAGATTTAAAAACTTAAAAATCCACTCTTTTTTTAATTACCAAAATTTTAAAATTATTTTTTGATTTTATTCTTTTGTATTTAGCTAGGTTTAATTAAAACTAATTAATTTTATCGTGTTAATTAATAAATTT
>CAMLSW010000027.1 GCA_946484195.1 uncultured Clostridia bacterium
TTGATATAACCCGCCCTCGCAAAAAACTGGCAAGTGCCAACCTAATGGGGTCCCCGTAAAAAAAGCTGGCTTACGCCAGCCTAATGGGGTCCCCCGCAAAAAAAGCTGGCAAACGCCAGCCCAATGGGGTCCCCCGCAAATCGTAAGATTTGTGGGGATAAGGAGCAAACGAGCGTAATCGCAAAAATTGCATAGCAATTTTGCCAAAGCGTAGTTTGCGACGTGGTTGCGGGAGTTCTGAACTAACAACCGAAAACGAGATTATATCTTCGCTCAACTTCATTGAGCTTGATATAACCCGCCCTCGCAAAAAACTGGCAAGTGCCAACCTAATGGGGTCCCCCGCAAAAAAAGCTGGCAAACGCCAGCTTCGTGGTTGCGGGAGTTGGATTTGAACCAACGACCTTCGGGTTATGAGCCCGACGAGCTTCCGAGCTGCTCCATCCCGCGATAACATTATATATTATATGCTTTTAATTTCTTTTTGTCAATATATTTTGCTAAAAAAATTGACAAATTTTGTCTTAATAAAGTTTTATCATAAAAAAAGTTAAAGATATCTTTAATCTTTAACTTTATTGCTTTTTACGATAGTTCCAAAAAATAAAATCTGCGCTTATTAAAATTTAATCAAATTTTAGTAGCCTTATTACTTAAATAAATAGATTGCAAGGACGAGGATGATTAGGGCGACTATCTTAAGTTCACTACAAAGAATGTTCTTAAGTTTGCCGTTTTTTAAGAAACGCGAAAGTAACTCACTTGTAAGGAGCATTACCATTGCAATTAGGGTTAGCACTGCGCTTGTCAAGTGATTTGTGTTTATAACGCTATTAAGTCCAAAGCCAATTGCAAGACCTACGCTTGCAAAGGTTAAAACATTAAATAAAATTGTAACTGAAGATTTTTCTTTTTTAAGCCCTGAGATTAGCAGTCCTACCCCGCCACCAAGAAGAAGTCCGCCTAAAAGTGAAAACACGTCAAATGAGGCAAGCGAGAGTGTGCTTAAGGCAAGGGCAAGATAGAATAAAGTCGAAGAAATGCCATCTAAAATTTGCTTTGCTTGAACATTTATAATGTTACTTAGCTTTAAGCCCTCATTGAAGATATTTATCACAAGTGCGATTGCAATAAAGAGTGAAAGTGCGTTTATTATTGACGTTAAATTTATTGTGACCACCGCATAAATCAATAATAAAAGCATTGTAAGCGACCTGACAAGATATCCTTGCCAATCTCCCTTATCTTTGAAAAGTGAATAAATTACGCTCATTATAAGGCTTGCACCGCCTAAAAGCACTATTGGAACTATTACCATAGTTATATTTTAACCGAAAACTCAAATAAAACAAAACAAATTAAATAATTTTTTAAAAAATGTGACAAAATATCTTTATGAATAAGATAAAAGACCTATTATTATACCTAAGTGCCTTTGTGCCGATGTATGTTTTGATTGCTCTAAGGCTTATTATAGACATATTTAATAATAACCTATCTTTTAACGTGCTTAACACCGTCAACCTGATAACGCTAGTACTTTTGATAATTTTAGGCGTATGCGGGCTAATTTTTAACGTCTATCACAGCAAAGACATAGAGCGAGAGGTTATCATCACTCAAAAGCAGAACATCACAGACAGACACTTCCTTGGATACTTTTCGCTGTTTGTGTTGTTTGCCCTGCAACTTGAGCTATCCTATGTGAGCGACTACTTCCTATTTATATTGATATCGGTTTTCATCGGCATTGTTTATATAAAAAACTCGCTTTACTATATCAATCCCCTTTTAAACATCTTAGGCTACAACTTCTACGATATCGTCTATATTGAACAAGGCAGTGGCAAGCAGGCTGAGTGCAAGATATTTTATAGAGGAGAGCTGAAAATTAATCAAACCTATCTTGTAAAATTTAAAAACGACAATTTCGCCTTTGTCGATAAAAATAGAGAATAAAAATAAAGAAAAATAATTGTAAATCTTCCCTTTTTATGTTATCATTAATTTGGAGAAAAAATATGAGTAAATATTATAAGGAATATAATTTTTTTGATATCAGCAAGGAAAAGGAAGATTTTTCAAACTTGACGATACTCAATCACTTTAAAACGATGCAACAAAGTTATGAGAACACCTGCGCAAGTGCCTGTGCTATTATGCTATTGAATTATTATAATGATAACCGTTTTAGCGAGCAAGATGAGTTAAAGCTTACAAAGTTTCTTAAGACAAAACCCTTTCCTATTGGAACAGAGTTAAGTTCTTTTGTAAAATTTTTTAAAACCATTTCAAGTAGTGAGCATAACTATATCGTAGTATCTTCAATTGATTATAAGAAAGATAAAAATGGACTATGCTTTTCTACTTTTGAGGACTTTAAAGAGTTTGTGCTTGATAACCTCAAAAATGGCTATCCTATAATTGTAGAAAATGTTGACTATGGTGGACACTATAAAATCATTATAGGATATGACTGTGTAAATGACAACTCTGATGAGGACATTTTAATCTTTGCCGACCCGTCAGACCTTAACGATGGCAACAAGGACGGCTACTATATCTACCCTGCTGATAGGTTTTATTATATGTGGTTTGATGACCACTGCTTTAAGAAAAAACATAGAAAACAGCCTTTTATAGTTGTAAAAAAGTAGCTAGTTTGATTTAAATTGCGGGCTTTGTATTACACTTTGTTTACCTTCAATAAATTAAATCTTTATAATTGGCGATTTAATACCATTAAAAATAAAAATTTTTAATAAAAAATGACATATTGTTTTGACGACCTAACACTAAGTTATCTTGATGATATGTCTTTTTTGTTGATTAATAAAATTTTTATTTTTACTCTTCGCTTTTTATATTTTTTGCATCTTCTATGTTACTTAAATTTTCTGTATCTTCTGAGGTTGAATTTTGGTTACCCTCTTTATTTTTCTCGTCTTTCTCGTCGGGACCTTCTTTAGACTCGCCATCATTAGACTTTGATCTTGAAAACTTGCTAAGGATTTTATTTATCACCTTATCGTTGAAAACAACAAATTTATCATAGAAAAATTCTGTTATAAAATTGATGACCATCATAAGAAAGGTTACCAGTGTGCCGTTCCAGCCTATGCCCTCAAGTGCGTCTCCACCAAAGACTGAGGCAGGCGTAAAGGCGCAGTAGAACAAAAATACAAGGGCCATTGCAAGTGGAACATTGGTTGCCGACTTAAAGGTGAACTTGCGGTTGAATGTAAAGTTCCAAATGACAGATAACGCAACCGAAATCAAATAGCTTGGCCACCAAGGTAACGCCTTTGTCCAGGTATACAAAAGCTCAAACGACAATATTTGAATTACGCCAGCAGATAGCGAAAAAGCCAAAAATTTTAAAAATTGAAGAAAGTCTTTCTTTAAGTTCTTTTGCTTTTCTTGACTTTCAGTCCCCTGCAGGTTTTGGTTTTCACTTTCTGTATTTTGTATATGTAAGTCTTCTTCGCTACTATGCTCTTGCAAATCTACGGCATTAGATGCAGTATTGTCGCTTTGCAAGGTTAATTCGTCTTTATTTTGCCCTTCCAAAGCGGAGGTATTATCATTATTTAAAGCTTGTGGCTCTTCTGAATCAATATTTTTAATTTTATCTAAATTTTTCTTTGTCATACTTATCCTTTTAAGCAAACAATATTGCAAGATTTTATTGCAAGGTGATTATAGCACAATCTTGGCACTTTAGACAAGTTTTTTTGTGGAAAACTATGTTAATTTGCCAAAACACTTGCCTTTTCCCTTATATTTATATATAATATATTATATATAATATATATAGGATATAGGAAGCTTTACGCTCATCCTATTTTTTAAGGAGAAGGTATGGACAAACAAGATTTAGAATTTGCTTCAGATGTTAAACAGGTTTCAAGCGAGCTTGAAAGCTCTGATAGCGCCCTTTCAGCTGACAATGGTGAGAATGGCACCGAAACAAACGGAGTTGCTGACGAAACTACACGCCCTACTTTGACCGATGAGGAACGCGAGCAAAATTCTAAAGAAGCAGTGAACGAATATATTACCAAAGCCTCTTTAAACGGCGAGGATATAGAAAAGGACAGCAAGGAAATTGGTAAGAGTGAAAAGTATGACGCTGGTGACATCCAAGTTCTTGAAGGGCTTGAGCCTGTGCGTAAAAGACCGGGTATGTACATCGGCTCGACAGACGAGCACGGTCTTCACCACCTTGTAACCGAGGTTGTAGACAACTCTATTGACGAGGCTCTTGCTGGATACTGCACCCAAATTGATGTTGTTATCAATTTTGATGGCTCTTGTTCGGTTATCGACAACGGGCGTGGTATACCAACCGGCATTATACCAAAGGAAGGCAAAAGCGCTGTTGAGGTTGTGCTTACCAAGCTTCACGCTGGTGGTAAGTTTGGTGGCGAAGGTTACAAAATCTCTGGCGGTTTGCACGGCGTGGGTGTATCCTGCGTAAACGCCCTTTCAAAATATATGAGAGCTGACGTATACCAAAACAATCAGCACTACAAAATTGAGTTCTCTCGCGGTAAGGTTATCACTCCGCTTGAGGTTGTAGGCGCAACGACAAGGCGCGGTACTACTATCACCTTCTTGCCAGATGATGAGATATTTGAGACCACGGTTTTCAATTTTGATACAATGAAAAACCGCTTTAGAGAGATTGCCTTCCTTAATAAAGGGCTTGTAATCTCACTTGAGGACAAGCGTGAAGGACAGGAACGCAAAGAGGTTTTTGAATTTAAAGGCGGTATTGTTGAATTTGTTGACTACCTTAACAAAAACCGAGAAACTCTGCTTTCTGCGCCTGTTTACTTTAATAAATTCAATAGAAACGCAAAAGGCGAGCTTGACAATGAAGTTGAAGTTTGCTTTCAGTTTAATGAGGGCTATAGCGAGGTTATAAACGCCTACGCAAACAACATCAACACCGAGGAAGGTGGAACGCACCTTGATGGCTTTAAGAGCGGTCTTACAAAGGTTATAAATGACTATGCCCTTGCTAACAAGATTATCAAGGAAAATGAAAAGCTTTCTGGTGAGGACTGCCGAGAAGGTATAACCGCTGTTATTTCTGTTAAACTGCGCAATCCTCAGTTTGAAGGTCAAACAAAGACCAAACTTGGCAATAGCGAGATGAGAAATATCGTCTATAAGGCTATGATTGAAGAGTTTGGAGATTATCTTGACCGCCACCCAAATGAGGCCAAGAACCTTATTTTAAAGAGTATTACCGCCCAGCGCGCAAGAGAGGCGGCACGAAACGCCCGTGAGTTTACAAGACGTAAGAGCGTGCTTGAAAACACCACCCTTCCTGGCAAGCTTGCCGACTGTAGCGAGAAAAACCGCAAATTCTGCGAAATATACATCGTTGAGGGTGATTCAGCCGGTGGTACTGCTAAAACTGGGCGTGATAGACGTTTCCAAGCAATACTTCCGCTTCGTGGTAAGATTTTGAATGTTGAAAAGGCGCGACTTAACAAAATACTTGAAAACAACGAAATAAAATCTATGATAACCGCCTTTGGATGTGGTATTGGTGATGAGTTTAATGAAGATAAACTCCGCTATGACAAAATCATCTGTATGACAGATGCCGATGTCGATGGTGCGCATATTAGAATACTACTTCTCACCTTCTTCTTCCGCTATATGCGCCCTCTTATTGAGCACGGACACGTATATGCCGCAAAGCCACCTCTATATAAGGTTACACGAAATAAAGAAGATTACTACTTCTACTCTGATGAGGAACTTGAAGAGTGGTACCAATCAAATAGCCGAAAAGGTTGTGCGCAACAACGTTATAAAGGTCTTGGTGAAATGAATGCAGAACAGCTTTGGGAGACTACTATGGACCCAGAGCGCCGTATTCTCATCCAGCTTACAATGGAAGACGCAATAGAGGCTGAAAAATACTTTAATGACCTTATGGGCGAAGATAGCGAGCTGAGGCGTAAGTTCATAGAAGAAAACGCAAACCTTGTAAATATGGAAGATATTGACGCTTAGAAGGATTAATTTATGGATAGCCCTATTAAAGACAATGGCGAAGTATATGCAAAGCTAATTGAAGCTTTTGGAGAAGACAGGCAACTTATCGTTTGCATTGAAGAGATGAGTGAGCTTACCAAAGAACTATGCAAATATCTTCGCTATAAAGACGAGAAAAATCTTGACAAAATAAAAGAGAACATAATTGAAGAGACGGCGGACGTGCTAATCCTAGCTGGGCAAATCCGCAATATGTTCGGTAAAGAGAAAGTTGACAAGATGATAGAAAAGAAAATAAAAAGAACACTTGAAAGATGCGATGAGCAGATAAAAAACAAACAAGGAGCAAAAAATGGATAACAAAAAATCGCTTGATGAAATTTTCAAAGATGCGAAAATTGAAAAAGTCGACACTGTGGACAACCTTAAAAGGTCGTTCATATCTTATGCTATGGCGGTTAACGTTTCAAGAGCAATCCCTGACGTGAGAGATGGGCTTAAGCCAGTGCACCGCCGTATCCTCTTCGATATGGGCGAAATGGGCAACTTCTACGACAAGCCAACCAAAAAGTGTGCGAGAATTGTCGGTGACGTTATGGGTAAATATCACCCTCACGGCGATAGATCTGTATACGACGCTATGGTAAGGCTTGCGCAAGACTTCTCTATTCGTTATCCGCTTATTGATGGTCAAGGTAACTTTGGCTCTGTCGATGGCGACCCTCCTGCTGCTATGCGTTATACCGAGGCGCGCCTTTCGAAGATTGCATCCCTTATGCTTGAGGATATAGATAAAAACACCGTTGACTTCTACCCTAACTTTGATAACACCTTGGAGCAACCTGCTGTGCTTCCTGCAAAGATACCAAACCTTCTTATAAACGGCTCTGACGGTATCGCGGTTGGTATGGCAACAAATATACCGCCTCACAACTTAACCGAGGTGTTAAACGGCTTACAAGCCCTCATTGACAACCCTGAGATTGATATTGACGAGCTTATAAAGATTATTCCTGCGCCTGACTACCCTACTGGCGGTATCATTATGGGCAGAACGGCGGTTAAACACGCCTACAAGACTGGACGCGGGGGTATTGTGGTGCGGGGTCGCGCCGAAATTGAAGAGACTTCATCTGGGCGCAGTCGAATTATTATCACCGAGCTTCCTTACCAGGTCAACAAGGCACAACTTATCGTGCAGATTGCCGACCTTGTTAAAAATAAACGTCTTGACGGCATAAGTGATATTAAGGAAGAGTCTGACCGAAAAGGTATGAGAATTGTCATTGATATAAAGAAGGACTTTAACGCACAAGTGGTGCTTAACAGCCTTTATAAAATGACACAACTTCAAAAGAGTGGCGGTATCATTTTCCTTGCCCTTGTAAACGGCACGCCAAGAATACTCAACCTAAAGGAAATGCTTTACTACTACCTTGAGCATCAAAAGGAAGTGCTTACTCGCAAAACTCAATATGAGCTTGCAAAGGCAAAAGAGAGAGAACATATTGTAAAAGGTCTTGTTATCGCGCTTGCAAATATCGATGAGGTTATTGCAATCATCAAATCCTCTGAAGATAAGCAAGAGGCATCGGCAAGACTTACTCAAAACTTTGAGCTTGACGAAACGCAGGCAAACGCCATCCTTGAGATGAAGCTTTCAAGGCTTACCTCTCTTGAAGTTGAAAAACTCAACCAAGAATTGCGTGAGCTTGACGCTCTTATCATCGACCTTGAAGATATCCTTGCAACCCCTGCCCGCGTTATGAAGATACTTCGCGACAATTTTGAAGAGATTAAAAATCAGTTTGGAGATGCAAGAAAGACAGAAATCAGCCTTGATGCCGGCGGTATCGATATTGCCGACCTTATCGAGAAAGAGGATGTTGTTGTTTCGCTTACTCACCAAGGTTACATCAAGAGAATGTCTACAAGCGAGTACAAAGCTCAAAATCGTGGTGGTGTTGGCGTAACAGCACATAAGACAAAAGAAGAGGACTATGTTGAGACTATGTTTGTAACCTCAACTCACGATGACCTTCTATTTTTCTCAAATCGCGGACGAGTTTACTGCATAAAAGCCTACGAAGTGCCAGAGGCGCAAAGAACGGCTAAGGGAAGAGCTATTATCAACCTTCTTATGCTTAGCGAAGGCGAGAAGATTACAACTGTCATTCCTAGATGTGAAGGTGCAAGCGGTAACCTTATTATGGCAACTAAGAAAGGGCTTATCAAAAAGACCAATCTTGACGAATTTGCATCTATCCGAAAAGTTGGTAAAATTGCCATTCACCTACTTGAAAATGACGAGCTTATCGGCGTTGAGCTTTCAAGTGGCAGTGATGACATCCTTATAGCCTCACACGAAGGCAAGTGCATCCGCTTTAACGAAAGTGATGTGCGCAGTATGGGCAGAAGCAGTCAAGGCGTGCGCAGTATGAAACTTGGAGAAGACGATTATATCGTTGATATGACTATTATTAAGCCAAATACTCAGATTATCACAATTTCAGAAAACGGATATGGAAAACGTAGCAACGTCAGTGAATATAGGCTTCAATCACGTGGCGGAAAAGGTATTAAAGCTGGCGCATTCAACGAAAAAACTGGCAAACTCGTGGCGCTTAAGCAATCTATTGAGGAGGATGACATCCTACTTATTGCTGATAACGGGGTTGTAATCAGAACGCCAATAAGTCAAATCAGTTCGCTTTCACGCGTAAGCCAAGGCGTAAAAGTTATGAAACTTAAAGAGGAGAACAAGATTGTTGGGGTCGCTCTTGTTAAAAAAGAGGATGAAAAACTCGATGAAAACGGAGAAAATCAAGAAAATGACAATGAAATCAGAGAGGAACTTGAGTTTAATTCTGCAAATAGCCAAGATAACTTGACAAATGAGCAAAAAAATGCTATCCTTGACAATCAAAACGATGTTTCTCAGGCTGATGATGAAGAGTAAAGGTAATTTATAAATTTGGCGTTTAAGTTTGCACTGCTAAAAATTAAACTTGTTTGAAATACTACAAAAGATGACTTTAGCATTGCTTACTTTATAAAGAACCTTTTAAATTACACTATTTTGTAGGTAAAGAGCTTAGAATTATGATACTTGGGGCTGTGAAGCTTTGCTTTTAATTGCAAAGGCAATTAAAAGCATCAAAACGGAGTTTTGATTTGATGTAGTTAAACATCAAAAGCTTCACAGCCCGTTTTTTGTGGAAATTTTTAGGTTTTATACAAAAAACATATCAATTTCTATAAAATTCATAAAAGTGCAAACTAACTTCTATTTGGCAGAAACAATCTATAAGGGGGAAATATGGAGATAAACGAAAAAGAACATCTTGAAAAGACGATAGACATTGTCAACAAAAAGATAAAAGAGAACATTGCAAAATTAGAGAATACGCAAGGAAAATTAAAACAAGGCATTAGCGAACTTTCAGAAAACTTTTATGAAACATCGAAAGAGGGAGGGCTTGGCAATGCATTTTCAAACTTATCAGGCATTGAGAACTTACAAAACGAGTTTGCAAAATCGCTTAAAAGGTTATCACTTCAAAAAAATACTCCATATTTTGCAAGAATAGATTTCAAATTAAAGGGCAAGCAAAAGACGCAAAACATCTATATAGGTATTGGCACAATATCAGATGAGCAAAAACTATATGTGGCTGACTGGCGTGCCCCTATCTCGTCAATGTATTATGATTATAACTTAGGACCTGCCGAGTTTAATATTGACAGTGACGTCTACCAAGGTGACATCACGCTAAAGAGGCAGTATAAGATTGAAGATGGTAAACTGCTCTCCTACTTTGATACCGACCTTACCATCAATGACGAGATTTTGCAAGAGGTGCTTTCACATAACGCCTCAGTCAAGATGAAACAAATTGTTTCAACCATTCAAAAAGAACAAAACAAGATAGTCAGACAGGAGACTAATGACAACATACTTGTTCAAGGAATAGCAGGCTCTGGCAAGACCTCGATTGCCTTGCACAGAGCGGCATATCTACTATATAAGCACAGAGGGCAAATAAAGAGTAGTGATATTTTGATTATCTCGCCTAACAATGTCTTTTCAAGTTATATCTGCGAAGTTTTACCACAGCTTGGCGAGGACAACTTGATTGAAACCACCTTCGCTCAGATTGCAAGAGCGGAGCTTAAAAGCCCTATCCAGTCAAGAGAGAGTATGCTTGATGAGATTGCGTCAAACCCAAAACAAGAGGAGCTTAACGAGATATCCTACAAATCCTCTTACGAATATCTTGATAGTCTGCTCCGTTTCTTAAAAGGACCTTTCCTTGAAACCTTCTCACCCCAAAATCTTTCTTATGTTGTCAGAGAGGACCTTGAAGGCAATGTCGACACCATAGACTTCCCTGCCGAACAGACAAAAGAACTTTTCTTTAAAACCTTTAAAGGCTTAGACCTCTACGAGCGAATAAACAAGATTGCTTGGCAATACGCTATGGTCTTTACCGAAGAGCGCCATTACACAAAGGAGCAAAACAAGGGCCTCCGTGATAGGTTTAAGAAAATCCTCTATAAATTCCTGCCTATTCGAGATATCGACAAGATTTTTGAGATATTTATGGCAAGAGAGAACTTAAAGGTAAGCAAGCGCTCAGCCATTGACTATATGGATAAGGGCACATACCTTGCCATCAAATACTTCCTATACGGATTTGACCACGATTTTTCAGCCAAATATCTTATCATTGACGAGATGCAAGACTTCACCCCTGTTGATATCTACCTATTTAAAAAGCTGTGGACTTGCCCTTGCATTGTCGTTGGCGACGTCAATCAGTGCATCGAAAAGAATGTGTCAGACGAATACCTGCAAATCACAGCCGACTTTTTAGGTTGCAAGCTCATTGAGCTTAACAAGACTTACCGTTCGACAAAGCAAATTGCAAAATTTGCAAGTAGCCTCATAGGTCAAAGTAATATAGAATATGTAAACCGTAATGGTGACGAGCCTTGTATCTACCGCGCTGTTAACCAAGAACAGACTATAAGCGAAATAATAGAAAATGAATGCAAAAAGTTTGACCACATTGCCATAATCTGCAAATGCAACAAAGAGGCTGAAGGCGTTTACAAGAAACTTTCAAAGCTTATAACCTGCACAATGCTCACCCAGCCAGAAGATTACAACAATAGAGTGCTTGTAACAACCTGCGCTACCGCCAAAGGTATCGAGTTTGACGCTGTAATCATTCCAAATGCAGATAGTGAAAACTACAAAAACACCATTGACAAAAATATTTTATATGTATCTTCAACTAGAGCCCTTCACAAACTATTTTTTACCTGCGAAAAAGAGCCTAGCCATATGCTAAAATGCCTTGAAGTTTTAAAATAAATTCAACAAAAATCCTACTTTTTCATAGGTTTTCCACACGCGAAGGTGGATAAATACAACAAAAATATTAATAAATATACAAATAGTGCCAAAAAATATATATGATTTTATAACTATATCGACAAAAAATTTCACAGCAAAAATTGCCCTGCAAAAAATGTCAAGTGAATTGATATATTTTTCAAAAAAAATTTAAAAAATTTTCAAACAAAAACACAAAAAACAGCCACAAAAACAAAATTTTAATGTGGAAATGTGGATAACTTGCCTATATTACCCCCAATATAGCCGGTTTTGCATAAAAATTAATAGTTTTGCATAATTATTTGACTGTGGAAATGTGGATAACTTTTGTGGTTATCTTTGCGTATTTTCTTTAAAATTACACTACCCGTTTGTGATAATGGCAAGCAAAATGTAAGCCACAAGATGTATAACTACAAATTTATCGAGATTGAAGCTTTTTAATATTTGGTCGTGTAAGGCAAGAGTTTTATCTAGGCGACTTTAAAATCTACTTATAATCTCAAAGTCAATCATTTTGCAAATTTGTTTGTTATATTAACAAATTGTGATATAATCTTATCAGAAGTTAGGCGTGCGAGCTGTTGTAAGGATAGTCACTTGGCAGTTGAAATAGATGATAATGTTCCCCTCGCACTATATCTTATTAAATTATTAGGAGTTATTATGAATGAAAAAAAGTTGATTAACCCGCGAAAATTGTCGGGCTTTATGGAGCTTTCACCAAGCAAACAGATGCTTTTTGACAATATGGTTGAAAAAATTCGAAAGGTATATAAAAACTCTGCATTTATGCCACTTGACACCCCTGTGCTTGAATATAGCGAAATTTTGATGGCAAAGTCTGGCGGGTCCATAGATAAAGAGGTTTATGCCTTCAAAAAAGGCGACACCGATATCTGTATGCGCTATGACCTCACTGTTCCACTTGCAAGATATGTTGCAATGAACGCAAATGATATTGCCTTCCCTTTCAAGCGCTATCAAATCGGCAAGGTATACCGCGGTGAAAAGGCTCAAAAAGGCAGATTTAGAGAGTTCTATCAGTGTGATGCCGATATTGTAGGGCTAGACAATCTTCCCGTCACAGCTGACGGCGAAATCTTGGAGATAGTTGACAAGGTCTTTAAGGCGCTCAACCTTAAAATCGTCAACCATATATCAAATAGAAATATCTTATTTGGCTACATAGAAAGTTTAGGGCTAAGCCAAAACGCCTCTGACATTCTTACAATACTTGATAAGATTGATAAAATCGGAAAAGAAAATGCACTTATCGAGCTTAGCGTTTTTATCCCTGACTCAAATCAGTGCCAAAAGCTTATAGATTTAACCTTAATGCGAGGCAGTTTTGATAGTGTGCTTGAAAAAATTAAAGGCATCTGCACTAACGAAACCTATGAAAAAGGTGTTAGAGAGCTTGAAGAAATTCACTCCTACCTTAAGGCAACAAATGTAAGTGAGAACAACTATATTCTCGATATTGGCGTTATTCGCGGGCAAAATTACTATACGGGTACGGTTTTTGAAGCGAAGATGCCCGAGCATCCTGAGTTTTCTACCGTCTGTGGTGGTGGCAGATATGACAATCTCGCCTCTTACTATACCGATAAGAAAATGCCAGGGGTTGGGCTCAGCATTGGGCTTACAAGGCTTTTTGACCTGCTTGATAGTAGCGGACTGCTTCCAGAAGTTAAGCCTACAAATGTGAAAGTTCAAATCTTGCCGATGGGAAATGACTATTTGATAACTGCCCTTAAGCTTAAAACCTACCTTGGCAACAGCATTATTAGTGAAGTCAACTATGAAGAGCGCAATTTTAAGTCAAAGATGAAAGAAGCAAACAGAAAACAAATACCTTATGTAATCATAATTGGCGAAGAGGAGCAACAGACTGATAGGTACACTCTAAAAAATATGACTACAGGAGAGCAAGTTCTTCTTTCAAAAGAAGAGTGCAAATTTATTTTGCAAAAGTCAAAACGCATACAAAACAAAAGTTTTGATGAGTATTTAAAAGAATATAAAAGGTAATTTTGGTTAAAAATCAATATAAACTAATTATCTAGTTTAAACTCGCCTTGAAAATTTTATGGCGCTGAGTATATTTAATCTTCTATGGTATACTATAATTTCTATTTTTTTGCAAAAAATGGGCTTTAAATTTATTTACATAGAATAATTAAAATAATATATCTTTATATACAAAAAAATGGCTTTTTTGAAACCTTCATTAAAGCCATTTTTTATTCAATTTCTTCTTCATCGTCACTTTGATTAATTTGGCTATCTGGCGTTTGCGAAACTACACTAGCATTGCCTATGTTTTGTGTTTGCGGATTTTGAATATTGTCATCGTTTGCATTTTGTGTTTGTAAGTGCTGCGAATCTCCATCGTTTGCGTTTGGCATTTGAGAAGTGGTATTTGTGCTTGTCTCCCCTTCTGCTTGTCCCTCAAGGCTCTCTTCAAGCACTCCTAGCGCCTCACGTGACAGGCGCTCAAAATCGTTTAGGTCTAAGGTCATTATCTTCTCAAGATGGTCCTTATCTTTTCCGTCATACAAATAAACTTTTATGTCACAGTCAAATATATATCTTCCGTGCACAAGCGAGTTTCTTATGCGCTTACATCGTCTTGCACTCTCCTGCTCACTCATATTTTGAAAATACTTTGCTAGTGGCTCGCGTGAGGCAAGCTTATACAATAGATGTCTGCTTTCAAGCTGACTTAAAAGGTAACTTACGCAAGATATTAGAGCGTTCGATGAGACCATCTTAGCAGAGCAGTCGTGAAGAGAATACTTATATAGGTCGCTATTTGCATCTTGATATACATCCCAATTCAAATATGTCTGCTCGCTAGGCATAATGTGCGAGATAAAATCAGCACTAAGACGATGAACATCCTTATAAGGCAAACTCTTATTATGATTTATAACTTGACTCATCATTAAGGTTTGCCTAAATTTTTCCATAATTTTCGCAGTTGAGCCAGGTAAAACCTTCATCAAAAGGAAATTTATGCTTATTTTTTCCACTTTATGCGCCAAAAATAATGTCGTCATACACTCACGTTGCCAATCGTCTAGTACTACCCGTTTTGTTTCTTTTGTGGTTTCATTTATGCTCTTAAAAACTGCTTTTCTAAAGAAAATATTAATAGTTTTTATATCAAAATATGGCTTTGCCTTTTCCATATTGCACTTATATCCCCAATCAGTCTCTTGGCAACTATGAAAATATAAAAGCAAAAATGTTAACATTTGCGAGGCTTTCACCTCTAAATCATACCCTCGCTTTTGGCTTTGAGAATAATATCGAAGGTTGTAATGACCATAGCCATCAAGTTGTTCCTTTATTTGACGATGCGCAAACGCATTTCTTAGACTTTTAAAAATTTGACTTGGACTTTCGTTTTTCAGCTCTGGATAATCCTTAAAAATTTCGTTTAATACGTCATCATAATCATTTTTCTTGGTAAAATTATTGACAACAAGATTATTGTCAACAAACTCTTCCATAAAAACAAAAATCTCATTGATAAATTGACCGCTGGCATAGCCTAACACAAAGTTACTAAGCATTTCAAATTCTTTGTCATCTTTAAACTTAACCACCTTTTTGAAGGCAGATTTCAAACTTAAATCAGGATTTTTGTCAATCTCATCCATAACAAGTTTAAAGCAAAATAGTGGCTTATATCTGTCTATTATCTCATCTAATTCATTCATATAATAATTATAATACAAAATACATTGTTGTCAAGGTTTATTTGCTGGATGCAACTAGATTTTTATCGATTTTTAAGCTTTAAACTTTAAATTTTATATAAAAAACAAAAATAAAAACTTGTAATAAATGGCACCTTTGTTTATAATATCTATATGAATGAACGAATAAAGGAAAAACTTAAACTTTTAACTACCAAGCCTGGCGTCTATATAATGCGTGATAAAGACGGCAATGTCATTTATGTTGGCAAAGCTAAAAATCTTAAAAATAGGGTTAGTCAATATTTCAGAAATTCGCCAAAACCCTCTAAAGTTCAGGCAATGGTGGACAATGTTGACATCTTTGACTACTTTATAACTATGAGTGAGATGGATGCACTTGCACTTGAGAGCAATCTTATCAAAAAATATCAACCTTTTTATAACATTCTTTTAAAGGACGGCAAGCAATTCCCTTACATCAAAATTGACTTAAAAGTCCCCTTTCCTAAGATTGAAATTGTGCGTAAGGTCAAAAAGGATGGTGCAAAATATTTTGGTCCTTACTTTGCTGGTATCGACGTGCGTGAGATTGCAAAGACCATCAATTCTGCCTTTAAACTGCGCACCTGCAACCTAAAAATCACAGAATCGTCAATGGCAAAGCGCGAATGCTTAAACTATAGTCTCGGACTTTGTAGCGCGCCTTGCACGAAGAAAATAAATAGAGAGGACTATCTCAAGGAAGTAGATAAAGTTATCAACTTTTTAAATGGAAATGACGATGAAATAGAAGAAATTTTAACAAAAAAGATGCTTAATGCCTCTGAAAATGAAAATTATGAGAACGCCATACTCTATCGCGACCGACTCAAAATGGTCGAAAAGTTGAAACAGCGCGTAGTTGCTAACCTTCCAAAAGATGTCAGTAAGGACGTTTTTGCCTATTACACTGACGGCTTGAGCGGAGTTATCACATATATGGTTGTACGTGGCGGGAAGATACTTGGTATCATCTCCTACCCTTGTCTTGACGCCGAACTTGAAGAGAGCGAAACGCTGTTTAACTTTGTCGTGCAGTATTATCAAAATCTTCTTGTGCCAAATGAAATAATCCTATCACACGATATTGACGAAGATAACAAAAATCTGCTTTGGCAGGTGCTAGGCAAAAAGGTTAACATTATCACAAGCCCACACGGCATAAACAAAAACTTGCTTGATATGGCACTTGTCAATGCAAAAGAATACTTAAACAAATTTATCGAAAAAGAAAGACTCAAATACAATAACACCCTTGGCGCTGTCAAGAGCTTGCAAGAAAAGCTTGCTCTTAAAGAGGCGCCAATGCGTATGGAATGCTATGATATATCCAACATCAGCGGAACGAATAAGGTCTGCTCGATGGTGGTGTTCAAAAATGGCGAGGCGTCTAAAAAAGATTATCGCAAGTTTAAGATTAAGTCTGTCAAAGGCTCCAACGATTTTGCTTCACTTGCAGAAGCATTGTCGCGTAGACTAAAGCGTTTGAAAGAACAAAATGGCGAAAGTTTTAGTGAAAAACCAAACCTTATCATCATTGATGGTGGCAAAGGGCAGGTTTCAACTTGCTACGAGATACTAAAGGAGTTCGGCTACGAAAATGATATTGAAATCATAGGACTTGCAAAGCGAATTGAAGAGGTTTTCTTTCCAAACAATCCAAAACCTGTGATTTTAAAGGCAGGAAGCGCCGAGCTTAAACTCCTTCAGCGAATAAGGGATGAGGCGCATAGGTTTGCAATCATATATCACCGCTATATTAGAACACAAAAGCAGATTAAAACCGTGCTTGATGACATAAACGGCGTTGGACCAAAGAAACGTGATGCCCTACTAAAGGCTTTCGGCACAAGCGAAGAAATTGCAAAAGCTGACATTGATATGCTTCAGACTGTGCCAGGAATTTCGCCCGCCCTCGCCGTTACAATCTATCAATATTTCAAAAACAATCCAATTGATTACAAGCCGGAAGAATAAATGGACAAAATCAAAGGTTAAATAGCTAAAAGAGATAAAAATCGCATATTTGCCTCTTTTTTTGTAAATTAACAACTATTTTCCCAAAATTATCTTTGAAATAAGGTCACAATAATATCTTTATTAAAAAACAAATTTAAAAAATCTATACAAAAAATTTTGCAAATCATTTGTATAAATGCCTTGTTATTGGTATACTAATCTTGGAGGTTAGTATGAGAAAAATTACTATGGTTCAATACGGTTGTGGAAAAATGAGCAAGTTCACAATCAAATATGCGCTCGAAAAAGGTGTAAAAATTGTCGGTGCTTTCGATATTGATGAAAGCAAAATTGGCAAAGATATATCCTATCTTATAGACAGCGATAAAAAGCTTAACGTTAAAATTCAGGATGCAAAAGAGTTTGATGAGTTCCTCAAAACTCACGATGTAGATGTGGCTATCGTCACAACAACAAGCATCTTTGCTGAAAACTACCCTATCTATGAAATCTGTGCTAAGAATGGAGTAAACGCCATCTCAACTTGTGAAGAGGCATTTTATGCTCAAAATTCTTCACCAAAACTTGCAAAGAAACTCGATAAACTTGCAAAAGAAAATGGTTGTACAATCTGCGGAAGTGGTTATCAGGATGTGTTCTGGGGTAACCTTATAAGTGTCATCGGTGGCGCAACACACAAAATTGTTAAAATTAAAGGAAGGTCTAGCTATAATGTTGAAGATTATGGTGTTAGCCTTGCTAAAGTTCACGGGGCTGGTTTTACCAAGGCTCAGTTCCAAAGAGAAATTGTAGAAAAAGAGAAGATGAGTGATGAAGAGCTTAAAAAAGTTATCAATGCTGGGCAGTTTGCTCCTAGTTATATGTGGAATGTAAACGGCTGGCTTTGCTCTAAACTTGGACTTCACGTAACAAGACAAACGCAAAAATCTGTTCCTATCATTGCTGAAGAGGAAATTCATAGCGAAACTCTTGGTATGACAATTCCAAAAGGTCACTGCACAGGACTTAGCGCCGTTGTTACAACAGAGACAAAAGAAGGCACAATCATTGAAAGCGAGTGTATCGGAAAAGTTTATGGACCAAATGACTTTGACTGCAATGACTGGACTATCATTGGCGAGCCAACTACTCGCGTAGTTGTTGAAAGACCTTCGACAGCTGAGCTTACCTGCGCGTCCGTAATCAACCGAATTGTTGAAGTGCTTTGCGCTGAGCCTGGTTATACAACTACCGACCAAATGCCTGAAAACCTTTACAAAGCACACAACCTTGATAAGTACATTGAAATCGTTGATTTTGATGATGATTGTGGCTGTGGACACGAACATTGTGGTCACCATAATGAAGATTAAGTAAATTATTATTTTTAAATTTTAACTAAAAACATTAAAAACGCATAAAAACCACATAAAAAACTTAAATTTTTAAAAATAGCTTTGTTAAAAATTTTAACAAAGCTATTATTAGGAGTACAAATGAAAGGTTACTTTATCTCCTTTGAAGGCGGAGAAGGTTGCGGAAAGTCAACGCAAATCAAAAGACTTAAGGACTATGTCGCCTCTTTAAAAAATGTAGATAATTTTGTCTTTGCTCGAGAGCCTGGTGGCACGCCACTTACTGACGAGCTACGCAGACTTATACTTGACTATAAAGTTGATAGTCCCCTGCCAATGACAGAGCTTTTACTACTTTGCGCCTCAAGGGTTGAAAACGTCCAAAAGCGAATTTTGCCAGCACTTAGTCAAGGCAAAGTTGTGATTGCAGATAGGTTCTATGACTCGACAATTGCCTACCAGTGTTCAGCGCGTAACATTATGCCTGTCGAAGATTTGCTTGCCCTTACAAAAAAAATTATTGGAGATGTCAAGCCAGACCTCACTTTTTATTTTAAGCTTTCACCCGAAGAAGCATTTGCACGAAAAAATAAGATGGAAGAAAAATTAGACAGAATTGAAAGTGAAGGACTTGAGTTTCATCATAAAGTTCAAGCAGGCTATGACTATATTTCAAAAGTAGAAAATGATAGATTTTATACTATTGACGCAAGCAAATCTCCTGAAGAGATATTTAGCGAAATTCTTAAAGTTTTAAAAGAAAAAATACCGCAATTTTTAAATTAAATATATATTTTTAATTATAAATTTTGATTTATTTAATATTAAATTAATAGGTTAGACATTTTTAATTTTAATTTAA
>CAMLSW010000028.1 GCA_946484195.1 uncultured Clostridia bacterium
GCGACTTTTGCCTTGGCAAGGCAACGCTCTACCACTGAGCCACTCCCGCATAAGATCGCCTTATCCTTAAGCTAAGAAATAGTGTAAGTTAAGGTTTGCTCTTATAATATAGCAAAAAAAATATAAAAAATCAACTATTTTTCAAAAGTTTTTTAATAATTTACAAATTTTTTGATTATGTTATCTTTTTATGATAGTTTACAGATAAAGTTGACATATTAATTTTAATTTGTTAATATATAAGTATAATAATATACAATATAAATTTGAGGTGTTTATGGAAACTATGTTTTGGGTATGGCTAGCCGTGATAGCAATCTCACTTGTTATTGAAATAATAACGCTAGACCTTGTATCAGTTTGGTTTGCTTGTGGTGCGGCTATACCATTTATTTTATCGGCAATTGGCGGAATAGGCGTTGAATGGCAAATTTTGGTGTTTGTTATTGTTACGGCGTTGCTTATAATCTTTGTAAGGAAGTACGCGCAAAAGCTTTTACTTAAAAATATGAACACAAAAACAAATGCTGACTCACTTATAGGGAAAAAGTATAGATTACTTGAAGATACTGATTTTGAGCATATCGGAAGTGTGAAGGTAAATGACGTTGTTTGGACAGCTGTAAGTAGTGACGGAAGCCTTATAAAAGCCGGTCAACTTGTAGAGGTTGAAAAGATTGACGGCAATAAACTCATTGTAAAAGCGGTTGAAGAAAAGAAGTCAGAATCAAATGATGAAATTCCAAGCGAAAGCACAAAAGAGGCTACTTTGGTAGACGAAGGCAATGAAACTAAAAGTTCTCAAAAGCAAGCAGGGGAACATTCTGACACGGTAGAAACTTCCAGTGAAGATAAAAAGGGGGAATAAAATATGAGTCCTTGGGCAATTGTACTTATAGTACTTGGCGTACTAATATTAATAAGTCTATGCTTGTCAATAAGAATTGTCAGACAGGCAACAGCAGTAGTTGTTGAAAGACTTGGCAAATATAGAAAGACACTTGAAACAGGTGTTCACGTAATTCTACCGTTTTTTGATAGGACATCTAAGCCTATTTCACTTAAAGAGATAGTTGCAGACTTTAAGCCACAGCCAGTTATCACAAAAGATAATGTGACAATGCAGATTGATACTGTTGTGTATTTTCAAATAACAGATGCAAAACTCTATTCTTACGGAGTTGAGCAACCAATAAGGGCGATTGAGAACCTTACCGCAACCACTTTGCGTAATATTGTGGGTGAGCTTGAACTTGACCAGACGCTTACTTCAAGAGACACCGTTAACACTAAGATGAGGTTGATTCTTGACGAGGCCACAGACCCTTGGGGTATAAAGATTAATAGGGTTGAGCTTAAAAACATTCTGCCACCAAAAGATATTCAAGACGCAATGGATAAACAGATGAAGGCAGAGCGTGAAAGACGCGAGCAAATCCTAAGAGCAGAAGGCGAGAAAAAATCTAGTATACTAGTTGCGGAAGGCGAAAAACAAGCTAAGATTTTGAGGGCTGAGGCTGAAAAGACTGCTAAAATCTTGGCGGCAGAAGCTCAAAAAGAGGCACTTATTGCGGTTGCTGAGGGTGAGAACCAAGCAATTAATTTGATTAATAGCGCAAATCCAAACACAGCTTATATAACTCTTCAAGGGTTTGAGGCTTTGAAAGTGCTTGCAAATGGTCAGTCAACCAAGATAATAGTGCCAAGTGATATTCAAAACGTTGCAGGACTTTTCACAAGCATCGCTGAAGTGATAAGGAATGACACAAACACAGATAAAACTGCCAAGAAAACCAAAAAACAAACTGAAAAGATTGAGGTAGTAGAAGATAACAAGTAAATTTTTAAAAACTAGCTAAGGCGGAATTGAAATGCTTAGGCATTCAACTAGTAAACTAGCTAGTTTTTTTGTTTTTTAATAATAGTTTAATTAATTTAAATAATGATGTTACTAATTTAATGCTTTTGTAACAATGAGAAAATCTTTATTATTTTTGATTGACTTGATACATAGATTAATACTACAATGTGCTAGGAAAGGAGGTAAAATGAAAGACTTAAAAGTAACATTATTGTACGTTGTGAATATCTTAATGGGCATTCTCACCTATGTTTTCTTATCTCAACCTTATATGAGTACAACTACTATGGGATCTGGGCTTGGGCTTGCAAATCAAAGCGGATACGACATTATAGATAGTCTTTTCACAAGCAGTGGTGGAACAGGAACAGAAGTAATGCTTGCATTATCAACATTTTTAGTTTCTATCTTTGCTGGCGTACTAATAATTGCATCAATTTATAATTTGCTTGTAAGCTTTGATGTTGTAAAAAACTCAAAATTTACTAAGGTAGCAAATATAGTAAACCTTGTTGCAACAGCTGTGCTTGTAGCCTTTGGCGTTATTGCACTATCTTGTGATGTTGCTAATATCAATAACACATTAGTAAATAGTGTAGTGCCAATGAAGAGTTTGTACAACGTCGGCTGGGCAGTTATAGTTAATCTAGTTATGGCTGTTATTGCACTTGTAAGTTCAGTATTTGGATATTTATTTTCAAAAAAATCAGCATAACAGAAGAATGTCGAATTTTGTTCGGCATTTTTTATATTTGTGCGAAATATGACAAGATGATAAAAAGCCTTCATTTATATTGTAATTAGTTTAATAAAATTTTTATTGAAATAAAAATAATTTTAACTTTTTGTTTGACTTTATCGTATATAATAATTACAATAAAAATAAGGAGGGAATATGAAGAGTTTAAAAACAAAAATAATGTACATTGTAAACATCGTGCTTGCTGTGCTTATGTATGTGTTTTTATCACAATCATATATAACATATACGTATGACATCGGGGTATCATCAGGTAGTGAAAAACTTTTAAGTGGCTATGACATTATTAATCACTATTTTGAAGGTGAGGGAGCAGAAGTTATGATGGCTCTTTCTAACTTACTTGTAACTATTTTGTGTGCTATAGTTATTTTGATATCTATATATGGCTTGCTTGTAAGTTTTGGAGTGATTAAAGAGTCAAAATTCACTAAGCTTGCTAACCTAATAAATGTTATAGTGTCTATTGCCTTAGTGGTCTTTGGTGCTATATCATTAATATGTACATTTATACATTTAGATGGTGCATCCAGCGGTGGTAATGGTCTTGTTGTTGGCTGGGCAGTTATTTTGAACTTGATTTTAGGCGTTGTTACTTTAATAACTTCAATCTTAGCTTCAAGATTTGCCAAGAAGTAAATTAAACGATCAAAAAAATATCGACTTCATATAAGGTCGATATTTTTTATATCATTATTTTAAGTAAGGCTCTAATGTTATACCTCTTGTTTTAGTTTGTAATTTACTCGTGTCTAAGCGATTCAACAGGGTCAAGCTTTGCAGCTTTAGACGCAGGATAAACACCAGCAATAACACTTATAACAATGCTTATAAGTAGCGCTTCGGCAAAGAAATACCACATCATTCGAATTGGTGCAAAGCCTAAAACTGCGGTGAGCACTGCCGACAAAATTCCTCCTAAAATAAGTGATAAGATTATACCAACAACACCACTTAGCAGCCCTATAAGCAAACTTTCTGTACTAAATATAAGTTTGATATCTTTCTTACGCGCGCCAATGCTCTTAAGCACACCAATTTCTCTAGTTCGTTCTGTAACACTCATATAAAGTACAACAAGTATCATAATGAGTGCCACAACAAGTGAAATGCCTGCAATAATTGCAAGGGCTAAAGAGAAGGTTGACATCATCTCGCTAAACATAGATGCGAGTTGCTCTTCAATTGAGCCAGAAAGGTCTTTTCTGCTAGTTTGGATGTAGCGATTTATCATATCGGTTGTTGCCTTTCCGTCTGTTTGAATGAAAAGTAGGGAAGGTTTTAGCCCAGTTGGCAATACGCCTGCATCTACTTGAGCGTCCATTACGCATTGGTTTAAGAAACCATAGTCTAGGTACATCACCATCATACTAGAAAACACAGAAACATCAATTATACCAGAAACTTTTACTGGCAATTTATCAATCCTGATTGCCGTACCATCATATTCCATATTGATTGTAAGCAGTACTTCTGGCCTATTGCCATTAGCGAACATTTCTTCGGCGTTTTCATAGCCAAGGTAGTCAATTGCAGCTGAGGAGAGCATTATTTCGCCGTCACCACTCATTTCACCGGCAATAATCTTTTCATCTCCATAATATGGTGGGGTGGTATAGGTGAACATAATTGATTGTGGGTTAGAACTGCTTGTTTGACTGTCATTTTCACCATCTTGCACATCACCACTTTCGCCACTTTGGCCTTCATCAGCATTTTGCGTTTCATTATTTGTAGTATCTTCCGTACTATCGCCAGCTGGTAGTGAGATAGTTCCCATACCGATAGTCGGGGCACTGAAACCGTAAGTTAAATTAATATTTTCACCAGTTGTTTCAATTCTAAAATTATTGCCTTGGCTTGCGAGATAGCTATTTATATCACTTGCAATCTCTTCAATCTCGCTGTTTTCAAACATTCGCGGTATCATAAAGTTACTACTTTCTTCAAGCTCATTACCATCTCTGTCAAGCCCGCTTTTAGAGATTGTAACATAGTTTGGATTAGAGTAATCTTGTGCCAGGCTGTCAATATAGCCGGTCAAGCCTGAGCCAAGAGATAACATTAATATTAATGAAATTAATGAGATTGAAACGCCAACAGCCATTAGTATATTTTTGGTCTTGCTTGCCCACATATTGTGAAAAGAAAGCTTGAGTGCCGAGAAGAAGGATAGGTGACCTTCCTTCTTTTTAGCATTTTTTGAAACTTTATTTTTCGCGTTTTGACCTTGCGTGTCTCCGCTGTTTTGCTTTTCGCTAGCATTTTGCTGACTTTTATCTTGCTCGTCATCAGTTTCTAGACTTGTTAAAAGTTTTTCTTTTCTTTCTGTTTTTGCATAGTCTTTTTTAAATTCGTCACGTATTACTTTGCCGTCTGAAATCTCTACAATACGTGAAGATATCTTTGCGACCTTTTCAGAGTGTGTAACCATAATGACGAGTTTATTGTCATTATCTGCGATGTCTTTTAGTATATCAAGAATTTGCGAAGTTGTTTCGCTGTCAAGTGCGCCTGTTGGCTCGTCTGCTAAGATAATGTCGGGATTGTTAATAAGCGCTCTTGCAATTGCAACTCTTTGTTTCTGTCCACCAGAAAGCTGTGTAGGCTTTTTCTTGATGTGGTCTTTAAGTCCAAGCTTGGTAAGCAGTTCTATCGCCTTTTGATTTTTAACGCTTTCCTTAACATTTGAAAGAGTGAGGGCAATCGTGACATTGTCAATCACTGACAGGTGAGGGATAAGGTTAAAAGATTGAAAAACAAAACCAATCTTCTTTTTTCGGTAGTCATCAAGTTGTTTGTCTTTAAAGGTTTTAAGGTCAATGCCATCAATGACGATTTGACCACTGTAATCTGAGTCAAGCCCGCCAATTAAGTTCATAAGTGTGCTTTTACCACTTCCACTTTCACCAATAATAGAGACAAGTTCACCTTTATCAAAAGATAAGTTTATATCAGTCAAAGCAGTAAATTTTGTCTTATTTTCAAGTTTATAGTCTTTAAAGACGTTCTTTAGTTCAAGTTCTGCCATATTTCCTCCTTAAAAATCCTCCCCACTTTCAAATTGGCTTACATAAAGGTCTCTATAAACGCCAACTTTTGCAAGTAATTCTTCGTGTTTTCCAACTTCAACAATGTTACCATCTTTCATAACAATGATTTTATCTGAATTTTTAATTGTTGAAAGTCTGTGCGCAATTACAAAACTTGTTCTTCCTTTTGTCAACCTATCCATAGCGGTTTGAATGAGTATTTCAGTTCTTGTATCAACCGAGCTTGTAGCCTCGTCAAGTATGAGCATAGGCGCATTTTGTACCATAGCTCTAGCAATCGTCAAAAGCTGTTTTTGCCCAGCTGAAATACTTGTTTCTTCTGACAGAACATTGTCATAGCCATTTGGCTCAGTTCTAATAAAGTGGTCGACATTAGCCATCTTACAAGCCTCTACAATCTCTTCGTCAGTGGCGTCAGGTTTGCCAAAACGCAGGTTTTCTTTGATTGTGCCTTCAAAGAGCCAAGTGTCTTGAAGTACCATACCGAATAGAGAACGCACATAGCTTCTATTCATACTATTGATAGGCACATCATCGATCAAAATCTCGCCATCTGTCACATCATAGAAACGCATTAATAGGTTTACCATTGTCGTTTTTCCTGCGCCAGTTTGCCCAACAATAGCAATTTTTTCGCCCGGGTTTGCAATGAAGTTAAAGTCGAAAATAATCTGTTTGTCAGGGTTATAACCAAAGTTTACGTGCCTAAATTCAACTTTACCTTTAACATTTTCAATGGTAAGAGTCTTGTCACTTTCATCTGGTTGCTCTTCTTCGTTTAAAAACTCAAAGACACGTTCTGACGCAGCCATAGTTGACTGAAGTGTACCAGAGATTGAGCCTATTTGAGAAAGAGGTTGGTTGAATAATTTGCTATAGGTTAGGAAGGTGATGATTGTTGCAAGAAAAGCCATATTATTGGTGCTAATTGCGATATATGCGCCTACAAGGCAGATAAGAACGTAGATAATATTGCTTGAGAAGTTAACAGCAGGCATCATAAGCCCCGAGAAAAACTGCGCCTTTCTTGAAGCGACTCTTAAGTTGTTGTTAATGTTGTCAAAGGTTTTTTGCGCCTTTTCTTCGCCATTAAAAGCTTTTACAACGTTATGAGCAGAGAAGTTCTCTTCGATATATCCATCAACATCACCAAGCAGTTTTTGTTGCCTTATAAAGTACTTTTGATTGAATTTAACTACTAGGAATACAACAATAAGGGCAAGTGGAATTTGAAGAAGAGAAAGTAAGGTCAGTTGCCAAGACATCGTGAACATAGCAATAGGTATGCCCACAATCATAATAGAAGATGTTACAAGTGAGGAGAGTGTACGCTCTAAAGTGTTGCCGACTGTGTCAACATCGTTGGTTACACGCGAGAGCACATCACCATAGCTATGTGTGTCAAAATATTTTAAAGGCAACTTGTTTATTTTTACAGAAATTTCACTTCGCAGTTTTTTAGATACTCCAACAGATACTTTACTCATTAAAAAGCCTTGCAGGTATCCTAGCACAGCCGATACAATATACATACAAACTATTATAATTCCATATCTTGTAACCTTGTCAAACTCTCCGCCAGAGGTAGAGAATAAAACTTCCATCATATCATTTAAAATAAGCGGTCCAACAATATTTAAAACGGCAGCAAGGCAGGCAAAAACTAGGGCAATAGCAATTATCACTCTATGCTCTTTAAGCCTTTTTAATAACATTTTGAGAGAGCCTTTAAAGTCTTTGGCTCTATCTCCATTATTTGCTCCTGGTCTAGGCATTTTCAAGTTCCTCCTTTGAAAGTTGTGATAGGGCGATTTCTTTATACACATCGCACGATGAAAGTAGCTCTTCGTGTTTGCCAATGCCAACAATCTTACCTTCATTCAAAACGACAATGATGTCGGCATTCATAATTGTGCCTATACGCTGTGCAACTATCACTTTGGTTGTATCTTTATACGCCTTAGCAAGTTTTTCTCTAACAATCTTATCAGTTTTGTAGTCAAGGGCAGAAAAACTGTCATCAAATATCAGTATATCAGGGTTTTTGATTATAGCTCTTGCGATAGAAAGCCTTTGTTTTTGCCCGCCAGAGACGTTTTTACCGCCTTGTGAGATTTGATAGTCAAGCCCTTCAGGGAAGGAGTATACAAAGTTTGATTGTGACACATCAATAGCCTTTGCAACCTCTTCATCTGTGGCGTTTTCATTGCCATACTTGATATTTTCTTTGACGCTACCACTAAAGAGTATACCTTTTTGAGGAACATATCCGATAAGGTCGTGTAATCGATGTTGGGTGTAATCTTTCACGTTTACGCCGTTTATAAGTATTTCGCCTTCAGAACAGTCATAGAAACGGGGGATAAGATTGATAAGCGTGCTTTTACCACTGCCAGTCGAGCCAATAAAGGCTATCGTTTGCCCTTGTTTGACTTCAAAATTGATATTTTCAAGCACGTCTGCATCAGAGTCAGGGTATCTAAAGTAAACATTTTTGAACACGATTGTACCTTTTTCGGTAGGGCTTTTGCCTTCGCCATCAGCAAGCGAGGTTTTAGTGTCAAGTATTTGGTTGATTCTTCGACCTGAAACAATGCCACGTGGTACAAACATAAACAGCACAGACAGCGAGGTGAAACTCATAATAAGGAATATTGAATACTGAGTGTAGGTCTGCGTTGCAAAGATAATCTCAGGGTTTTGTTGAGCGAGGAAGCCTATTAGCCATACTATTGCAAGCGAAGTTCCTTGCATAATAAAGGATAAACTTGGCTCAATTATGGCAAGCACTCTGTTTACAAAAATGCTAAGTTTAGAGTAGGTTTTGTTTACTTTCTCAAACTTTTCTTCTTGTGTTTTTTCGGCGCTATAAGCTCTTACAACTTTCAAACCTGTCAAATTTTCACGCGTTACAAGGTTTAGCCCGTCAGTTGCCCTTTGTATCTTTTTAAACTTTGGCACAACGGCAAAGATGATAATAAAGACAACAATTGATATTGCAATGACTGATATGATGTTCACAAGCGATAACTGCCAAGAGGAATTGGTTGACGAAAGGTCAACTATATTAATTATGGCAAGTATTGCGGTGAGTGGTGCTTGCAAGCCCATTGTAATCGTCATAGTAAGCACTTGTTGAAGCTGAGTGATGTCATTGGTTGAGCGTGTGATAAGCGAAGGTATTGAAAACTTGTTTATCTCGCTTGCGGAAAAGTCGTTTACTCTTTTAAAGACGTCGCTTCTAACTTTTGCAAGAAGGTTGCTTACAACATAAGAGGAGAGGAAGTGTGCAAGTATAGCACAAAGCACAACGCCTAGCGCGTAGCCAAGCATTTCCATACAAGATATGACAATTTCTTGCCAGTACTCTGATATGTCTGGCATATTAAAGTATTGGCTTATCTCAAGCGTGCATTTAGGTATAGATATGTTACACCAAACTTGCCCAGCAACAACAGCTAAGGTAATAATCAAAATTATCCATTCTTTCCAATTAAGATATTTAAATAGTTTAAACATTTTTACTCTCCAGTTTTTTTAAAATTTAACGCGTTGTCAATAATTTTTAAGGCAACTTTTTTTGCTAGTCTAAGCTCATCTATGGTCAAGCCCGATTTCATAGCTTTATCCCATTTTCTCATAGCTTTATCAAACTTTTTAGATATTTCTTCGCCTTGTTCGGTAAGCGTTAGCTTTAAATTTTTTATATGCTCATTATGCTCGTATTCTACATATTTAATATAATTTTTATCTATAAGCTTGACAAGTGTGCGGTGAATGTGCGATTTATCACACTCTAGCATCTTAGAAATTTCAATCTGTGATAGCTGTCCTTGCGTGTGAAGTATTTGCATAAAAAATATTTCAGAGCTTTTAAGATTATATTCTTTAAACTCTTCATTTAAATAGCTTTGAAGCTGTTTTTTCAGATATGTAAAAGTACTGATAAGAAATTTGTTCATATTTTCACCTTTTAAAAGTTACGTAGTAAGTATATGTAAATAAAGTTGATAAGTCAACTAAAAATAAAAGATTTTTTTTGAAAAAATTTATACTTTTTTAAATAATTTTTGAATATTTGATTGCACCTTTTAATTTATTATGGTATATTAAGTAAACGGAGGCTATTATGAGCTTTTTTAAAAAGAACAATAAAGTTATTGACCCAATTATACACGATGAGGAGGCAAACTTCACTTTATCAAGTGGCGTTCATATTCTAAATAAATGTCAAAACGTATCACTAAGTGGCAACGCAGTTGTACTTGAAAGCTTTGATTGTACCTTTAAGCAAATTACAGGCAAGGCTAAAGTGCAGATGGTTGAAAACGGAGAAATTGACGAGCTTTCTGGCAAAGCTAAGATAGGGCTATTTAAAAGTGGTAAGATAACCCTTGTAAGTGGCAAGGCATCTATTACAACAATCAATGATTGTGTAATTGACTATGTAAAGGGTAAGTCTACGATAGGAACGGTCAATGGCGGTTTTATTCGCTTTGTTGATGATAAGTCTGAGCTTGCAACTCTTACAAATGGAGAGATTATGTTTGTAAGAAATAAAGCAAGGATAGTGACAATGATACAAGGCAAGATTACAGGCATAGAAAACAACGCAAATCTTGTAAGTATGCTTGACGGAACAATTACCTATCTATTGAATGACAGCAAGGTCGGCACTATGAACAACGGTTCAATAGGTCTTTTTGCTGACAATAGCGAGGTTTCAACCTTCAATAACGGCAAAATTGACGAGATGATTGGAAGGGCTTTAATCTCAGCTAATATGAATGGCGAGATAGGCTACCAAGACAAGCAAACAATAATACTCTATAGTCCAAAAGAGAGTGCAAAGAGGATGAATGAGTATAGGCAGGAAAAGGTGGAGGCAGTTGAGGCGTCAAATTCAGGCGCATTACTTCCTGAGGAGACAAACGTTGTCGAGGAAGGCGAGATTGAAACAGAGGCTGTAGAAGACACAGACAAAGAGACTGCAACCGAAGAGAAAGTTGAAGAGGAAAAGATAGAAAAAGTAGCCAAAAAGAAAAAGACGAAACAGTTAAAATTTGATGATATAAAAACCGAAGAATAACTATAATTGCACCGTTGAAGGTGCATTTTAATTGTAAAAAGGAGAAGAGTGGAAGTA
The DNA here is from genome assembly GCA_946484195.1 of uncultured Clostridia bacterium. GTDB lineage: Bacteria > Bacillota > Clostridia > Christensenellales > UBA1242 > Caccovivens. The sequence continues at coordinate 10,821 of CAMLSW010000028.1, forward strand.
TTTTTAGATGCGCTGTTAGATGCGCTTAAAGACACATTATTAGTTCTGCCAATACTATATTTAGCTTACCTACTTGTAAGTTATTTTTCGCACAATAATAATGAAAAATACGCAAAAATACTTCATAACACAAACAAGGCTGGACCTGTTATTGGAGCATTCCTAGGCTGTATACCGCAGTGTGGCTTTTCGTCAGTTATGAGCCAGCTTTATTCAAAGAAAATCATAACACTAGGCACACTTATGGCTGTCTTTTTAGCCACAAGTGATGAAGCAATACCAATTATGCTCTCTGAGCCCGAGTTTATACCAGATTTATTGTTACTTTTAGCCGTTAAAGTTGTCTATGGTATAATTATAGGATATACTATTGATGGCGTATATAAGATGATTTTTAGAAAAAAGAGCGTTAAAGTGCAGTCGACACAAAAAAAGCAAGAGTGCATAATTGCTGGGGAAGAAGGACATAGCCACTTGCCAGAGGAAAAGAATGAGATTGACAAGGAGCTTGAGCATATTGAAACTCATTGCTGTTGTGGAATAGAGCATTCTCATCATTATGAAGAAGAGACCAGACACAATCATAGTCATTCACATTGCTGTGCAACTAATATATTTTTAGATGCACTTCAGCATACAGCGGTAATTATTGCATATGTGTTCATAGCGACACTTGTTATAAATTTAATCAATGGCTATTGCGGTGGACTAGCTCCACTTCAAAGTATGTTTACAAGTAATATCTTTGTTCAAATAGTGCTTGCAAGTTTGATAGGACTTATTCCAAACTGTGCGGCGTCTGTATTCGTAGTAGAGCTGTATATGTCGGGTGTAATCTATTTTCCAGCACTTGTTGCAGGGCTTTGCGCAGGGGCAGGTGTCGGGTTAATTGTGTTATATACAGCAAACTATAAAAAAGTTGGAACTAACATATTTATAACCGTTCTTTTGTATTTGCTTGCTTTACTTGCGGGCATAATAACTAATTTTATTCCGATTTGGTGAAAAATAGTTGACAAATTGGACATACTAATTTAAAATGAAACTAAAATTGGAGAATTGTACGAATGATAAATCAAAATAAAAATATTAATGAGCAAGAACTCAAGGTCAAAGAGCTTGGGGTTTTTGAACTGCGCGGTCTTGCAAGAGAGGTAGGGATAAAGTCTCCAACAACGAAGAAAAGGGATGAACTTATAACCTTAATTCTCGAAAAGTTTAAAAGCGGAATAACCTTAGAGCAAGAAGGTAAGCGAAAGGGTAGACCATTCAAAAAATTGACTTCAATTGACGAATTAGTCAATTCTATTTCAAGTGAACAAAAATTTAGGGGGAGTGGATTGTCATATGATAATATTATGACTTTTGCTCAGGATGAGCCTATATTTTCTTTTCCGCGTGAAAATGATAAGGTTGTTCAGTATGAGGGCATAATTCGAAAGAGTGATTTTTATCTGTCAATCACAAAGAAAGGTAATTGGGTGTTCTTTAAAGACAAGATAGATAACTACTCAAAACTAAGTAAAGGTGATAAGGTTTTAGTAGAGGCAAAACCAATGGTGCAAGAAGGGCAGTATATTGCCACAAAGATACTTAAAATAAATGACGTTGATGCTGACAAGTATAACTTTGTTGAGCCTCAAGAAAGAGAGCAGATAATCTCTTTTGATACAATACCATTCAAAGATAAAAACATATTTATAGGCAGAAGAAATGCATATATGTTCAAAGAAGACCTATATGAAGACGAAGCTTTCAATTTACTTTCTCAATATTGCGAGGCAAATGGTATAAAACTTGTAGTACTCGGCACAAACACCTCTTTTGAAAACCAGATTATGTTTAAAGAATGCAAATTTGAGAACTTTACAACCGAGTATGGAACAGGGCTTGAGATTAATTTTAATAACATTATTGACTGCATCAATTATGTCGATAAATTGAATGAAATTGGAAGCAAGGTGCTAGTATTTGTTTTAGATATAATTGAAGTTTTGCGCGTACTAAGCAAGTGCTTTAAGAAAAATACAAGTGACGATGAAGATATGACAAATATTGTACTTCAAAAGCTTATGGAGCTTGGAAAAGCTTACTCAGATGGTAGTTACTCAACAATTCTAATTGGCTATAGTGAGCTTGACAAAGATAATGAAATCATCGTAAATGAGATATTAAAAGTCAGCAAAAGATTGAATTAAGTTATAAAGAATTTTGTCAATTTGATTGTAATATAAAGTTTACAACTTCAATTTGATAAAATTCTTTTTTAAATTCAAAGCACAAAATGAAGCAAGCTTAATAATTGCAATAAATGATTGACAATTTGAGTATAATAATATTATAATAATCATATGTTTGGATTTTATGATAGTTATTTTCTATTCTTTGGGCTTGAAATAACATATTACGGCTTTATAATCGCCTTGGCAATGGGGCTTGCTGTATATGTTGCTTGTTTAAACGCAAAGTATAGAGGGCTTAAAACAGATGACCTTATAATCTGCGCCTGTTATGTACTACCACTTGCCATAATAGGTGCAAGGCTTTATTTTGTGATTTTTAGCGGTGATAGTTATACCTTTGGTGAAGTTTTCAGAATTTGGGATGGCGGTATGGCAATCTATGGAGGCGTAATAGGTGGCGCTATTGGCGTTATGTTATACTGTCTCATTCATAAAAAGAACTTTTTAGATGTAGGCGATATTGCTGGTCCTAGCCTTATCTTAGGGCAGGCTATAGGAAGAATAGGCTGTTATTTTGCAGGGTGTTGTTATGGTATTGAAGTGACAAATCCTGGCCATATGTGGTTTCCGCTTTCAACTATGATAGGCACGCATTGGCACTATTCAACCTTTTTCTATGAGAGTTTGTGGGACCTTTTGGGGTTTGTTGTACTTATGCTTCTTCTTAGAAAATCAAACATAAAGCAACGTGGCGCTATTATGAGTCTTTATCTAATAATTTACGGCGCGGGTAGGGCTTGGATTGAAGGCATAAGAGGCGATAGCTTAATGATAGGCTCATTGAAGGTATCGCAGGCGCTAAGCTTGATTTTGGTGGTTGTAGGGCTTGCGGTCATTATATCAATTTACTTTTTAACAAAAGAGAAAAAACTTAAAACCTTAAAAGAAATGGGGTTTTCTGAATTTGTAGAAAAGCAAAACGCAATTATTAAAGAGAAAAAGTTAAAGAAAAAAGAGGGGAGACTCGCCAAAAAAGAGGCTAAGAAAATTAACGGTCAAGAAAAAATAGACGTTGACAAACATACTACAAAAAATACTGAAAACGATAGCAAACAAGAAAAAAATAATAGAGAAAACGACAGTAGTAACTTAGATGACACGAATAAAAATAACAAAACTATGCAATAATATATTTATGAGAGGGAGACTATTTTCAATTAAAAAGACAACTTGGCTCAAGTTGTCTTTTATACTAAATTTGATTTTATTTATTGTTACCACAACTGTAACACTACTCTTTACAAGGCAATATGACTTATGGTTCTTTATTTTTTGTATATTTATAGGTGTACATTTGATAATAAGAGGGGCTCTTTTTAGATTTGACTCATCTTGCTATTTTGGTTACCTGCTACTTTTCATTGGAATTTTCTATATCTATTGTTTGCAATTAAACATCTCGGACTTTTATTCGGTCTTTGTTATTTTATCCTTTGCACTAGCTTCTCTTTTTACCGCACATTTTTATAGACAGCCCTTTCATTATTTTCTTTCATTTTCGCTATTATTCTTATCTATAGGACTGATTTTATATTTAATAAATTTGATATCATTATGGATTTTTCTTGCAATTATTAGCGTTATTGTGATATCATTAGTATGTAGATTATTGACAATATAATAGGAGTTTGTTATATGTTCACACTCGAATATAATGGGTATAATAAAGACGAGGTCGACAAGTTTATCTCTGACCTAAAAGCAAACTATGAAAAGTCCTTAATGGAAGAGAAACTGAAGGTACTAGAGGCTGAGAAAAAGGTTTTAGATTGCAAAAACAGACAAAAAAATATTATGTCTGTGCTTGAGTCCTTTAAAAAGCAGGAGGCTGAGGGCAATCGCAATTTGGAAATTTTGCGTGGTGAACAACTTAGAATGATTTATGCAAGTCTCCTTGATTTTATGAACGACTTAAATGCTAGATATCCGGGGATTTTGCTAAATAAATCCTATAAAAAAATCATAGCTGACATAGAGACAATATTAGATAAAACTGACGCACGAAAGAGCGAAGTTGTTCCAGAGAATACAAATGACCCAATGCGTATACTTTTGTCTAGAATTCAAGACAAAAAGATGCAAGATAGTCCTAAAGAGGTGAGAATAGAGCGGGCGCAGTTTGATAGACATAACAATATAAAGCCTGTTTGTGAAGAGGAACTTGAAGAGGGTGGCAATGGTGAATATGACAGCCTTGTCGATAAGTTTTTGAATACAAAACCAGTCGAGCAAGAGCCAAAATCATTAAAAATTCAATCTACAGGCTTTGATTTAAAAGAGGCAGTCAATCCGAAAGATGATTTAAGCGAGATAATGAAAGCGTTTGACTTCTTTTCTGATGAGAACAATAAGCCAAATAAAGATGACTACCATTTTGATGATTAAATAGTTTAAATTTTAGCAAGGTGAAGTCTTATGTCTTGGATTAGCTATATTATAAAATAAGATTAATAATGTGGATTAAAAGTTTTTATAAGAGAGTAAATTAATAGTTTTATAAGAGTATTTATAAAAAATGCAAACAATATCTCGCACAGCTTTTGACTAAAGCTTAAATTGTTTGCATTTTTTATGATGTTGTGTTAAATCATCCTAATTTAAATACAACGAAAGAAAATTTGGCTTGGTTCGATAAAATTTTATTTACACAAAATTTTATATTTTCTAACGAATTTGCGAGTTTTGCCCGCTTTTCACATAGAGTATTTAATCATCCTCACTTATATAAAAAGGTATATGGCTTGGCTAGACTTCCGAAAATTAGACTACGCGACGCAAAACATAAATAAATTAAGTTTTGTTTTATTAAACTCAAAACGCACAATAAATAGTGTTATTATGGTATGTAGCTGCGTCAGTTTCACTCTTGCCAGTAGGTATGACTTCCGATAACAAATCAAATTAAAATCTTAATGCGCCACCGCTTACTGTGATTACTTCGCCTGTGATAAAACTAGAACTTTCACTAGCCAAAAATAGGGCAGTGTTTGCAACGTCTTCACCTTTTCCAAGGCGTTTTAAAGGTGTATTGCCTGCAATGATATCTTTTTCATCTTTAAAACATTCTGTCATTTTTGTTTCAATAAAGCCTGGTGCTATCGCATTAACGCGTATTCCATAAGGTGCAAGCTCTAATGCAAGTGACTTTGTTAGTCCTAGTATGCCAGCTTTTGTTGCCGAGTAAACAGCCTCGCACGCACCTCCGTAAATACCATAGATGGAAGAAATATTGATTATGTTACCTCTTTTTAGTTTCAAAAATTTTTCCGCTAAGAATTTATTACAAAGGATTGTCCCTCTTAAATTTGTATTTATAAGCGAGTCAATATTGTCAATGCTTTCGTCTGCGAGTAGCACTTCTTTTTTGCTTATTCCGCCATTGCATATGGCACAATCTAAATAATCTTGTTTAAAAGCAAGGTCAATAGCAGCTTTGATACTATCGGCGTTTGTCAAGTCCATTTGTATCAATGTCAATTTTGCATTATTTTTTTTGCATATCTGTTCTATTTTTTCGGTATTCCCTTTATTATATGTTGCAACAATATCATAGTTGTTTTTTGAAAATACTTCAACTAATTTTTCTCCTATGCCACCACAGGCACCAGTTATAAAAACACTTCTTTTAATCATATATACCTCTTGCCTTATTTTAACACATTAACATCAATTTCAAAAACAAAATTAAAAGTTTGTTATAATTTGTTATGTATGCTATAATAGGGATATATGGTGAGAAAATTTTACTATCATAAAATCCTTATAAAGTCTAACAATTTTTGTGTTATACCAACCCATCACTTACAATGGAAACCTCTCAGCCTCACTCATATTTGCTTAGCAATTTCAGTTTGTAAAAGCTTTAAATTTATTCTTATATAGGTTTGCTTTTAACAACTTGCTTAATGAAATTCAAATTAACAAGTGAGCTAATTTAAAACCAATTTAAGGAGAGAAATTATATGGACATAATTCAAGAGATAGCATCTTGCAGCAAATGTGGACAGCTTCAAAAGCTTTCTGGCGTTGCTATTCAAGAGGGACACACGCCCTTTATTATAATAGGGGAAAGTCCCGCAAAAGATGGTTGGATAGTAAGCAAAAAGGCCTTTTATAACACACAAGGGAAATTACAGGCAAGTGGTAGAGTTCTATCTAAACTATTAGACATAATTGGATATAATATAGATGATATTTATTTTACCGAATGTTGCAAGTGTATAATAGAAGATAGGAAAACACTTGACAAATGCGCCGAAAACTGCAAAGAAATTCTCTTTAAACAACTTTTAAGTTTAGATAGTTTTTGTAATATTATAATTCCAATGGGGAAAAGTCCAACGCAAGTTTTATTAAACACTAAGATAGAGCGTTTTTCAGATTATGTTGGTAAAACCTTTGATATTACCATAGGGGAGAGAAGTTTTAAGGTCCTGCCAATTTACCACACCTCACCATTAAACCCAAAAGGTTACACAGAAAATATACCAATTTTCGAGAACCTTAAACAGCTATTAAGAAACAATTAAAATCACAACTAAAATATAAAATAAATAAATTAATACATAACTTTTTACTTAAATCTATATACTACATATAGTATTATGTATGTCATACAAGTTAGTATATATAGTATTTTTCATTAATAAAAATTTTATAATTAAGGGATAAAGGCTTATTTGAAATCTTATTGACTTGCAGTAATTTATGTGATAATATATTTATAGGGAGGGAATTATGATAAAACACACAGAGATTTATAGATATGCCGAGGATAGTGCACATATAATAGAGAAAGAGTTTACAAAAGTGATGCAAGAAGATGGAAGAACTGATATTTATAGTGATACATATATCACAGACAAAGAGACGGGAGAGAGGCGAAGAGTTGAACATATATCAGACCACGCATCAGGACTAAAAAATCACGATTATATATCAGAAAACTTTGAAACACACGTTCACGGGCAAAAAGATGGGAGCCAAAAGGTTTTTGATAGAAACCCTATAACCGGAGAGCGAGACTACACACCTTATGAGAAATAATTAGAAATTAGGCTTAAATGTAAAGCTAAGCTTAAATATAAAGCTAAATAAGTTAAAATTAATATTATTTACAGTAAATGAGAATAAATTTATATTATCGGAAGCCGAACCAAGCACAACTTTAGTTGTATTTGAGTGAGGCT
>CAMLSW010000029.1 GCA_946484195.1 uncultured Clostridia bacterium
CTGTCTGTCTGTCTGTCTGTCTCTCTGTCTGTCTGTCTGTCTGTAAAGATTGCCGCCGATTTGGTTTTGAATGTCAACAGTTTTTCACGATAATATTCATATTGTTTTTGCCTAGCTTCAATTTCTGCGGGGAGTCCTATCCCAAGGTCTGAACATATTTTATCAAAATTGTCCAATACTTCCACTATTTTTTGTTGAATATCAAGTGGGGGGATTGGAAAAAGAAACTTTTTTAGTAACATGGTATCAACAGAATCAAAATTACCTGTATTTATGTGAAATTTACAAAATTTAGACAAAACACTACAATAAAACAAATTAAATTCCGGCAAAAGCTTGTCTTTATATTTATCTTTTATGCTTAAACATGTAAAACGCTGGTTGCACAAAAAAGGAACTTTTACTAATGCGTACTCCCCTATTGTTGCCGAAGTAGTAATAATAATACTATTTTTAGAAAATACGCCTGACTTTTTCACCGCCAAATTATTTACATGCTGTTTTGCATCATATAAGATTTTTCCACCTTCATTTATGTCTTCCAATCTAAACCATGGAATTGTTCCGTTTTCCCAGTATTCAGGATTTGCTTTTGATGGAGTATATCCACCTTTTATATCAAATACTTCTTCAAGCGTTTTCCATTCGATTTTTGGTTCTTCAAAAGTCAAAAGTTTATCGCGATAATATTCATATTGTTTTCGGCGAGCCGTGAGTTCTGTTGTGAGTTCTGTTGTGAGTTCTGTAAAATTATCTAATATTTGGACAATTTCCCTTTGGATTTCCATCGGAGGCACTGGAACTTCTAGTTTCATAAAATCAGGTAAAGAAATATAAAATCTAGTAACACCTCTTACCGATTTACTTACCAAGTTCCTAAACTTTCCACTTCTAAAATAATAATTTAAAAATGTTGGATTTATATTACTTTTAAAACTATCTAAAATACGAATACCAAATAAATGGTCATCCAAAAAAATGCCTGTCTGTAATTCATTTTCAATTACTGAAGAAATTGCACACTCATCTGGTGTTTCAGATGCAGATGTGAATAAAATATCCCCCTGTTCCAACTCATTCTGTTTATCCAAATTTTTCACTGTAGCATTACATAATTTATTAACATTCACTTTTAAATTGTTGTACACATTCAAATAGTCTATAAATTTGCAATTTCCAGTTTCTTCCCATTTATTTGACACACCACCCATTCCTCTAATTAGATTAGAAAAAGAATTTAATGTTTTATACTCTACCCCATCAGGACACAATTTTTCTATAAGTTCTTCATTCTTGCTCATTATCACTCCTTAGACTAAATGGTTTTGACAAATTCGCTACAACATATGTTCCATAAATTTTTCTAGGCAAAATTATGTATTCATTTCGTAAATCTTTAAATAGCTCTGGTATATTTTCGACTTTGATAACTTCAAAATTTTCTTCGTAAAAATATATTATATACTTAATTTTATCTTTAAAATTATAAATATAATTTAGCATGTTTTTATCTCGACTCAACATATATCTAATAAAATGTTCTTGCCTTTGGGGATAATCACATCTTAAGTTTTCCATATCTTTATACGAGTTTTCGTACATTTCAAGATTTACTTCTTCGTTTTCAATCAAAAAAATTGATAAATCTTTTTCTCCTTTATATTTTTCTAAACTTTTCAAATGTTTTTCAAAATTTGATTTAAAAGAAAATACAAGATTTTCATAACTATACTCAGGCAAATTATTGCGTATCCATCTTTTTGAGCGAACTTGATTATAAGAAGGTTTTTCATTACAATACTTATAAAATTCATTAACTTCATTATTTATCTTTTTCTTAAATATAGATACATCTATTTTTTCAGCTGAGCCTTTTCGATTTTCTCTTGATGCCGTAATTTGAAAATGTTCAATGTATCCGTCTTCTAGCAAGAAGTCTGGAAATTCGCTTAAATTTGTGTTTTCTTTTGCAGTTCTTATGGCATTTAATATTTCTACAAAATCATCATTATCAAATCCGTAAAAATTACCCTTGTTATTGATATATTTGAAATAATTATTTTTAAACTCTTCAACGGAGCATTCATAAGCAGTCTTTCCATCACATTTATATGGTATGGATAGCATACCACAAAATAAAAACTTTCTGATTTTGTTTAATGCTTCTTTTTCTTTTTCTCCTCTTTTCACTCTCCAATATCCTCAATAATTTCATCAATTTTTTTTCGCAAAATATCTTCTTTTGCAACTATTTGTTTTATTTGCTCATTTAATACTTTGATGTCTATTTTTTCTCTTGTGTCTTCTTTTTCAACATAAGTGGAGACTGAAAGATTGTAGTCATTTTGTGCAATTTCTGAACTTGGCACAAGTCTTGACATATACTGTTTGTCTTTTCTGTCAATATAAGTATTTAAAATACATTTGATATTTTCTTCACTCAATTTATTGTTATTTGTTACTTTCACAAATTGTTTTGATGCATCAATAAACAAAATTGAATTATCTTTTTTTGACTTTTTCAGCACCATAATGCAGGTGGCTATTGAAGTGCCATAAAACAGATTGTCAGGAAGTTGAATTATGCAATCAATAAAGTTGTTGTCAACCAAATATTTTCTTATCTTTTTTTCAGCACCACCACGATAAAAAATTCCTGGAAAGCATACAATTGCCGCCGTCCCATTTGTTGATAGCCAAGAAAGCGAGTGCATAATAAACGCCATATCAGCTTTTGATTTTGGAGCAAGCACTCCCGCTGGTGAGAACCTTGGATCGTTGATAAGAAGTGGATTATCATCACCAACCCATTTTGTTGAATATGGCGGATTTGAAACAATAGCTTCAAAAGGTTCATCGTCCCAATGTTGTGGACTAATTAGAGTGTCTTCACAAGCAATGTTGAATTTGTCAAAATCAATGTCATGCAAAAACATATTGATACGACAAAGGTTGTATGTAGTTAAATTTATTTCTTGACCAAAAAAGCCTTGACGAACTTTATCTCTTCCCAAAATTTTTGCAAACTTTAACAGAAGTGAGCCAGACCCACAAGCTGGGTCATATACTTTATTGACTTCTGATTTTCCCACCAATGTCAGTTGTGCAAGTAGTTCAGATACTTCTTGTGGAGTAAAAAATTCGCCACCTGATTTGCCCGCATTGCTTGCATACATACCCATCAAATATTCATAAGCGTCACCAAAAGCATCAATGGAATTGTCTTTATAATTACCCAGCTTCATTTCTCCAATGCCGTCTAAAAGTTTAACAAGTTTGTCGTTCCTCTTATCTACGGTTGCACCTAACTTATTGCTGTTTACATCAATATCTGCAAAAAGACCTTCAAAATCTCTTTCGCTTTCTGTTCCTTTTGCGGAAGACTCTATGGCCTTGAATATCTTTTCAAGTGTTTCATTTAAATCTTTGTTGCTACGGGCATTCTTTCTAACATTACAGAAAAGTTGACTAGGAAGAATAAAAAAGCCTTTTGTTTTTACCATATCTTCTCTAGCTTCTTCTGCTTCCGAATCACTTATTTTTGCATAATCAAAATTGTTATTTCCAACCTCATATTCACCAGCATTTATATAATTTGTGATGTTTTCAGAAATATATCTATAAAACATAATGCCAAGAACATATTGCTTGAAGTCCCAACCGTCAACACTTCCGCGAAGGTCATTTGCAATATTCCAAATTGCTTTGTGCAATTCTTCTCTCTCTTGTTCTTTTCTGATATTTGCCATTTATTTCTCCATTTATATATTAAATTTATAATTTTCTTTAAAATAATTAAAGCCATCAGTAAAAGCATTTATTTGCTCTTGAGTTAAGTATTTAGTTTCAAGTTCAGCATATTTCTCATGGCTATTCATGTTTATTAATTTTTCAAATTTTTTATTGTCTTGATAATTTATAAATAAATGTTGCCAATTATCATAACCTAAAAATACTGATAGTTTTTCTAATATACTCCTAAATATGTTAAAATGTATTTTTTGTAGCATATTATTTTTTAACGCTTTTGAAATATTTTTCAGCATTTCTAAGTGATAAGTTATTGGCTCTTTGTTTTTTAATTCCTTCAGTTCTACATCTTCATCGCTTTTTAAAAGTAAATAGGAAATAAACTTTTTTTCGCGGTTTTTCATGGTATTAACAATTATGTTATAAAATAAAACATGATGTGTTAAAATTAAAAATGGTATATGTAATTGTTTTTCATGGACATACTCGATTATCCGAAACAATTGTGCTGATAAAGTATAAATTCTATAATCGTCTAAAGATGAAACTGGATCATCAATTATGATATATTTCAATTTATTGAATATATCTGTTGACCTGTCTTCTTCCTTATCATTTAAAATTTCTAAAGCATGCTTTAAAACTGAATAAAATACTGTCCACTTAAATAAAGTTTCCTCTCCTTTTGAAATTTTAATAACATCTTGCGCCTCATTATCACCCGTTGTCTTTTTAAATTGCACTAATCCATTACTAAAATCTAGATTTGGTTCAAGTCTTGTATCTACAAACGAAGAATAATTTTCTATTATTTCATTTTCTAATCCTTCATCTAGTATAAAATTAAACATCCACGAATTTTTACCTATTGTCATTGTTTTGGTAACATTATCCCAGTTAAAATAATCTTCTACAATTGAATTATAACATAAAGTCTCTATTTTTTCCTCGTCTTGTGAGGTTATATTAAATTCATACGACAACCTCGTTTTGCCAGTCGCATTGAATGCATATATAATTAAATCCCTTTCCTTATTATTATCTAGAGATGTTTTAATTTTTTCAACTATATTAACAAATCCTGTTACATTTGACATATGTATCCCTTAACTTTTTTTAATAACCTATTTTGATTATAGCATAAAAATTTAAAATCTGTATAATTTTATAAATAAAAACAGTAAAAATTTAAAATCTGCTGTTTTTATCTTTTTAATTTAGCATAATTATACAATAAATTCACTTATGTTTTAAATTTACAAAATTAAAATTCATAGTCTTCACAAAAGATCATTTTTTAATTTTATTAGATAATAATCATCATTATTATCACTCGGTTTTATTCTGTTTAAAACTCGATTACACACTTCAGGAGACCAATATAATGTTAGAAATTTTTTTGCTCTTGTGATTGCTGTGTAAAATATATTATGAGTGATCATCTCTTCAGAGTCATCTGCTATTACTATTTTCACAGAATCATATTCTAACCCCTGAGACTTATGAATTGATACTGCATAAGCCACTTGAAACGGTATTATATGATCAAGATTTTCGCTTTCATTATCCGTATAATAAGGTCCATGCCTAAAAACATTAAATTGTATAACAGAAGAATTTTCTTTAACCTCTATTAAATCTAACCCTTTTTCATACATAACATCTTCATTTGATAATTTGATATCCACTTCAATTTTAAATCTTACAAACGATTTATGGTCTTCAATACCAATAATAGTTCCCTTTAAATTGTTATATAAACACGTAAACCTCTCTGAATCATTAAATAATATCTTATCTCCAACATGATATTTCCAAACATTAATATTAACAAAAGTAGCATCACTTTTGTTTGATAATTGCATTAAACTATTGATGTTATTTAAACCATAAAGTCCATTATAATTTAGACACAAAATTATTTCATCTTTTGCCTTGCTATTGAAAATATTATCATCAATAATATGAGAGTATTTGTCACGCACCATTTCTTCTAACGCTACATTATCATCTTTTATAGTTCTTACTTCTTTCCATAATTCTTTTAAATTTGTGCCTTCGCCCCTATACAAATTAACTAACTCATAACTACAATCCTTATTTAAAAAATTTTTTTCGAGTTTAAACCAATTTCCAAAGCCAATAGATTCTATTTGATATATATCTCCAGATAGTAAAATTATACCATTACCTAGTTTTTCTAAAATTTTTATTATTTCATCATTTTTTACCGTGCTACATTCGTCAACAACTATTAAATCAAATGAATTATATGTATAAATTGAACTTTTTGTAAACTTTTCGATTGTAACGAATATGTCACCATCTTCTTTGGCCACAATCCTATGTTTTAAATTTTCTACTGCTGGATTTGTTTTTGCCATAAAGGCTTTACGTTTCCCCTTCATCAGGGCGGACACATAATTAATCAACGTGGATTTACCAGTACCAGCTGCTCCATATAAACAATAAACTCTAGTAGAATAAAACATATTTATTAATATCTTTTCTTTTTCTTTATCGTCAAGTTTTATTCCTTTTTCTAATTCTTTTAAACTTTCTATTTTATCTATAGTAAAAAATTCACCAAAATTTGAATATTGTTTAGATAAGTAATCTATTGTTTTTATAATATTAACTGTTTCTTTTTCATATCCTTTGTTATAAAGATAATCATTAAAAACTCCAATTTCAGCATCTGGCTTAAATCCAGAATACAAACTATTATTATATTTATTAACCAAAGTAATAATTTGCTCTTTATTTCCAAAGTCTGTAAGTTCATCCATTTTTGTAAATAACTTATTATTATTTTCAGCATTTATGTTTATTTTTCTTGCCAAAAATTGATCTTGTTTATCTTCTATATCTATACTATTAATTACATCATGAACGTTTACCATGTGTCCTTTCGGATTAAAGGAAATTGGTTTTTCGTCAAATGCTTGACATCCTTTTGCTAAATAAAAACCATTATAGGTTTTACTTGAGTCATACGGCCATTGAAATTTTATTATTCTATTATTCATCCTATATAGTAAATATCTAAGTATATTTTTACCTGGTTTATTCTTAATGGAAATATCTCTTACAATATCTAATACTTCAAAAAACTTGGACTTGCCCTCCTTTGTTTTGGTAGATACCTTATTTTTAATTTTAAGATAAAAATTTTCATCTGAATCAATCAAATCAACCAATGATATTTCTTCGTTTTTTAAAAGTCTCATTAGTTCTATATATTCTAAACTACTTCTTTCATATGGTCTGATATTATAATTTAAAATTCTTGAGAAATTTCTGATTTCACATGGCCTAATTGATATATCCCACATTTTAATAATTTTTATTGGAAATTTTGTATTAAACACATTTATATTATCATCAACAAAAGAAAGCGATACAGAATAATTGTCCATTATTTCAAATGAAGTGAAAGCTGTTATTCGGTTAAACTTATTTGGCTTTTCATCAGCAGGTTCTAAAGTGACTTCATAATAAATCTTTCTATTGACTACAAATGGTTTTATTCTATTAATATAATAATTGTCATTATATAATGTTGTTTCAATTGCTTTATTGTGATAATCTATTTTTTCTGCAACTTTTTTATAATAATCTTTGGTTTGCTCATCAATATCATCTAAAAATAAATCAATATTTTGTAATATATCTAAATCATATCTTGTTTTAGCAACTGCCTTATGTTTCAATAAAAATGGATAATATTTTATAAGTAATCTTTCCGCGCCATCCTCATCCGGCGTACAATGCGCTAAAAACTTTCTGAGAAATTTATCTAACTTGCCTATAAACCTATATTTACTGCTTCTTTCGAACTGTTTCGCAACTTTTTGCAACCCCATAGTTTCATTGGGATGTTCATCTTTCCATATTTTATTTGCTAAATGATCATTGATATCTCTAACAAACTTCAATACAATCTTTGCGCATTCTCCACGATTATTTTTTGTCATTTTCAAAAGTTCATTGTCAATAGCTTTGCTGGCATCTATAATAACCTCTGTAGATAAATCCATATATTTCTCCTATGAAAACATTACAACATTATAATTCCTTAATAAATATCTGTTGGATTAAGTATTTTGTATTTCATTCATAAAAATCTATAATATTAAAATTGAATTTATTCTCTGATATAAATAAAAACATAATATATCAAATCATTTCTTAAAAATAAGTAGCCTTCAACTCAATTATTTATAACATAAAATGAGTAAATTATTTTAATCTCTTTGCGAAAATTATATAATTATTGGTTCTGCTTTGCGTTTTATTCTTTCTGGTTTTTCTGTACCTTCAGGAATTATCCAAGTTTTACCTTTAAGCTGAGCTCCGTTTACCCTACCTTGCTGACAAAAGTTGCGCACCGACCTTTCACTTATCTTCCATTTTTTAGCAATTTCGCTGACCGTTGAAATTTCCATTAAAAAAACTCCTTAATTTTTATTCTATTGTAATTATAGCCGATATCGGCAATTAAATCAATAAATTTGCAAAATAAAATTGCCAATAACGGCAATTTTATAAGAAGCTATAAAAATATAATTATTAAGAGCCTAATATGTTGAAAATTTACACAAAATAGACAGAAAGTCAATTTTTACTAAATTTACCAAAACTGCTTAAAAATACACTTTTGTACTACATAAATTTATATAATAACGCCAAATTCTTTAGCTTTAGATTTTAATGACTCAATATAATATTCACTTAATAAATGCTTAGATTTGATTGATGAATAATCTAATCTATTTATTTTTGAATCTTCATCATATTTGTTAAACTCTTCCTCTTTAAATGTGGCAGTAAGGATAATTTGATTTTTTATTTTCTTAAAAATATCCATTAATTTCTTTTCTGTAGGAGTTGATACTTCACCTTCTCTAAAACCATCAATAATAAGCGGCAAATCGTGTTTTGATAATGCTAATATAGATAGTATCCTACTAATAAAGAAAATCGTATTTTCACTTCCAGAATAAATCTCGCTACTTTTAGTAAATAATTGACTAATTTCATCGGTATCACTAGAATCAAAATACCTGTACAAGTCATTCATTTTTTCAATAAGTTTCTTTTCTACATTTTTTTGATCTTCAAGATTTTTATTATATCTTTCCGAATACTTTGTATATTCTTTTTTTAATTCTTCAATTTTTTTTGCCAAGTCTACCAATTGTTTATCAAAATTTAGATCTATTTTTAAATCATCCTTATATAAAATTAAATTCACAGGATTCATCACCGGCAAATTAATAATTTCTTTTAACTTACTTTGAAAATTTGCAATTTCGGTTTCTATTTTTGAAATTTCTTCAAAATATTCTTTATTTTGTACATCAAGATTATCCTTTATCTTACTTCTCATTTCCTTAGTAGATACATCAAATTGAATTTCATTATTGGACATAAAAGCAATGTTAGTGGACTGACAGTCAAGACAAACCAATTTCCCTTCATCAAGCGTTTTATTAAGTGAATTTAATTCAGAAAATAAAGTATTATTTTTTGAAATACGATTGTAAAGTCTATTTTTTCTATTATTTAATTTCGAAATCTCAATATTTATAGCATCCATTTTTTGTTTGTTTTTTATAAATTCTTCTCTATCTGAATATATGGAAACAACTCTAGCTTCTTTTGTGTGTTTTTTTATTAATTTTGTTCTCTTTAAAAGTTCTTTTTGTTCTCGAATACTATCCTCTATATTTTGTTTTAAGTTTTCATACTCTTCACTTATTTCTATATTAGAACAACCACACAAATAATATATCATTGATATAAAATCGTTTTTATTAAAATATGCTGATGATGTACGAGATGTATCTCTTTTATCTTGTCCCAAGAAAAACACTTGCAAAAACAATTCAAAATCAGTTATAACAATTCTGTTGTTTTTAACTATCTTTGGCAATTTAAATATGTTCTTATCAAACCAATGCTTTAGTTCTGACTCTCCACAGAATGAGAGTATATTTCCATTATTTTTTATTAAAAATTGATTACCTTTTCTTAACAATGAATATTCTTTACTATTGTGTTCAAAATCTAGAACATAAATATAATTTTGGTAATCAAATCCAGCTGGAAACAACGCAATATTACCTAGAGCATAACCAATAGACTGAATAACGATTGTTTTCCCTTTATTATTATCGTTGCTATATATTAAATTTATTCCTTCCTTAAAACCATCTTCTATAAAAGCCAAGTTTGAATTCCCAATATATAAATTCTTAATATTCATCCTTCAACCCTCCCTTGATACAAGCAATAAAATACAACATGCTTTCCACTTTAATACTAGAACAGTAAATATTTTTCTTATTAATCATTTCATATATTTCTTTTACATTTAACCCTTTGTTTTCTTTACATATTATCACTATATCATTTAATAAATTCCAAAATTCTTTATTCATATTCTTAAATGATAAAATTCTATATATATCATTAATACAATCTTGTAAAAGGTCTATTTTATCTTCATCTGACAAATTTAAAGAAATAAGATAATCACTAAAATATATAGGAATATATTGACTTCCATTGTTTTTGTCAAGAAAATCATTATTAATTATTCTAGATAGGATCAGACTATTTATCGTAATAAAATTTAAATCCCGACCCAGTTTGTGAACATCTTGCACAGAATTTAATATTATTCCATTAACATCACTAGAGGTTTTTATGTTTGCAAAATGTCAAGTATTTTTGCACAAAAATTTGTAATGAGACAAAAATAACAAGTCTTCTATCAGCCCATTCTATTCATAAAAAAGCCATATTGACAAGATATAGTCATATGGCTTTTTTATATCATTTAAATTCTGATATAGATGTTTTTGCGCTTTAGGAGCCAGTTCATAACTGTAAACAGTGCGAGAATTACTAGGGCGATGACTATTGCAACTCCGATATTGACTGAAGAAAGCGAGCTACTAAACACACCGCCAAGTATCATTCCAACAAAGAAGATTGTTAAAATATAGGTTAAGATGGCATTGCTCCCCCAGACGGCAAAGAAATCAAACTTTGGCTTCCAGTTGTTGAGGAAGTTGAGTCCTCCCCAAATCATAGCAGACACGCTTGCGCAGAACATTGCGTAAACAGGGGTGCATCCACGTTTTGCGGCTATGAAATCAAACCCAACGATTAAGACAACTGAAATGAGAAGAAGTAGTGAGGTGAGCACCCAATAAAGCTTGTGGTCCTTAAGGTCGGCAAACACTGAACCTAACAAAAGTATACAAGCCCAGCTAAAGCCACCAAATATACCGCCTTCCAAAATGCTATTTGCAAGTGGGAACAACCCATTTTGCATAAGCACTGTCATCACTGTAAAGATTATGCCAACCATTGTAAGTCTGCCCCATTTGTCAAACTTAACGAAAGGAAGGGCAAGAAGTCCGGCTAGACCTATGTTTTGAAGGGTATCCCATTCCCATCCGCCAAAACGTTCGCCGTCCACTGGTGGAGTTATCTTTTCGCCTGTGCTTACCAAGATGAAATAGAGCGCCATTACGCCGGCTATCGCTAAAAAGTATCTAAGCATCATCTCTGATACCTTTTTGAATTTTGGATTTTTAACAAATACTGATATAACATAGACAATCAAAAGTGCAACGGCAATCCAGAACATCACACCGAAAATTTTGATTTTAATTGAGAAGTCTGCCCAAGTTGACTCGCCAATAAAAAGCTCAGCCCAGCCATTTTCAAAGCCATTAAACAAGATACCTACCCCAATCAAGGCAAGAAATCTTGTAGCAAGCTGAAAATACGCCTTTCTTGTGCCAAATTTTGCTTCACGTGATTTAAAGCTTTTAACCATTGTAAGTCCAATCACGAAAATAAACATTGCGGCAAACAAATCGGCAAAGGAAACGCCCGGCAAAACTTGAAAGCCATCAGGTGCGTGGTCAATAACAGGCGCAAAAAACCCAAATGCTGAAAAGATGCCAAACACGAAGGAGCAAACCATTGCAAACATACATAGCCCTCTGAACCTGTCTATAGAAAGTATCCTCTCTTTAGTGTTTTGAGGCTGTTTCTCTTTTGTTGCCTTTTTTTCTTTATCGTTTTTATTCGCTCTTTTAAAGAGTTTGGTGTACCATTTATTGGGCTTTGCATTATTTTCGTCTGCAAGCACCTCTTGCTCTACAGGAACTTCATCCCCTTTGGCAGCCACAGCAGTTTCTGCGCCCTCTGCCACAACAAGATTATCCTCTTGCTCTGAGGTTTGAGGCTGTGCAACCTCTTGCGAAATCGTCTCGTTTTTTACTTCAACCTCGCCTTCTGTGACCTTCGACTCTTCTACTTTTTCTTTCTTAACTATCCTTTTCATTTTTCCTCCTATAAACTTAAAGATTTTTTACTTTTTGATAGCCCATAAGCTATTAAAGTCAATACAACTATTGCGATAATTCCTTGGATAAGCGCGATATACCAGCTTGCACCTGCAAGAGCGCTCTCTGGCATAAATGATGTATATACGCCTATCACAAAAAATTCAACTAAAAACATAATAATAGGATTTTTGCCCCACCATACAAGAGGGTCAAATTTTGTCTTGTGGTACTTGTCAAAAAAGTCAAAGACAAAGAAGATAATTCCACTTAAGCCCACGCCTACCAAAATAAATGTTGGCGAGCAGCTTCCCATATTAATATTGCCAAGCCACTGTATTAAAAACACGCCTAGCGCGCAAAAGAGCATTGACGAGGTAAATGCTCCTACCTTGTTTTTAAAATAAAGGTCGGCAATAAACATATCAAATATGAGCATTGCACCCCAGCCAAAACCGCCAACAACTCCGCCGTGAACGATGACGTCAAGCCACTCTTTATTGTTTCCAAGCTGATGGAATATTGTGTAGGCAACTGTAATTAAACTTGCAGTCAAAAATTTTACCCAAGACTTTGATTTGACAAGAGGAAGAGCCACCAAGATTGCAAAACCTATCCCCTGCAAAGTCACCCAGTAGTCATATCTAAAAGCACCAAAATCATTGTAGATGTTGATAAAGTCTATTGTCGTGATTATAATATTCATAATGCCCATACAAGAAAGGGCTATATAGAATATTTGCTCGGCTGGCACTGACAACTTTTTCTTTAGCGCTGGAATTGCTGAGAGAAATCTTAGCACAAGTCCGATGAGTGCTATTATAGAAAAGGCGAAGATTGTCCAGTCAAAGGCGTTTAGCGTGTATCCGTCAAAAGATTCTAACACCTTATTGCATAAATCCAAAAATGTTCCAAGACCAATGATGGCTAGCGCCCTTTCAAGATAATGTATAACCGCGTGCTTGGTGCCATAGCGTTTTTGCCATTTGTTGAAGGACAATGCAAACGTAAGCCCTATTGCAAATATAAAGGCAGGCGCAATTATATCGGCAAGTGTCATACCCGGCAAGATTATAATGCCATTCTCAAGTGAATGGTCGGCAAGGCGCGACAATATGCCAAGGCTTGGAAAGTTTTTGAGAAATTGAAAAATAAGCATACAAAAAACACAAAAGCCGCGAAACCTATCAATGCTCTTAATACGCTTTGACGCGGCATCGCTTTTGATGTCGTTTATGTTGATTACCTGTCCTTTTTCTGTTTGTTCCAAAATTTCTCTCCTATTTTAATTCAAGATTTTTAAAGTCGATTTTGCCAAAATTAGTTCTTGGCATCGCCTCAATAATTTCAATCATACGTGGTACAGAATATTTAATCAAGTTTTTCTTGCACAGGTTTATAATCTCCTTCTTTAAAAGCTCTTGATTATAACTTTTGTCTGCAAGTGTAATATAAAGTTTAATATAGGTTTTATCGTTATAGTGATATGGCACTGCACAGGCCTCGTCGATAGCTCCTATTTGTTTTACAAGGTTTTCTATCTCAGACGGAAAGACATTGATGGCATTTATTTTGATAGACCTTTTTCGTCTATCCATAATATACAAAAAGCCGTCTTCATCCATATAGCCCATATCGCCAGTTTTGACCCACTTTTCTTCACCTTTATGGACAAAACCATTGACCTCATTTAAATACCCCTTCATCACAGATGGTGAGCAAACTGCAATCTCGCCAATCGTGTTAGGCGCGAGAAGATTGTTCTCTTCATCCCAAATTTCAATCTTAGTGTTAGGAATTGCCTTTCCACAGCTATACGGACGATAGTTCTCAAAGGTGTTGGCTGCGCATACGCTTGACACCTCGGTAAGCCCATAACCTCTAAAAAGGCGGGCTGGACTGTTGTATTTTTCTAGAATAATATCAAAATGCTCAACAAAAGGCTCAGTCAAAACATCGCCACCTGCCCATAAATCCCTTAGCTTTGCAAGGTGCTTGCCTTGGAAGTTCTTTTGCTCCATCATCTTCTTAAACATAATAGGCACGCCGGCAAAGAAGGTTACGTTATACTTTTTGATTAACTTATTAAAGGTCTTAGGTTTAAAATTTGGCACTAGCACAAGGCTGTATTGATTTGTAAGACAGGTGTGCACCGCAACTCCTAGACCATATGCGTGAAAGACAGGAAGTGCGACGAGCGAATACTCATTCCCGCCACCTCTTATTTTTCTTGTGTACATCTTCTCAAGAGAAATACTAAGCTCATTTAGTGCGCGGTTTTGAAGTTCTATAATTTTAGGTACGCCACTTGTGCCACCGCTATGCATAGTACAAACAACGTCGTCAGCAGTTGCCTCAAGTTTTGTCGTTAAGCCACTCTTTGGCGGTTTAATCATCTTTGAGTACTTGATTGCTCTCTTATCTGTCTTACATTTATATGAAGAGAAAGCCATAAAAAATAGTTTTCTAAATATCACATAGTTTGAGATTGAACAGTTTATTAAAATTTGGTTAAGCGAAGCGAGTGTGCTATGATTTTTAATGAGTATATCAAAATACATAAGCCCTTTAGAATTTGTCTGTTTAAGATTTTCTTTAAGCTGGTCAATCGGCATAAGCGGATGAACAAAATTTGCAACAATACCAAGTTTTGAGCAAGCATAAAAAGCCACAAGTGCTTGCGGACAAGAAGGAAGGTAAATCGTCAAAACGTCACCTTTATTAAAGCCTAATTCTTTAAGATTGCTTGCAAAATCCTCTATATTTTTAAGAAAGGTTTTTGTTGATATTTTATGGTCATTAAAAATAATATTGCCATTCTTTAAGTCAACTCCATCTAACAACATTTCATAGCAAGTTCGCGCGTCCACCTTTTCTCCTTTATAAACAACAATTTTAGTATAACATATTTTTTATAAATTACAAAATAATTTTTTAAAATAATAATTAGTTCGACAAAATTTTCGCATTTTACCTATTATTTAGTTAAAAATAATTGACTTTTTATAAAAAATCTTAAATTTTATTTAAATATTGCTTAAAAACTAGGATTAAAGTAGCTTTGTTATAAAAAAATTTAGATAGGACTCTATCTAAACTTTTTGATTTGATTTTTTAATATATATCTGTCCTTAACTCTTTTTGAAATTCTAAAAGTTCATCTTTTATCTCTTCCAAATTTGTTATAATCTGGTTATAGGCATCTTCATCTAATATGCCCTGCTTTTTTAAATCTGCTATGACATATTTAAACAATTCATAAATATCTTTTCTTTTGTAGACATCGTCATAATCGGAAGATACAATGTTGATACTGTCTTCGTCCATATCAATAAATTTACGAAGATTGACAGTGTTACCATAGCCATCAAAGAATTCTTGTTTGTCTTTCAAAAATTGACAGCGCTCCTTACAGGCAAATATAAGCCTTCTTAAAAATGAAGGATGAACAAGGGGGAAATAAAGTTCATTTATGTTATACCCGCCCTGCCTTTGAATATCAACATCAATTTGCAGTCCATAGTTTTCGCTGTTTCCCTCTGAAAGTGAGGTGAATTTCAGCTCGACATCATAGTCAAGCTTTTTAAGCAGTTCAAAAATAGATAGAAATATTAAGCCTTTTTTAACTATAGTTGCAGGTAGCATATGCCAAGGCATAGAACTGTTGTAAAAGATGTTTATCTTCTTGGTAGGTCTAAGTTTCTTCTCGTACTCATCATTATACATATTAAGAGGATGACCTTGAAGATAATATGGCACATTTGGAGCAAAGCCGAGTATATCATTTTTTACGCTAAAGGGCTTGCGCACGGCGACCATTGTAGAGATTGCCCTAAGCACAACATTTTTAAATATTGAAAAGGTTTTATCAAAATAGCCCTCTTCGCAAAGCCTTATAGCCTCGTCAAGAGTGTGCGTCTTTGTAAAGCTATACGGTCCATTAACGCTTTCATTTTGCTGAGTTATTTTGGGCGCGCTTTTTATAAAATCTAAAAAGTCATCCATTGATGAAAACTCTATTTTGCAAAGTTTATAGCCTCGAATATCTTTAATAATCTCTTTCAATTTTTCCTCCCTTTATCTTAAATAAAAACATTAGTAATCTTCGCGGTCACTTTCGCGACTAGCGCACAATCTCTTAAGGGCGCAGTAGAAACTGTTGCTAACTGGAAGCTTGCCGTGAAGCCCTGCTAAAATCTTTTTAATACCCTTTTTGAAGTTTTTTTGAAAACTTGACTTTGTGGAAGAAATTATGTATACTATTACGATAAAAAGGAGGGATATATGATAGGTTTAGATAAAAATTCAGTGCAAGTTATACCCTATTGTGAAACTTGGAAAGAGGAATTTGAAAAAGAAAAGGCAATCTTAGAAAGACTGCTTGGCGCTTACTCAGTTCAAATTGAACACGTTGGCAGTACCGCCCTTCCAGGGCTTAGCGCCAAACCGATTATTGACATTGCGGTTGGAGCAAAAGACGAGCAAACCTTGTTTAAACTTGAAAAGGTTATGCAAAAGGCAGGATATGATGTACTTAATGAGTATCAAAAGAAAGGCGAGATTTTGGCAAGAAAAGGTCCGCCAGAAAACCGAACACACTACATCCATATGCAAGTTATCGGAAGTGAATATTGGAATGAGTTTGTCTATTTTAAAAGATATATGCTTGACCATCCCGATGAAATTAAGGTCTACCAACAATTAAAAGAAGAGCTTTCTTCAAAATACG
Organism: uncultured Clostridia bacterium; assembly: GCA_946484195.1. GTDB lineage: Bacteria > Bacillota > Clostridia > Christensenellales > UBA1242 > Caccovivens. The sequence continues at coordinate 16,852 of CAMLSW010000029.1, forward strand.
CAAACGAGCGCAAAAAATACACCTCTGGCAAAAATGAGTACATATCAAAGATTTTGCAAAAAGCCTACTCTCTTTACAAGGATTAAACTATTTTAAAAGACAAATTAAATATAAAATTAATTATAATGATTAATAATTAAACGAATTAAATATAAAATTAA
>CAMLSW010000030.1 GCA_946484195.1 uncultured Clostridia bacterium
CATTGTTCTCGCTAACCTCTTCTGAGTTAGCGTTTATATATTAACACATTCTTTTACCTTTTGTCAACACTTTTTTAATATTTTTTATACTTTTTTATGCCTTTTTTTATCTTTTCTACGATACACTAAGACCCGTTGCGGGAGAACGGAGCAAAAATCATTCAAAAACATTTCAAATTATCTTATAAAATATTACTTTATTAAATGTGTAAGTGATGGTTTTGCTATCTGCGATGTTTCGGCTAGCGTCAGCATTTACCAAATTTCACAACTTCAATTTTTCAAATTTAAGCCAAAAAAAGCACGCCAAATTTGCATTGACTTATCTTGCAAGTTATGTTATAATATTGTTATACGGAGGGCATATGAGCGAGACTTCACAAAAGAAAATGTTAACTAGTTTTTTTACTAAAGTTAATGGTGATTTGTTTATCAATCGAGTTTTTGAAGATGAAAAAGGCAAGTTTTATTTAGAGAGGACTGCAACTGACAACGGAATTTTACCAAAAATACTAAACAAAAGAGCTATTGACGGAGTGCTTAGCTCTCTTGAGCAAATGTATTATGTTTACCTCAAAAATATAACTAAAGATGATATTGAAGTGCTTAGCACTAAAACAATCCAGCTTAATTATTATATTGATAAAGTTGTTGAATATTGTAAAAAAATCTCGCCTAGCGAAGAGCTACAAAAACTTTTATTAAACTATGGGCTTGTAGAGCATTTAAAAATTATCAAAAACAAAAATCGCTCATCAGCTCTTGAGGAGGCTGTAAATGTGCTAATAGATGGCTCTAAATTAAAAAACTACATCGACAAAAACAACATATCGGTGTTGTTTGAAGAGGAAAGCGAAAGAGAATAAAAAAGGCTTGCGATTGCAAGTCTTTTATTCATCTCTTTCATCAGATTGATACATCTCGTAATAGTCATAACAATTTGAAAGTACTTGTTTTGCTGCATCAAATTTGTAAAGTTCGTGCTCGGATATCAGCCCATAATCGTAAAAAGTGTTTGCAAGCGATACAAATTTGTCTTCCTCTTTGTCATTTATAATCTTCATCATATCTTCTTTAGTGTCATCATTTATCTCATACAAAAACGCACCTCTTGCTTTAAAGACATCGGTTCTTGGCTCAAATATATTTTGTGCCAAAGCATTATTATTAATATCCATATAACTATATCTATATCTTAAAATTGATTGCATTAAACTATTTTTTAATTTGCATTTTGCAATGTATTCAAGATTTTTTACATCATAATTCTTAAATTCTTTGCAATAAAAGTCGTAATCTTGTTTGAAGCCAATGCTATCCTTGGCACGCTCATCATCCCTAAACACTCTTGCATAAGAAAACACAGCTTCGTATGGAGAACTTAGTTCCAAAATATCTATGGTTTTTGCAAGGCGCATTGTAAAGTCCATTTTCGACTTGATAACGCTATAATCTTCACCTTCTCTATCAAGAATAGGATCAATATTAAAAAACAACGACGAGAGCGCAAATAGTTTTATCTCTTCTAAATTGGCGCCTTTTTTTACTATATCAATAACAAACCTGCGAAATTGATTAATTTCCTCTTCGCTATACCTTCTTTTATTATACCTAATATGAGTATAACTGCACAAAAGGTCAAAGAGTTTTTCATTGTTGTACATAAGTTCTTCTTTATTAAGTTTGCCTTCTTGAATTTGTTTTATTAGAGTTCTTGTAAGACTCTCTAAATCTTTATGTACAATAAATTTTATATCAGATATGCTTGCAGTCTTTAAATTTTTCCAGCTTTCTTGGAAGGTCTTTCCTGGCTCAACCTCAATCTCAAGCCCCTTAGCATTCTCAGAAAGCAGTCTTTTTTGCTCCTTTTGTGGATAAAATGTAATTCCTATCATATTTCCCTCTTCTTTATGTATTATAAAATTAACTATATTTTATCACATATTTTTTGACTTTACAAGACTTTTTATTGTTTTTAAACAATAATCAATACTTTCCTCTAAAGTCATATTGCTTGTATCAACTACGATTGCATCGCTTGCTGGCTTTAATGGCGCAACTTCCCTATGCTCGTCCCTATAGTCTCGCTCTCGCAAGTCTTGCAACACCTCTTCAAAACTTGGGCTATCTTTTTTGTCCTTATATTGCAAGTATCTTCTCTTCGCCCTAACCACTTCTGAGGCGGTTATAAAAAATTTGACATCGGCGTTTGGAAGCACAACCGTTCCAATATCACGCCCTTCCATAATACAGTTATACTTGCCCGCAAACTCTCGCTGAAGCTGTTTTACCTTTTCGCGCAAAACCTTATAAGGTGAAACTTTTGATGATAAAAGTGATATCTCTTCCTCTCTTAAAAACGCAGTATAGTCCTTACTATTTACCAAAACGTGCTGAAGTTCACCTTCAAAAAATATCTCAACTTTGGCGTCTTTAACAAAGTCTTCTATGGTTGCATCATTGATTTCTGTATAGCCTTTATCTTTGAAGGCACAAGCAAAACCTCTATAGATTGCCCCTGTATCTAGCACCTTAAAGCCAAGTTTTTTTGCAAGCCCTTTGGCTAGTGTGCTTTTCCCGCTACCAACGTGACCGTCTATTGCAATATTTATCATATCTCCCCCTTTTTGCCCTTTGTAGTTATTATACTTATTTTGCGCTATTAAACAAAACATTTTAATGCTTTTTTATTTTGTAAATCAATTAATTTTCGCTATAATTATAGTATGAATGAATTTGTTGGTTTTAATCCCCTTATCTATGTTGATAGCAAGATTTTAGTGCTTGGCTCCTTCCCGTCAGTCAAATCTAGAGAAAATAATTTTTATTACGGACACCCGCAAAACAGGTTTTGGAAGGTTTTATCCTTTATTTTTAATGAGCCTTTTCCGGCAAATATTGACGAGAAAAAAGCACTTTGTCAAAAACATAAAATAGCACTTTGGGATGTTATCGTAAACTCAAATTTAAAGGGCTCTAGCGACAGCGCTTTAGAAAAATCTGACTTTGTCCTAGCAGATATAGGAGGTTTACTTAAAAAATACCCTAACATCAAAAAAATAGTTTGCAATGGCAAGCTATCATATAAACTATATCTAAAATACTTTAAAAAATTAAACATTGAAGTCGTCTGTCTGCCGTCTACAAGCCCTGCAAACACGAGGTTTGATATAGATGTTTGGAAAAAAGAATTGATATATAACTAAACCACTAAAGGTGTTTTTTGTGTATAAAAGCATAATGAAAATTATTTTATATAAAAACACAAAAAAACATCTTCTTAAGTGTCAGATTTTTTGGGTGCCAACAAAATCAACATTTAATTTATAAAAAAACATTAAAATTATAAAATAACATAAAAAGCGGAACTCGCAAACGCTAGTTCTGCTTTTTATATCGGCAATTTTATTTCAAATTTGCTTATTTCTTTTTGCGTGGTGCGAAGATTAGGCATATAAATGACGCGCCAAATGCAACAAGCATACCCCATCCTACTGTTACATACGCGCCAAGTTCTTTTAGTGCATTCCAAGCATCCTTACCCCCTAGCAAAAAGTCGTTAATGCAATAGACACCTACCATTACAACGGCTACAAGCATACAAAGGAAAAACATTAATGCCGACACCTTTGCGCCTATAAACGAACGATTGTTCGACGCCCTTGCTATCAAATTTACAAAAGTGAGAAGTAACATTATCCCAGCAAATACAAGTGCCAAAATTAAAAATACGCTTGCGACTGTATGATAAATAGGTTGACCTTTATCAAAGGTTATAAAGTCAAATAAGCTAGCTTTAGAATCTATCGAAGATAAGTCACCCTCGCTACTTTGACCATATATACCTATAACTGGTTGAGTAAACATAACAATTGATAAGACACCAAAAATTAATGTGATAATTCCGCCAATCATAATTAACTCCTTTTTTATACCTTATCAAATTTTTTAAAATTTGTCAAGTTTTCATTTTAAGGTGCTGAAGCCCTTTCTTTTGCGATTTGCTAATCTTCGCTTTTGTAAACTTATCAACATTCTTTATTGTCAATTTATTCTCTTTATATGCGTTATCAATTTGATTTTGTTTGCTTTCTATAACCTTTTTAAGGTTATCTTTTCTCTGTTTGCTCTTTAAATGTCTCTTCTTTAACGCTTTTGTTAAGTCAAAATTCTCAAGGTCAATACTTTCTTTATAAACCCTTTCTTTTTCAACACGTTTTGGAATTGACTTTTTATCATACGGCAAAACGACTTTGTCCTTTCGCTCTCTAATCTCAACTTGGTCATATGGAATTGAAATATTGTTTTTCTTAAGCTCGTTATAAACAAGATCTAAAACATCATAATAAACATCCCAGTAATCTTCGCTATCGCACCAACACCTTGCAGTAAACTCAATACTGCTAGAGCCTAGTGCGCTTAGTCTACAAAACGGTTCTGGATTTAGAAGTGTTTTACCATTACTCTTAATGCACTCAAGGATAAGGGCTTTTACCTTTTCAACATCACTCTCATAGGCAACTGTGAACTTCCATTCAACTCTTCGTGTCTTTGCTGTATCATAATCGACAACAGAGCTATTTACAATGGTAGAATTTGGTATTGTAACACGTTTATTATCTGCAGTCAATATTGTTGTAAAAAGAAAGTTTATTTGGATGACATTACCCTCTTTGCCGTCAACCTCTATATAGTCACCTTTTTTAAACATCTTGTTAGAGACTATGACTATACCATTTGCGGCGTTAGCTATAATGTTCTCAAGTGCCATACCAATAGCAAGAACGAGGGCGCTGATTGCTGTCAGCAGTCCAGTAATTTCTATACCGATGATGCTGAGAAGTATTATCACTAAAAGCACGTACAAGCATATTTTAATTATTGCGCAAATAAAACCTATGGTTATCTTTTCCATACTGGTTTTATTTAGTAATCTTCTTGTGACATTAATAATGATTTTTACTAAAATTATGCCAATTAAGAGCACTGCAAAGAATATAACTATATTCCAAGCATTGTTTTTAAAAAAATTGACTATATCATCCCAGATTGCTCCCCAATCCATAATATCACCTTCTTTTGACTATAAATAATCTACAATATAATGATAGAACGATTTGATGATTAAGTCAATTATTTTGTATATGTTTAATTAATTTTCTTAAATTTTTCCCAAGAAAACTCCTCTCGCCCAAAGTGCCCATAACAAGAAGTTGCTTTATAGATTGGATTTAATAAGTCAAGCTCAGCGATAATATTTGATAGTGAAAAATCAAAATTTTCGCTCACTTTCTTATAAATCTGCTCAAGTGGAATTTTGTTTGTATTAAAGCAGTCTATATAGAGGCTGGTTGGAGATGGAAGTCCTATTGAATAGCTAACCTGCACCTCGCATTTATCAGCAAGGTCATTTGCTACAATATTTTTGGCAACATATCTTGCATAGTAGGCGCCAGACCTGTCAACTTTGGTTGCATTTTTAGAGCTAAAGCAACCTCCGCCTACTCTTCCCTCTCCGCCGTAGCTGTCTACAACTATTTTACGACCAACGCACCCACTATCAGAAAAGGAACCCCAAATTGTAAACTTTCCGCTTGGATTGATAAGAAATTTTGTCTTGTATGAAAGATAATTTTTATAGTCTTGCATCACTACGTCAATTACATTTGTTTTTACATCTGATTGAATTTTATCTAAACTCAAATCTTCGCTATGTGACACAGAGATTAAAATTGTCGTGATATATTGAGGCTTTCCGGCCTCATAACTTACAGAAACCTGACTTTTAGCGTCTGCAAAATAGCTTTTATTTGTTTTCCTAAAGGTCTCATACTGCCTCATCAATTTATGCGCTATTATAAGCGTTAAAGGCATATACTCTTTTGTGTCATTTGTCGCATAGCCATACATTATCCCTTGGTCATTTGCGCATAAGTTATTTTTGTAAATTGCCTTTGCAATATCTGGGCTTTGCCTGCTTATCTCTTTTATAATGGTAAAGTCGTTTTTATAGCCAATTTCTTTTAAAATGTCCTTTGCAATCTTATCGTAATCGATGCTTGCGCTGGTGGTAGCTTCGCCGTAAATGAATAGTTTGTCATTTTTTATTGCGCACTCTACAGCCATTTGACTGTTTTTATCCTGCCTTAATGCCTCGTCTAAAAAGGCATCGGCAATACAGTCACAGGTCTTGTCGGGATGCCCAATATTTACACTTTCACTTGTTATAATCTTTTGCATATTTTTCTCCTTTTAAATGATGTTTATTCTATATATTTTATTGTAAGTAAATCTATTTAATCCATACTCCTCTCCTTTTGTCGCCACAAAGAGAGGACTAAAAAACCCATCGTAGTCGATGGGTTTCTTTTTTAATAATACCATCGGCTCAGCCTTTAGCACCTTGCCCTAGCGCAGGTTGCTGTGTGGTCAACGGGGCTGTCCCTCGCACACTCTTTATGGTTATTATCATTATATCAAATTTTTATAATTATGCAAACAATTTATGCATTTTTGTTAAAATTTTTTATAAGCATTTAAAAACTGCAACTGGATATTCAAGTGATTTGCTTCTTACTAGAATAAACTAACTTTTAATAATTTTTACTTTGACTATTAACACAAGCAATTTACTATGCCTTTACAACGTCTTCTGCCTCTTTATCCTCTTCCTGTTCCACCTCAGAGGTAGGCTGAGAAATCTTGTTTTTGCACTCTTCAAAATATCTTATATATGAGTTTTTGCAGTAATTTTTATGCACTTCGTCCTCATAGTTATTTGGATTGTTAAAATTGTATGCGCCGTTTACCTTCCACCTATTGAAAAGCCCTATTTTTATAGCACTTTTCGGGCATAAAAATGAACACCTCATACACATCAAACAATTCTTGCCAAAGTGGAACTCTCCGTCTTTTAAGGTTATGTTATGAGTAGGACAAATGTTTACGCATTTACCGCAATGAATGCAGTTGTTTGATACTTTATACCTCTTGCCGTTAAACCTTCCGCCCCAATGTTCTATTCTAAAAAGCCAGGCAATGAAACTGCCCATAAAAACTTTGTCAAGAAGGCTATACTTACCACTTAAAAGCTCACGGCAATCATACGGAATAACTTCTTGCGCCGTTTTCCACATCTTATACGCCATATTGTCTGTATGCCTAAAGATTATATTATATGGCATACAATAATGGTACTCATTGGTAACATTATAACCTTTCTTAGCAAGTATTTTTGTAAGCTTAATTGAAGAGATATTGTTAAGCTTAAGTGGCTCGCCCGAGGTGTTTAAGATAAACACACGTTGTCCGCGACTCTCTTCAAGACTCTTTGCAAAATCTAATATTATAGATGGCGCATTAAAGGCGTGAACAGGATAGGCAATACCTAAAATGTCATAATCTTTGACATTATAATTAAAGTTATTGTCTTCAATTTTGTATAATGTAGGCTCAGAGCCTTCAGCCGTCAATGCCTCGGCAAATTTGTTTACAACTTTGCGTGTATTTCCTGTGCCTGAAAAATAGCAAATTAATACTTTCATTTTTTGATTTCCTTTATATGAGCGTTAAATTGCTCGTCAAAATAATATAAATTATCCTCATCTTGACTATGAGAGTCAAGCCAAATTTGAGCAAATATTTTATCCTTTTTAGACAGTCTATCAAAATCCCAGACATTTTCTTTGTAGATTGGATTTACCCAGTGCCCTGCCTTCATCACAGTAAAGGCGCGCGCAGAGAAAACCTCGCCGTCTTGATTTTTCCATTGTAATCTTTGATAGATGTCACCACTAAATTCCTTTGACAAAAGTTCTCCGCCGTGAGCTGACGCGACATTTTGCAAGTCTGTTAAAGTTATGTTTTTATAATTATCTATATTATAGTAGTAATTAATAAGCTTTGCATTTGCTTGTTTTCGCAGTGCTTGATAGTCAACAAGCTGTCCCTCTTCGTCCTTATTTTCAACTAAAAGATTGAATTTTGACCAGTCTTTGCCAAGCGCCTTATACTGCTCCTCACCGCCAAAATAGGCAATCAATTTTGCCTTATCATTATGCTTTGCCCAGTAGGCTGGAGCGTTCGGGCTTTTAAAAAGTCTCTTTATTGCAAAAGTGCCTATAACACCTTTTGGAACTAGTTTTCCAAGTTTATAGTAGCTATATTTTTTCGATATTTCCTTCCAATATACATCGGTGGTCTGCTTTTGATAGCCGAAGAGATTGTCAAGCTCCTTACCATCATAGAACCACATACCGTGGAAGTTACGCGTTGCGTTATAATAAGGTTTAAAAAAGTCCTTAGCACTGCCCCCGATAATCTTAAAACCATCGTTTAAGGTGTCAAAGCCTGTAATGCAGTTCTCTTCGCCACCCCCAATATTAAAACACCTCTTCCAAAAGATTTTTGATAGGTCATCTGAGAGGTCTCGTCTTAAAATGTTTGCAATAAGCACACCGCTATCGTGTGCGGTTGCCCATTCAAGTGGCGCGTTAAAGCAGGTGTGAAACATAAGTCCATCACTCATATTGTCTTTAAGCATATTTATGTGAAGCATTGCAGTTTGTCTTAAGACCACAAAGTTTTCAATATCAGATTCTAGTACTCTAAACTCACCACGCAGTTTGGTTGCCGAGTAAATATCAAATGGGCTGACAAGAAGAGGGTCACCTACCTGCCCCCAAGGATGCTTATAATTTCTATTTCCATAAAGGGCAACCGTTGAGATATGAATGTATTTTGGCTGTTTTTCGCACCTTTCAATAGCCTCTACAAGATTGTACACCCCTGTCTCATTGCAGTCGATTGCCTTTTGCGGATACTGGTCTGAATGAGGCGGTATGACAGCGGCTAAATTGACTACATAATCGCTGCCATCTACAAGCTTTTCGCAGATGTCATAATCCTTCAAATTGCCGTATATGATTTGAAACTTATCCTTATATTTTTTATAGGTCTTTAAAAGTTTTTTAATTCTTTTATCCTCTGGCAAAACAAGCAATTTAAAACAATCAATGTCTTTTATTTTTACAACTTCTTTTAAGGTGGCTTGTCCCATATTGCCTGTGATACCTGCTATTGCAACTTGCATAATTTCTCCTATGTTAAACTATCTCTAGTTTACCTTAATGTTATCATAATTGCATCAAAAATGCAAACAATTTACTAGATAAAAACCCCATTGTTGTAACAAATTAATTTGAATAAAATCTCTTTCTTCGCACTATGCGGATGATTACCGCAGTTGCTATTGCAATTACTGCCAATGAAACAACCACTATAATTGTTGTTTTGCCGTTTTGAGTGTCTAAAAACGCCTTCTTAATGAACTTAACGTCAATATCTATATCATTTTCAATATTCTCTATAAGGATGGAATTACGCTCCTCTTCGCTGACAAGCTGGTCATCAACGTAAACCTCAATTCTATATTTATTATAGTCTGTCTCAATTATAAACAGTCTATCATCGCCATAATTTACGCTATCTATATTTTGATTGCTATAAAATCTACCATTGCCTTCAACGCTAAGGTTTATGCCAAACTTCATTATTTCAAATTGAACATAAAGGGTGTGATTGTCCTCAATGCTTTCAAAGGTATAGCCATTTTCTATCGCATATGCAAGCTGTTGCTCGTCAAGTTTTTCATCATCAATATATATAGCGCTAACCTCATAGCCCTTAAATGCCGTAAAGTAATAGGTTAAACTTGAGTTATACAGCGCCTTGGTGTCGCCCTGCGAGGATACCTTGCCATACGATGAAGAGTTTGCGCTTATTGTGTACTCTTTGATTTCCCATTTAGCATAGAGTGTCAAGTTTTCAGCCGGCATAGTCTCATTTTGATACTCTTCTGTTAAGCCCTCATCTGCAAACCACCCTTCAAAATCATAACCCTTTCTTAAAGGCTCAATATAATTGATTTCTTCTTGGTAATCATAATGCTGAACAAAATCTTCGCACTCATAATTCATATCATAGGTGATTGTGTAGTTAGATTTCTTAAATTCAACCTTTATCGTATGATTTTCGGTCACATTTTCAAAAGTGTAGCCTTCTTTTGAGGCAAAGACAAGGTCGTTGCCATCGAGTTCTACTCCATCAACTATGATAGCGCTTGTATGATAGCCATAGTCTGCCGTAAAGTTAAACTTTTGACTGTTTCCATATTCTACCGTCACATTGCCGTTTGGAGATATTTGACCATTGCCTTCAAAAGACGTCTCTATTGTAAAAACCTGTTTTGCAAAAGTTACGGTTATTGTATGGTCATTATGTAAATCTTCAAAAGTATAACCCTCTGTTAAAATCTGGTCAAAAACGCTCTCTGGCAAGCTTACGCCATCGACAACAATACTTTGAAGGTAGTAGCCTTCATATGCTTCAACGGTAAAGGTTACATTCTGTCCATAGTTATATGTGTTTGTCCCGCTTGGAGTAATGTTGCCGCCACCTTCGCTCGATGAAATTATTGTATAGGTTAAGATTTCAAATTCAGCAACTATCTGGTGGCTTTCCTTTACATTTTCAAAGGTGTAACCATAAAGAAGTGCGTTTATAAGCTCACTTGCGTTTAATTTAACGCCGTCAACGGTAATTGATTTGACGTAGTAACCCTCGTTTGCGACAAATGTAAAGCGCTGGCTTGTGTTATACTCCACTTCAATCAAGCCTTGAGGCGAAATTCGACCACTACCTATGCTAGAGGCATTAATAGTAAATGTTAAAATATCAAATTTTGCATAAACTGTTACATCGCGGGCTGGCATTGTAGTAAATGTATACTCATTTATGCATTCACTCTCTTGGTACCAACCGACAAAGATATATCCTTCGATTTGTGGAGCTGACAACTCATCGATAATTTCACCTTCGCGGTACTTTTGCGTCACAATATTATCTTCGCTTATAACATAATTAAAATTATACTGAGTGTCATTATTTAAATAGATATATTTTAGCCCGGATGCCTGCTCTGAAAGCACAAAGTCATATACGGAGTTTTCAAAATTATCTTCGCTTGCTACTACGCCACTTGCTACTATGATAATAGGACTCTGTGATAGATATTGTCCGCTATTTAAAACGCTGATGTTATAGACCTTATTTATATCTAAATCTTCAACGACATTTAAAGCAATATACGCTTGAGTATTGTTTATGAATATGCTTGTAAAATCACTGTTTCCGCCAAGCTCTATACAATTTCTGTTTACTGTTAGATTGTCTCCGTCTTTCTCATCAGTGATAAGTACATCATAAGCGCTTTCGCCTTCAGTTGTTGTATTTGCCTCGCTGTTGCCACCAAGTAGACTTAAAAGTGTGAGGTTTTCACTTGAGCTGACATCATCAAGAACACTAAACTCAATGAGCGCCTCGCAAGTGTTGTTTGTAAAGTTTCCGCCCTCAATCGTGAGGTTTGCGTCATAATAGGTTGACAACAAAAACTTTGCCTCATTATTTGTAAATGTGACATTGTCAGTTATCTTTAAACTGCTGTTTTCTAAATAGAATAGATAACCGCCAGTAACATAGTTATCAGAGATTATCGCGTCCCCTGAAAGGGTTTGGTTTTGTGCGTAAAATAGATACTCTTCTTGTGAAGATGAATTGATATTATTTAAAATGCCACCACCCTTTATAGTTAAATTGCTATCCGATGCCCCTTCTACAAGTCTGTTTGCAGTAAATAGCTGTATATAACTATTATACATATTTAAACTAGAGTTGTTCGCAAGGCTAAATAAAGTTGAGATGTTTTCTAGTTGCCCATCGATGTAAAGCTTTCCAAGACGCAAACTTTGATAGGAGCTTTGCTCAAGTCCTATATTAAGTGTAACGCCAGAGGTCACCTCAATAAGCGGTTTATCAAGCTCATAACTTGATTGCATTATAGCGCTATCAAATAAAATATAATTATCACCTTTTGATAGGATCGTAAGGTCATTATCAATTGTAATAAAGTCGCTGACAATAGCATTTTGCATCAAAACTATGACGTCTCCGTCTTGGCTATCATTTATTGCATTTTCTAAAGAAGAATAATGTATCCAGCTGTTTTGCTCATATTTTTGTGCTACTATCGTCTCTTCATTTTCAGTTACCCCCACCTCGCAAATTGAAGTGTAAACGGCATTACCTTCCCAGTCGGTCACCTTAACATAATACTTTTTAGTGCCAACTTGAGAGCTATCTATTGCAAAGGACGAGTCTGTTTCATCTGCGATTGCCGTTCCGCTAGCTGTGTCACTTTCAGTTTGATACCACTGGTACGAAAGTTTTAGTCCTACCGCCTCAACCGAAAGCACTTCTGTGGTGTTCTTCTTGACTTGCAAAGAAGATGGGAGGTCACCTGTAATACTTAACGCGTCAATTGCAACAAAGGCGTTGCCAAACCTGTCGCAATACTCCTCTGCCGTGCTTCCCGCATAACCATAAATTGTAATATCTATTTTAATAGGTGTGTTATAGCACTGCGTAAAGGATTTTCCTATCGCCACCATTGTTACGCCAGAATTATCAAAGACATCCTCGCCGATTATGGCAAGCTTTGGAAGGTACACATCTTTTAGGCTTGTACAGCCTTCAAATACGTGTCCATTTACTTCTACATCTATTATCTTTTGACCTAAATATTGCACGCTATCAAGGTTTATTTGTGAAAGTGAGGAACAATTTTCAAAGGCATACGACATAATATTTGTAACGCCACTAAAGGATATGCTCTCTAGATTATAACAGTTAGAGAAAGCATAGGCACCAATCTCTTGACAAGTGCTTGGCAAAATCAAATTCTCTATTTCGCTATCAGAGAATAGTCTTGTGTCAAGTTCTAATACTAACAGCCCGTCTACAACGCGCGGAATTTCTAGGCTTGTAAAGTGCCCGGTATAATCTGTTAAGGTCCCGCTATCATTTACAAAAAAGCTATCTATATCATCATTTGGATTGAACAGGTCAACCTTGTAAACGACCGAACTTGCAACCGTGCTACCATTTACTAATTTGATTGCAATAAAATTGTAAACGCTCGAGTTTGTAACATTTAAAGTGCCAGTGTATCGTGTCGAGTACCTAGTAGGAACACTGCCATCTGTTGTATAGAAAATTTGGTAGTCGCTCTCAGACGCTTCCACTGTGAGAGCAAAACTATCAGTAAACTCAATGTAATCGTCCACATTCAAAACTTGGTTACCGCTTTTAAAGGTTAGTACGTCGGTTTGATTTTCAACGTTAAAGTATCTTAAGTCAAGGCTTCCATTGCCGTAAAATTTATCCCAGCCACTGTCACCTAAGTCGACAGTATTTTTATATAGTCGCGCCTCTATCTCGTCTGCAGTATACGTGTAATTTACTCCATCCCAGTACTTTTCATCACAACACAAAAGTGCCACTGCCGCACTTACGTGAGGAGCCGCCATAGAGGTTCCTGTCAGTTGAGCAGCTAAATTATCTGCTTGATAGTATGCCGAATATATAAGCGTGCCAGGCGCAGCGATGTCAACAGCATCTCCAAAGTTTGAATAACTATTATCAAACTCCACCGTGCCATCATCGTTTTGTTTGAGAGCGGAAACTGTTATAGCCTCCTCACAATTTGATGGCATAAAGTTAGACGTATCCATTTGCTCATTTCCTGCAGACACTACTGTTAAAATATTTCTATCTTTTAATTGACCTATCAAATTATTTAATGTTGCCGACACCGAGGAGTTAGTATTACCGCCAAGGCTTAAATTTACGCAGGCAATGTTATAACTTTCGCTATACACCTCAATCACACGCTCAATTGCGTAGACGATATTTGTAAAACTTGTCTTGCCTGTTGAGTTAAACACCTTGATTGGAAGAATTTTTACATTGCTTGGTGTCAAGGTTGTAACAATGCCTGAAACGTGTGAGCCGTGACCGTTGTCATCCTCAAAATTGTATGTATAGGCCACATCTGGGTTTACATAGCTATATGCCACATAGTTCCCATCATCCTCTAAAATTCTATCTTGAAAATATACGTGAGTAGGTCTGATACCAGAGTCTATCACAACAACGACAACTTCTTCGTTTGTGCCATTGGTGCTTAAATAATCGATTATACCACCTGCATTTGTTGAGTTTTTACCCCAAGTAATAGTTGTAGAGGTGTACTCGTAATTGTTGTCGGCGTAGTCATCGAGCGTCAACACCTCGTCGACCATAACATTTATATTTTCATCTTGGCTAAGCATATTGTAGGCGTGCTCCGTCGCCTCTTCACTGTCATAACAAAGAATTGTATAGTCTTTATAGCCATCTATCACCTTTTTCGCGCCGTAACTGTTCGTATAGTCACCGATTACTATTAACCTTTTATAATAGAACCTAGTTTGCTGCTCGCTTTCAAGGCTAAATAAACGCACCTCATTTGAAGTGTCCTCTTCACTGTTTATGTAGTCAAGGTACTCTTGTTCAAAACTATAAAAGTCCTCTAAAGTACTGTCTTCACTTGTAGCCTCACTTGCACTACTGCCACCAATAAAAACAAGTCCTAAACTTAAAACTGACAGCACTATAAAAAATATAAGAAATTGATAGACCTTCTTTTGTAACAAAGAATACATATATTCTCCTTCATCTTTAAAAAAATGTGATTTTAGTATGACTAAAAACTACTATTTGTATGCCTTGATAACCAATCTCTATTATTATAAAACATTGTTGCAAATAAGTCAAAAGTTATTTCGTAGTTTTTGAAAGAAGACTGTGATAAAATTGTTATAAAAAGGTAGTTAATATGGATAAAGAAGTACTAAAAAAGTATTTGGAGAATAATAAGTTTGATAGCAAATTTCTTCAGGAAAAAATTTAAGAAGTCAGTATATTGACTAGATCTCTCAATAACGATAAAAATTAATTGAAAGAAATAAGGAAATCGAAACACTTATTTATAAACTACCACAACCTTATCAAACTGTAATATATTTTAAATACATATCCTCTTTCTCGTTCTATGAAATAGCTGCAATCTTGAGTATTCTTCAAAAATAATATACCAACTACATAGTGAAGGCTTAGAAAAATTATTAGAAATTATGAAATAATAAAAATAGAAGGCAAGGATTATTCCTTGCCTTCTGTTTTTATAAATTCTTCTACACAAGCGAGCATAATTTTTATAACTGCTATTTTAAGTTCATTTTTGGTTGGATGCCACTTCCACCCCTCTTGTTTTACCGCATCAGAAAAATACAAGAGCTGGGCAAACTTATATCCTCTAAATTTTGCAATTGCAGACCAGCTTGCACACTCCATCTCAACACAAACAGCACCTTGTGATTTTCTAAGTTCTACTTCGCTAGCCGTTTCCCTATAAAAAGCATCAGTTGTCCAAGTTATTGAATTATTAAATGTATAATTGTTATTCTTAAGATAATTTGCAACAAAATTTGTCAAATCTTTGTCGGTTTCAATATATAAAGAGGGCTCAAGATAATGATAAGAAGCGCCTTCGCAACGTATTGCCCTATTAACCAAAACAAACGCTGTAGAATCTATAGATTGGTCTATTTGCCCGGCACTTCCACAAGCAAAAAAGTTCTTGATTCCCATAAAACCTAACTCTTCCATTAACCCGCCTGCAGCTGAACCACCTAAAGGAGACAGTGCAACGACAAACTTTTTATCATAAATATAACATTTGTTTACATTGCTTGCATTTGTAAAATTATAAAATTCTTCAAGTTTACCATTATTTATTATCTCATCTATATTCTTATGAAAAATTAGTAAAGCGGTATCAATTTGATATTCTTTTAATAACATCACCCTATCAAAATCTTCTTTTGAATTTCTTAAATAACTTTCTTTATTTATTAATCCCTCTTCATTAAAATAGTCTAAAATTGGTGCATCCATTATTTTTCCTCCTAAACATTCTCCTCTTCCCACAAATTTCTTAATTTGCGGGAGCCCTACATCAACAGGTCGCTTGTCTTACTTTCAATCTCAAGCTTACCTCTTCGTTTTAGTATTTCTTTGGAGCTAACGGCGGGGATCGAACCCGCGACGTCGTCGAATGTTTTCTATCTTCCCTCGGTTTGCTCTCTCAAACCTCGGTCTAAACAAAAACATTCTCCTCTTCCCACAAATTTCTCAATTTGCGGGAGCCCTACATCAACAGGTCGCTTGTCTTACTTTCAATCTCAAGCTTACCTCTTCGTTTTAGTATTTCTTTGGAGCTAACGGCGGGGATCGAACCCGCGACGTCGTCGAATGTTTTCTATCTTCCCTCGGTTTGCTCTCTCAAACCTCGGTCTAAACAAAAACATTCTCCTCTTCCCACAAATTTCTCAATTTGCGGGAGCCCTACATCAACAGGTCGCTTGTCTTACTTTCAATCTCAAGCTTACCTCTTCGTTTTAGCATTTCTTTGGAGCTAACGGCGGGGATCGAACCCGCGACCTGTTGATTACGAATAAAATTTCATCTCGCAAATGACTTTC
>CAMLSW010000031.1 GCA_946484195.1 uncultured Clostridia bacterium
CAAGAATATAAAAACACAAATGATTTGGGTGCTATAATACAAAATTCTATTTCAAACAATATTTTTATGGTTAATACAGAAAGAAGGCGTAAAGAACTTGCTTACAAAATAGTTGCCAGAATGGCTGCATTAGATGATTTCTTACTATATGCCATAGCCGATGAACCATACAATATATCTGCACTATTATCTTTGTATGCTTTAATGAAAACAGATAGGCTTGTATTTGAATTTATGAATGAAGTTATAAAAGATAAAATTGAACTTATGAATTATAGATTGACAGATATTGAACTGAACCAATTTATGTTATGTAAAGCTCAGCAAAGTGATACTATTGCGAAATGGAAAGATGAGAATAAAGCGAAAGTTAAAAATTCTTTAAGAAAAGTTTTAATTGATGCTGGTGTGTTACGAGATTTAGGAAGTGTTTATATGATTATGCCGCCAATATTAAACAAAAATATAAAAGACCATATTGTTGAAATTGGAGATAAAAAATATTTAGAGGCCTTAGGAGTTTAGTATGACAACCATAGAAAAATTAAATTTGATTGAAGAAAGAATAAAATCTCCGGATTTTATAAAAACATTAGGATTGGGCAATGAAATTCCTTTCTATATATTTGATTACAATCCACAAGATGAATTTCAAGTAAGAGAACATATTAAAATGTTAAAACAAAAAATCAATAATAGTAATGACGATTTTAAAATTAAGGAAATTGATTTATTTGATATTTTAATAGATTGCCTTAAAGAAAAAGGTTATCTTGAAAGAGCAATTGAACTTGAAAAAAAATATGGCAGTGAAAAATTTGTAGATACAATAAAAAATTCACTTGGGTTAAAAACTGAGAACAATATGATGGTTAAGAAAATTGTGGAGCAAGTAGGACCTAATGACATTATATTTATAACGGGTGTTGGTAAAATTTATCCGATTATGAGAGCTCACAAATTATTAAATAATTTATTCCCATTTATAACTAATAATCCTTTAATCTTATTCTTTCCGGGAACATATTCGGGTTATGGATTAGATTTATTTAATGAGATAAAAGGCGACAACTATTATAGAGCATTTAAATTATTATAAGGAGGAAAATATGTCAGAAATAAAATTATTTAGATATGGAACCATAGTAGAAGAGTTAAAATCATCTAATGTCTTACTTGAGAAAGAAATTCAAAAGGTTATTGAAGATAACATGTTTGAATTTTTCGGTGTTCATTTTCTTCAAAGTGAATGGAGTGTAGATAATGATAAAAGAAGAATGGACAGTATAGGGATAGATGAAAATAATTGTCCCGTTATCTTTGAATATAAAAGAACTGTTAACGAAAATGTTATAAATCAAGGATTATATTATTTGAACTGGATAATAAATCATAAGAAAGATTTTCAATGGTTAGTCCTTGATAAAAAAGATAAGAAAACTGCGGAGAATATTGATTGGTCATCTCCAAGAGTGATATGTATTGCAGGCGATTTCAATAAATATGATGAAGAAGCAATAAATTTTATTGATAGCAATATATCACTTATTCGTTATACAAAATTCAGTAATGATTTACTAATGTTTGAATTGATTAACACAAAAACTGTTGAAAATATTGTTGGTGATACAGATAAAGGGAAGAACTCTTCAAAGTATAATCTTGTAACTTTTAAAGAGCAGTATGAGAAAGCACCGGAAACATTAAAAAATATGTTTGATGACATTAAGGACTACATTATGTCTCTTGGAGATGATGTCTCTATGGTTGTATTAAAATTATATACAGCTTTCAAAAAAATAAAAAACTTTGCAACAATGGAAATATATCCAACAAAAATTTTAGTTAATTTTAAATTAAATCCAGACAATTATCAATTAGATGATAGTTTAAGAGATATACGAGAAATTGGGCATTGGGGTTGTGGAGATATGCAAATATCATTAAAGATTGGAGATGATTTAACAAAGACAAAAGAACTTTTAAAGCAATCTTATGAGTTGAATTAGGAGAAATGTTATGATTATTAAAGATATATTTGAAAAATCTATTGATAGACCACTTGAAGGTGTTATTAAGGTTGGGAAAGATACAGAAGAAGCTGTATATGAAGAAGTTAGTGAATATGTCGTTACAAAGGAATTAAAAGGATACTTTGCGAAATTTTTTGAAAAATATGCTGACGCATTGAAATCTAAAACAAATGATGTTGGTGTTTGGATTTCTGGCTTTTTTGGAAGTGGTAAATCTCACTTTCTCAAAATTTTATCATATATTTTAGGGAATAAAACAATTAGAGGCAAAAGAGCTTATCAGTATTTTGAAGATAAAATAAACGACGCTATGATTGTTGCCAATATGAAGGCGGCTTCGGATTATAATAGCGATGTTATCTTATTTAATATTGACAGTGTTTCGGACGCAGACGCAAAAACAAACAAAGAAGGACTTGTTAAAGTTTTTAATAAAGTCTTTAATCGCATGCAAGGTTTTTCGGAAAGTATGCCTTGGCTTGCTGAACTTGAAAGGCAAATGGTTAAAAATGGAACTTATGAAAGCTTTAAAAACGAATTTAAAAAGATTTGTGGAGATGAATGGAAAAATAGAAGAGACGATTTCTATTTTGAAGAAGATAATATTGTTGAAGCTCTTTCAAAGACAAATAATATTACGCTTGAAGCTGCAAGAAATACATATCAAAAGGCAGAAAGTAATTTTAGTTTGAGTATAGATCAATTTGTTATCAAAGTTAGGGAATATATTGAAAGCAAGGGTAGAAACCATAATGTAATTTTTATGATTGATGAAATGGGACAATATATTGGCAACGACTCTGGGCTTATGTTAAATCTTCAAACCATTGTTGAAAGACTTGGTGTTGAATGTGGTGGGCGTGCTTGGGTTTTTGTTACAAGTCAAGAAACAATTGATACTGTTTCTAAGAATATAAACAATAAAGATTTTTCTAAAATTCAAGGTAGATTTAGTATAAGAATTTCTCTTTCTTCTTCAAATGTTGATGAAGTTATTAAGAAAAGAATTCTTGCAAAGAATGAATTTGCAACAGATAGTTTGAAGGAAATGTATGCTCAAAAAGGTGCAGTTATTAAAAATCTTATATCTTTTAGCAGTGATACACCAGATATTAAAATATTTAAGTCAGATAAGGATTTTATTGAAATTTATCCATTCTTGCCTTACCAATTTAATCTATTACAATCGGCTTATAATAGTATAAGAAATCGAGGGGCGAGTGGGAAACATCTTTCGGAAGGTGAACGTTCTCTTCTTTCTGCATTTAAAGAAAGTGCAATGAAAAATGAAAATAAGGAGCTGGGAGCACTAATTCCATTTGGTGAATTTTATAATTCCATTGAAACTTTCTTGGACCACGAAATAAGAAATGTTATGACAAGAGCAGAAAATAATGAAAATCTTGTTATGCCAGATGACTTAAACTTACTTAAAACATTGTTTTTGGTTAAAGACCTTGATGATAAAATGCCTGCAAATTTAGAAAATTTGACCACTTTATTTTTGAGTGGAATTGATGATGATAAGCTTGCACTCAGAAAAAAGATTGAAGAAAGCATTAAAAGATTATATAGTCAAAATCTTATTCAAAGAGATGGTGATAAATATATTTTCTTAACAAATGATGAGCAAGATGTTAATAGAGAAATAGATTCTATGAATTTGGCTCCAAGCGAGATTATCGGCTTTATTGGTGACCAAATCTTCAATAGTATTGTTGATTTTAGATACAAATACAACAACAATGTTAATCTATTTTCATTTAACCAAATTGTTGATGATAATCCACGTGGGCAACAGGTCAATGAACTTGGACTCTGTGTTTACACTCCATATTATGGAACAGTTAGTGATGAAGAGATAAAGATAAAAACCCAAGTAAATCATATTGTTGTAATTAGAATGCCAGATAATCCTTTGCTTGTTGATGAGATTGAAGGTTATCTTAAATTAGAAAAGTATATTAGAACAAGGAATTCGAGAGCGTCATCGTCTAACATACAAAAGATTTTATCTTTAAAAGCAGATGAACTTAGAAGAAAGCAAGAAAGAGCATACAATTTAATTCTTGAAGGAATTGAGAAGTCTGATATTTTTGCAAATGCTTCTAAACTTGAAATAAAACAAAAGAGTGCAAAAGAACGAATAAATGAGGCTTTTAAAATACTGGTTGAAAGCACATATACAAAATTGAATTACATTACCAAATATTATGAAAAAGCGAGCGATTTGCAATCTTTACTTTCAAGTAAAAGACAAATGAGTATTGATGGTATTGTTCCAAATCAATTAGCAATTCAAGAAATGAAAAAATATGTTGAAAGACAATATGAAAGAAGAATGCCAATCAATTTGCGAAGTTTGTATGAAAGGTTCCAAAAAATCCCTTATGGTTGGAATGAAATTGATATTGCAGCTATTGTAATTAACCTATTATTGAATGATGATATTAAACTTGAACTAGTTGGAAATCCAATAACAGTTAATGATGACAAGTTAGTTGATTACTTAACTAAACGAGATTATAAAGACCGTATTGCAGTAAAACTGAAAATCAAAACAAGTGATGAAATTGTTGAAAACATCAAGAGAATATACAAGAATGTATTTACTCAATCTGTCGGTTATACAAATGATGAAGAACTTAGACAAATGATAAAAAGAACTTGTGAAAATGAACTTTATCATATTCAATCTTTGCTTGGTTTATATCCACAAAGCGGATATTATAGAACTTATGATTATCAGCTAACTTATTTGAATGATATTCCTTATCATAATAGTTATAAATATCCGGGTTATGACTTAGTTAACAAAAGTTTTGAGTTGTTTAAGAAATTAAGCTCAATAACTGATGCAAGCACACTGTTTGAAAAATTCATAGAAAGTGAAAATGAACTTATGGAGTATAAGTCAAACATTGATGTAATCAAAAATTTCTTTGAGCACCAAAGAGATATCTTTGAAAAAGGTTGCAATAGAATAGATATTTATAAACAAAACAAAACTTATTTTGAGGGATATAATGTAGAAGATATTATTAGTGAAATTGATAGTATAATCTCGCTTGAAAGCCCTTATAAAGAAATTTATAGATTGCCAGACCTTTGTCAAAAATTCGACAACACTTTAATTAAAATTCTTGAAAAAGAATCAGAACCTATTTGCAAAGAAATTGATGATATGCTCAAAGAGGTTATTGATGTATACAATAGATATGAAATAACTGCGGAAGGTTTGGATATCCAATTCAAAATGCTTAAAGACAAAGCAAGTCAATCACAAATTGTAGCAACAATTCATAATGTTCGTGAAGAAGCAATTAGATTGCGTGATAGTTTAATTAACCAAGCACGAGAAAGATATGAAGAAAAATATGAAGAAGAATGCAAGAAAAATCCAAACAAAAAGATAGAAAAGAAGATTTTTAAGAAAACTGTTTCATTGTCTATTGGGGAAATTCTTGAAAAATCAATTGTAAAAGTTGAAACCGAAGATGATATTGATAAATTTGCAAATGAGTTGAAAGAAAAATTAAAAGAAAAAATCAAAGATAACATAATTATAAATATTAAATAGAATTAAAATAGAAAATTAATGGAGGATATATTGGAACCATTTTCAAATGAGAAATTGCTGGAATTGTTTAAATGGAATACAGACGGAGAAATCATTTCAATTGAAGGAAATGCAGTTGAGTATAAACTTTCGTTCAATTTAAAAAAATCAGAATTATTAAAAATAATGAGTGGATTAGCCAACAATTCGGGTGGTTATATTATTTTTGGTGTAGATGATAGAACACGAAAGTTGATAGGGTTAGATAAAAAAGCAATTGAAAATTTCTTAAAAGTAGACAGTGAAGATTATAGGGGATTTTTCTTAATGAGATGTAATCCAAATATTCATTATGAAAGATATATTCATCATATAGATACAAAGACCTTTGGAATAATTTATATTTATGAAGAAAAAAACAAGCCATGTATTGTAACAACAAGCGATGATGATTTAAAACCAGGTGATATATATTATAGATATAATGATAGCATACAAAAGATTAGGTATGCTGAATTGACTGCTATAATTGAAGAAAAAAGATTAAACGAACAAAATAAATGGATGAGTTTTCTTGAAAAAATTGCAAAAGTTGGTATTGATAATTTAATTTTAATTGATTGTAAAAATGGTAATGTGATTTCGAATTCATCAGATAATGTTATCACAATTGACCCAGAACTAATAAAGGAATTTAAATTAGTAGATGAAGGTCATTTTGTTGACAAAAATGGAAGCCCTACATTAAAACTAATTGGGCGTTTAATTGGAGACACTGTTGAATTGACAAATAATGCAAGTACTGCACTTTATAATACATCAGATTATTACAAATATGATTTGGGAATGATAAAAAGGAAAATAGATAATGCAGAAATAAAAACAAGCGATGGTGTTAAAACGAAAGATTTTAAATGGTCTTGGGCAAAAGTAAATGTTTTCGTTATCAATAATGGAATTAAAGAAAAAAAAGACTATTGTTTAAAAATAACTGATGAAGAAAATAGGACTAAATATAGCTATTCGATTAAATTATATAATGATATGGTCAATTTTATACAGAGTCATACAAAGGAAGAATTATTGAATTACAAATTAGTGAAAAAGGAGCAGCAGACAAATGAATAAATCTGCATTAAGAAATTTCGCCGTTAATGCAAGACGCGAACTTATAAAAAGAATTTCAGACAGAGCAAACTTGCTCGGCGTTTATGAAAATAAACCAGAAAAACAAATTCAAGCTGAAACAGACAATGGATTTGTTGTTAATGGTATGACTTTTAACTACAAAAAACAAATGCGTGATGACTTTATTAAGAGAGTTAAACAAGTAGGCTATCAAGACGCTATTGAAGAAATAGCATATACTTGGTTTAACCGAATTGTTGCACTACGTTTTATGGAAGTTAACGGCTATTTAAAAAATGGCAGAAATGGTGAAGTTATTTATATGATTGGCTCCACCACTGCTGGCAAATCTGAGCCTGATGCCATAACTTATGCAGATAAGTTATCTTTTGTTGACAAAGAAATAGTTTATAAATATCAAGACGAGAATAAAACAAATGAACTTTATAGGTATATCTTAACAAGTCAATGTAATGAACTTAACAAAGTTATGCCTTTGATGTTTGAAAAAATTGATAACTATGTTGAACTTTTATTACCAGACCATTTGCTTGATAATGACGCTATCATTTCCCATTTAGTAAATGATATTAGTGCCAAAGATTTCAATATAACAGTTAAAGATGACGACGGTGAAAATGCAAGCCAAGTTGAAATCATTGGTTGGCTTTATCAATACTATATTTCTGAAAAGAAAGAAGATGTTTTTGCTGGACTTAAAAATAATACTAAGATTACAAAGGGAACGCTTCCTGCTGCTACTCAAATCTTTACACCAGATTGGATAGTTAGATATATGACTGACAACACTCTTGGCAAGATGTGGGTTGAGAGTAGAAATTCAAGTTTAAAAAAAGATTTAAAATATTATCTCGAACCTGCAGAACAAACGGAAGATGTAAAGAAAAAACTTGATGAAATAAACAAAGAATATGCAAGAAAAAATGTTAAAGAAATTACATTTATTGATCCTTGTTGCGGTTCGGGACACATTCTTGTTTATGCTTTTGAAATCTTTTTTAAAATGTATCAAGAAAGTGGTTATATTGCGAGCGAAATCCCTGCTTTAATTCTTAAAAATAATCTTTTTGGAATAGATGTTGATAAGCGTGCTGCTCAACTCACATCATTCGCTCTTACTATGAAAGCGCTTAGTTATGATAAGGATTTTTTGAAAAAACAAGTTTATCCAAATGTTATTGATATAAAAGAAAGCAACTTGATTGATATGCAAGAACTTAAAGATTTTATCTCTCTTGCAAAATTAAACACACAAGATGAAGAAATTGTGCTGAATTTGGTTGAAAAATTTAAAGATGCTGAGCTCTATGGCAGTTTAATAAAGGACTTTATATACACGCCAGAACAATATGATATTGTATTAAAAGAAATTCAAAATGTTGATGACAATCAATTTCAAATATCAAACATTCTTGCCGTTCAAAATATAAAGCCTAATTTAACAAGCTTATTAAGACAAGCTATTTATTTAAGTTCAGAATATGATGTTGTTGTAACTAATCCACCTTATGCAGGCAATAGTAAATTGCCGGCTAATGTTGGGCAATACCTTTCTAAAAGTTATCCAAATACTAAATACGATTTATTTTCAGTCTTTATTGAAAGGAATATGCTGTATTCCACTGTGAATGGTCAAATTGGTATAATGTGTCCTTATGTATGGATGTTCATTCAAAGTTATGAAAAATTAAGAGTTGAAATTATCAATTCAAAATCTATTACGAGTTTAGTTCAACTTGAATATGGTGGTTTTGCAGAAGCAGTAGTTCCAATTTGCACATTCACATTAAGAAATTGTAAAACAAAAGAAACTGGTGAATTTATAAGACTTGAACAATTTAAAGGTCCAGATTTACAAGGACCTAAGACTTTGGAAGCTGTTAAAAATAAAAATTGTGGGTATAGATATTCGGTCAGTTCAAATAATTTCTCAAAAATACCGGGTAGTCCAATTGCTTATTGGGCAACAAAAAATTTAATAAATATATTTATACAAGGAGAGAGTATTACTAATTATGCTTATGCAAAACAAGGATTAGCTACAACCGACAATAATTTATATGTAAGGCTTTGGAGTGAAGTAAAATTTAAAAATATAGGGTTTAATAAAAGCAGAGATTATGCTAAAATAGGAGATGAAAAGTGGTATCCCTTAAATAAGGGAGGTGAGTATAGAAAATGGTATGGTAATAATTACTTTGTAGTAGATTATTTTAAAGATGGGGAAAGTATTAAGAAGAGCATTTTAAAAAAATATCCATATTTAAAAACACCTGATTTTGTAGTAAAAAATCAAGAACTTTATTTCAGAGAGAATGGAACGTGGTCAGCAATTACTTCCGGTAATTTATCTGTAAGGTATTCTCCTACAGGATTTATTCCTTCAAATGCTGGAATGGCCATTTATAGTAAAAGGTATCTGAAATACATAATAGCATATTTGAATTCAAAATGCTTAACTAGCAAAATTCTTAAATTGATAAGCCAAACATTAAATTTTAATGCGGGTGATATAGAAAAATTGCCATTAATTATAGGTTTAGAAGCTAATGATGTGGAATTACTTGCAAATAAATGTATTAATCATTCAAAACTGGATTGGGACCAATATGAAACAAGTTGGGATTTTAAGAAAAATCCTTTGTTGGCAGTTAGAGAAAATTTAAGGCAAATTGAAATAAATCATCAAGACGCTCTTAAAAAAACTATGTTAACCATAAAAGAAATTTTAGCAAAATACAAGATCCAATACGTTGACGATTTTTCGGGAAAAACTTTTGGAGAATATTTAGAAAACGAAAAAGAAGATATATTATTATATATAAAAGATCAAAATAAAATCTATTTAAAGATTGAAGATCCTGAGTTA
The DNA here is from genome assembly GCA_946484195.1 of uncultured Clostridia bacterium. GTDB lineage: Bacteria > Bacillota > Clostridia > Christensenellales > UBA1242 > Caccovivens. The sequence goes on from CAMLSW010000031.1 coordinate 9,611, forward strand.
TTAGAAAAAATTACAAAGGAAATAACAAAAAATTTAGAAAAAATTTATTATTTTGTTAAAGACTTGGGTTCAATGTCTATCAATTCAAATTTTATAAATACAAAAGAATTGAAAATTATAATCGGATATTCTTTACAAGAATTTTATAGTCAATATAAAAATGAAGTAAATGCAAGATTTGACCAATTAAAGAAAAACGAAGAAGAACTTAATAGAATTTTTATTGATATTTATGGATTGCAAGATGAACTTACACCAGATGTTGAAGATAAAGATATAACGGTTGCAAGAATTTACGATAAAAAAGAAGATATTCAAGAGAGTATGAAAGGCAATATTTATGTTAGAACAAAACAAGATGTTGTTAAAGATTTGATTTCATACATTGTTGGGTGCACTTTTGGAAGGTATAGTCCTTATAGAGATGGATTACAATTTGCAGGTGGAACTTTTGATTGGGGGGAGTTTCTTGATGATGAACGAAAATTGAAATATCATAAATCAACTGAGAATATGACAATTTCAGATAGATTTATGCCAAGTGAAGATAATTGTATTGTAAACACTGATAATGATTATGTTGAGTTTAGTCTAGTAGATAGAGTAATTGAATTTATAAGTGTTATTTACGGACAAGCAACATTAGAAGAAAATTTAAGATTTATCGCAAATGCTCTTGATGAAAAATCTAATGACACACCAAGAAATGTAATAAGAGAATATCTTGCAAATGATTTCTTTAAAGACCATTGCAAAAAATATCAAAACAGACCAATTTATTGGCAATTTGATAGTGGTAAAAATGGTGGATTTAGAGCTCTTATGTATCTTCACAGATATGACCAAAACACTATTCCTACTGCAAGGCTTTCATATCTTCACGATATTCAATGGAAATATGAACACGAAAAAGACAGACTTGAACAATTTATTGAAAAATCAAATTTAACTGCTGAAAAAGCAAAAGCAAAAAAGGAACTTGACTTAATCAACAAACAAATACTTGAATGTAAGGCTTACGATGAAATTCTCAATCATGCTTCAAATATGAACATTCAAATAGACCTTGATGATGGTGTGAAAGTTAACTATCAAAAATTTCAAAAACTTGATGGAGATAAAGAAAAGAATATCTTTTCAACCTACTTAAAATTTTAGGAGTTATAATGAGTAAATTAGACTTTAAAGAAGTATCAAAAGAATTAAACACTATGTTAAACAAAAGGCCACGAGATGGTCAGGTTCGTAATGTCGTTTTTTGGTTTGATGGTGAGGGTGAATTTAGAGATAAACTAGCAGAATTGGACCTTGAAAATGCCAAAATTATGGAATTTACAGGGAAAAATTATTTTGAAATAAAATACACACTTGAAGTTAGTGATTTGACTTCAAATTATCTTATTTATGCACCTTTTTACAAACCAAACCCACAAGATAATTATTTGATTGATATTTGTCTTTATAGTCAAGAATTTGAAGCTGATATTACCACAATCTATATGAGAGAATTTGGAATAGATAACCCAGCACTTGCCAATGTTATAAAGAAATATAAAGTCTTTTTAAACAATAAAGAGCGCAGAAACAAATTAAAATCATATAACATTAAAAAATGGACTGAAAACATTATACATATTGCAATTTTATGTGCTGTTTGCAAACTCAATGTTGTGGATTTTGAAGAAGCTTTAATGTGTGTTTTATCTGACTACATAAATGGAGGGGAATTATTGCAAGAAGTCAAAAAATATTGCGATATTGAAACCCTTGATACTTTTGTTGAAAATAAGTTTGGAACTACTAATGCTTTTGAAGATGTTGATAATTTTATGACTAATGTTTTATTGCTTCATACATCGCTTTATTTAAAAAGTCCATTACCTAATAGTTGGAAAATAAATTTGCCGGATATCAATAATTTTGCAATTAAAAATAATGCCTATATCTTTGTTGATAGATTTATGAAAAGTGATTATGCAGAAAGTTATATTGCAATTTCTAACGAAGTTGCTGAAAAAATCCAATTTGAAAGGATAACAAAAGATTGGAATATTGAGGTTTATGAAGATGTGGATACATTTATTGGATATGACTTGCATATTATCAGAAATATTAGAGACTGTTTAATAGATGATGTTAAGGAATATGATAGATATTTAAGTATTATAAAACAAAGAAGGAAGTCATATTGGAATGAAACATTAAAATATGAATACCAAACATTACATCATGCTTGCAAATTATTATCAAAAGTAGATGAAGAGAACAGAACTTTTCCACAAGGGACTGCTGAAATTTTACTTGAAAAATATACAAAAAATTATTTTAAGTTTGACCAATATTATAGAGAGTTTATTACAGCATATGACAAATCGGGAAATGAAGATTTTTCAGAACTCTTTAATAAAATTGAAAACACATACACCAATTGGTATTTGAATGACCTTTCAGTTAAATGGTCAAATGAATTAAAACATATAGATTACAAAAATCTTAATGCTATCAAACAGTGGGATTTCTATAATAAATTTGTTAAACCATGTCCAGAAAAAATTGCTGTAATAATTTCAGATGCTTTAAGATATGAATGTGGAGAAGAGTTAAACAAAAGGATTTCAAATGCTTTCAAAGTTAAGTCAACTTTGAATTTCGCTGTATCAACATTGCCAAGTTACACTGCACTTGGAATGGCTAGTTTATTACCACATAACAAAATTGAATATGTTGGAGCAGATGTGTATGTTGATGGAATAAATTCATCAAGTATAGAAAACAGAGAAAAGATTTTGAATACTTTTGTAGAAGGGAAAGTTTACAAATTTGAAGAATTTAATAAACCACAAAATTCAATAAGAATTAAGTCTGAAATAGCAGGGCAAAAAGTAATTTACATATATCACGATTCTATTGACGCTATGGGTGATAAAACATCAACAGAGAATAAAGTTTTTGTTGGGGTTGAAGATGCTTTTAATGAAATTCAATCAATTGTCAAGAAATTACAAAATTTTTCAATAACTAACATTATAATTACTGCGGACCACGGATTTATATATAAGAGAAATGACATTGAAGAAATGGATAAAACTCCAAATGAAATCGAGAATGCTATCATTTCAAAAAGAAGATTTATCCTTACAAAAGACAATGTTGAACCAGAGATGTCAAGAAAAGTTTCGCTTGATTATTTAATAAAAAATATAAATATAAATGTAGTTATTCCTTATGGTGTTAATATTTACAAAAAACAAGGTGAAAGTAAAAAATATGTTCACGGTGGAGATAGTTTGCAAGAAATTGTTATTCCAATTATACAAATAGATAATAGGCGCTCACAATGGGATAAATACACAGCTAAAAATGTTACTATCTCTTGTGTTTCGTTATCAAACAAAGTAACTTCACTTATAACTTTTTTGGAATTTTTCCAGAATGAAAAAGTAAGCGAAAAGTTAGTTGCAAAAAATTATGAAATATATTTTGAAGATGAAGAAGGGAAAAGAATTTCAAATTCTGTTGTAATCAATGCTGATAGCAAAAGTGAAGATGTAAAAGATAGAATGTATAAAGAAAAATTCACTTTAAGAAACCAAAAGTATGATAAAAACAAGCAATATTATCTAGTAATCGCTGATTATGATGACAGTTATGCTGAACGAACAAAGTTGCCATTTACTATTGATATTTTAATAGAAAATGATTTTGATTTATAGGAGATGAAGATGAACGAATTCGATCAAAAGGTAAATGAAGTTTTTGCTGGTAGAGTTGTTAGAAAAGACCTATCCAAAAAAATTAAAGAAGGAATAAATGTTCCTATTTATGTCCTTGAATATCTACTTGGGATGTATTGTTCTACTGATGATGAAGATAGTATTAAAGAAGGTGTAAAACAAGTTAAGAAAATACTTGCTGAAAATTATGTTCGTCCAGATGAAGCAGAAAAAGTAAAATTTAAAATCACTGAAAATGGCTCTTATACTGTTATTGATAGGGTTGATGTAACTGTCGATGTTGAAAAAGGTATTTGCTTTGCAAGTTTAATGAATTTAGGATTAATTAGAATACCAATTTCTGGTGAATATGTGAAAAAATATGAAAAACTTCTTGCTGGTGGAATTTGGTGTATAGTTAAACTTGGATATTTTAAAGAGGACGAAAACGAGGACCTTGAAGCAGCTGCAAAAGAAGTTAAACGAAAAGATAAGGACAAAGATTTGGGTGGAGTTTTGATTGTTGAAAGTATAAAACCTATACAAATGCCTAATCTTGATATAAATGAAATATTTGAAGGACGTAAACAATTTAATATTGAAGAATGGAAAGATTTAATATTAAGGTCAATTGGTATGGAACCAACGCAACTAAAACAAAGAGAAAAAATGCACCTAATTGAAAGGTTGGTGCCACTTGTAGAAAATAATTATAATTTGTGCGAGCTTGGACCACGTTCTACTGGAAAATCTCACGTTTATAAAGAAATTTCCCCAAATTCTATTTTGATTTCTGGTGGTCAAACAACGGTTGCAAACTTGTTTTATAATATGGGCAGACGCCAAATTGGATTAGTTGGACACTGGGATTGTGTTGCATTTGATGAAGTCGCAGGAATTCAGTTTAAAGAAAAAGATGGAATTCAAATAATGAAGGATTATATGAATTCCGGCTCATTCGCACGTGGAAAAGACCAAATAACAGCGAGTGCTTCAATGGTGTTTATTGGAAATATTAACGTAAGCGTTGATGTATTACTAAAAACATCTAATCTATTCCAACCATTCCCAGAACTTATGGCAAATGATACTGCATTTTTTGATAGAATGCACTATTATATACCGGGTTGGGAAGTTCCTAAATTTGCTCCAAAGTATTTTACTGATGAATATGGTTTTGTTACAGATTATGTGTCTGAATTTTTTAGGACTATGAGGAAATATAATTTTTCAGATGCGTTAGATAAATATTTCAAGCTTGGAAACACATTAAATCAAAGAGACACTGTTGCTGTAAGGAAAACTGTATCTGGACTTGTTAAGATATTGTATCCAAATGGTGATTTCACAAAAGAACAATTGGAAGAAATATTAAGATATGCACTTGAAGGTCGTAGAAGAGTTAAAGAACAACTGAAAAGAATTGGTGGAATGGAATTCTATGCTGTTAATTTCTCTTATATAGATAATGAAACATTTGAAGAAAAGTATGTTGGAGTTCCAGAACAAGGAAGTGATAAACTTATTCCAGAAGGTTTGACAAAGCCGGGAACAGTTTATTGTGTAGAACGTTCAGAAACAGGAGTGTTTGGAGTTTACAGAATTGAAAATGAGTGTGTTTCTGGGAATGGAAAATTTACAAGAACTGGTGTATCAAATCAAGAATGTAAAGATAGTATTAATAATGCAATAAATTATTTTAAGGCTAACAAACAACATATAAGTGCGAATATAAGCACAACGCTTTCTGATTATTTAATGGATTATCGTGATTTGCAGGGTGTAGGGAATGCAAAAGATTTATCTCTTGCAACTCTCGTTTCTTTATCTTCTGCAGCCTTAAAGAAAGAAGTTTTACCAAAACTTGCAGTTTTAGGAAGTATAAGCATAAGTGGTTCAATAAATCGTATTGAAGAACTTGCAAATGTGTTACAGGTTGTTCATGATGCAGGTGCTACAAAAGTTTTGTTACCTAACAATGCAAAAAAACAATTGATAGATGTCCCAGATGATTTATTAAATTCTATATCTCTATTATTTTATAACACTCCAGAAGATGCAGTATTTAAGGCACTTGGTGTAGAATAATAAAAAATAAATTAACAAAGAAGTGAGGTTGATATTGCTTCTTTTTGTTTTGATGTCAATGATTGTTTTGAGTAAAATTTATTTTGTTGTATAATGAACTTAATTGGAGTTAAGATGGAAGAAAAACCAATTAATATCGAAAGTTTTGAAAGAAAAGTTAGAAGGCACGAGGTTACATTTTCTCAAGTTGAGAATGGAAAAGGTGATGATTATTTAAACAGTTATTTAATGGAACATTCTAGAAACAATGGTTATATAGATTTTGCTGACAGAATGGTAGAAAAAATTGACAAAAGGGTTT
>CAMLSW010000032.1 GCA_946484195.1 uncultured Clostridia bacterium
AAAGAGACAGAGTCGAGGCTATGTATATTAAATATATACATAGAGCGGAGTAAGGGATACCTTACTCTAGAGTACAATGTATGGTAAAACATACAACCGCTTAATAGCTTTAAAGAATGTACTTAGAATATTTAATTCATAAAAGAAGACTAAGCAAAAGCTTAGTCTTTTTTTTGTGCTAAAATATAATTTTTAAGATGACAATGTATTTTAGCAATCCAAATATTCTAATTAATTTTTGTATAATATTAAATAATATGTTAAAATAAAATTGTGATTGGAGGGCGTATGAGAGTTTTGTTGGTTGTTGATATGCAAAAAGGATTTATGAACGGCGAAGAATACGAAAATCTTGGCAAAAAAATATCTAAACTGATTGATAGAAAGTATTACGATAAATATATATTTACAAAATTTAAAAACGATAGTACAAAAAATTCTTTATATCAAACTAAATTAAATTGGAATAAATTAATGACAGATGCAGAACAAGAGTTTTCAATAAGCTTGCCAAACAGTGCTGTGATTATCGATAAATATGGTTATGGATTGCAAAATGAAGATTTGGAGTATATTAAGTCTTTAGATGTTGATGAAATGGATATATGTGGAATTGAATCTGAGGCTTGTATATATGCCATATCACTTCAATTATGGGACAATGGGATTTATCCTAATATATTATCAAAATATATAGCGGGGAAACAAAATATGGAGGCTGTATTCAAACGGCAATTTGGTTTTATAAAATGATAAAAATATGTTAGAAGCTTGATTTTAATTTTATAGTTTAATCAATAAATTTATAAAAGTTTACTGATTTTCAAAAAATGAGGGAAAGGGAGTTATAGACGGAGCTTTTTGAATTTTTATATTTTCCTATATAATTTTTTACCGTATGTGTAGAGCAGGGTTGTAAACAAAATTAGAAGTAAAGCTATAAATGCTAGATATATTGAAAAGTATTGTGCGAAGGATAATACTGATGAAATCTCATCAAACAAAGAGAAATAAAGTATAAATGGCAGGAGTGAAATTAGCATTGAAATCATCATTGACACAAATAGGCTAAGACTCTGTTTGACGGCTTGTGATTCGCTTGTCCAATTTAGTTTTGGCCATTTGAGATTACATAAAAGTCCAAGCACACTGAAGGTCGCCATACTTAAAAGAGGAATAAGATATGCAAGCACTATTTCGCAAACACTGCAAGGCGCAATGCAAACGTAAATGGTTGAGCCCACAAGCACAAACGGCAATGATAATATTAAGTTAAAGAAAAGTTTTGTGTTTAATATCTTATTGATTGATATTGGCAGACTTTTTAAGGTGTAGAATTTTTGTCCTTCTATCGAAATTGATGCCGATGTTGGGACACCTATTCCAAGACACATAGACGAAAAACAAATATACATTGTGGCAAAAAATTCTGAAGGGAAGGATGCATCAGTACCAAATACATCCTTTGCGCCTATTCCCATACTAATTGAAAGAATAATCACCATAATTGGTCCGATGATTGCATTGATAAAATATGTTGGGCTATTAAAAAAGGTCTTTGCCTCTTTGCGTAGTAGCGATGAGAAAGGTTTGTCAGTGCGGTAGATAAGTGGCTTGTTTTTCTTCTTAGTGCTTGAAGATGAGAGGCTAGAATTTATTTTTTTGTAACCAATTGTAATGATACCGATGCTTATCATTGCGAACGCCATAGTTATTGCAATAAAGAAAAAGAAGTCAAGGAAGGAGCCTGTGGTGATTGCGCTAAACAATAGGAATATATGAGGAAATACAATCTTTATCCACAGCGGGAAGCCACCAATAAAAAGGTCCCGCATAAGATTGCTGTTGCCAATGTAAATGAAGGCGATAAGCCCAATAGTCAATATGACCGTCAAAATATTTGATACAATCTTTTTGTTTGTCATCTTGTAAGTTATCAGGCTGACAATATAGGCAAGAAGGGAACCAACAAGTTGCGTAAAAGTTGGGATAAAGAAGAGTGACAGTATAGAATAAATAATGGCAACAATATTTAACGGGCAAACTATGAAATATACCACATAGGCAGGAAATGCAATCAATAAGCCATAGAAGAAGGAGACGAAGTAAGAACTTAAGTATTTGGCTGTGATTATGGAGTAGTTTTTGATAGGCAAACTTGCAAGCAAATCGTAGTCCTTATTTTTGTAATACTGGTTTTGCGAGTCATACACAGTCATCATAAGTACCAAAAATGCCGACAACATTAGCCCGATAACAAGCACGTATTCGGGATGTCCAATCGCACTAAACTGCTCGGCACTGCCCATATATGCAAAACCCATAGCCAGCATTACGATAACAAAGATTGCCAGCATAAAAAAGGCATTAGAAAGCGTGCTTTTTCGCTTTTTGCTTCTAAAAAATTGTGACAAGGTTTGCTTGAAATATATGATTGAAAGATTAATTATGTTTTTCATTTTCAAGCTCCAAGAAAATATTTTCAAGGCTGTTATCGCTAGTTACTTCTTGCATAGTGCCAAATTTTACAAGTTTGCCTTGCTTAATTATTGCAACGTGAGAGCAAATCTTTTCAGCCACATCAAGCACGTGTGTAGAATAAAAGATAGTGACGCCTTCACTTGCAAGCTCCTTCATAATCTCTTTAAATTCGTGACTGCAAATTGGGTCAAGTCCAACAAAGGGTTCATCAAGTAGCAGTATGCTAGGTTTATGGATAAGCCCAGAAACAAGGGCGAGTTTTTGCTTCATACCGTGGCTATAACTAGATATCACTGTGTTTAAGTCGTTGTATATGTCAAGCCTTTTGGCATATTGCTCGATTTTCGCCTTGCGCTCTTCTTTACTCATTTCAAACACGCTTGCGATAAAGTTTAAGTAGTCTATACCTTTTAGATGGTCATACAAATCTGGATTATCCGGAATGTAGGCTAAAATCTTTTTTGCCTCCATTGGATGGTCCTTTATATCTATTTTGTCAACCTTTATCTCACCTTTGTCAAAGTCTAGTATGCCTGCAATGCATTTTAGAGTAGTAGTTTTGCCAGCACCATTATGACCGATAAAGGCACATATTTGACCGTCTTGAACGGTTATTGACAAATCGTCCACTGCGGTTTTTTCACCAAATTTTTTGGTTAGATTGTAAATTTCTAACATTTTGACTCCTATTAATAGACTGATTATAACATATTTTATAATCTGTAGTCAAAAATATTTGATAGGGAGAGTTTTCTTTTTGTAAAACCTTGTCGATTTTATTAATTTGTTACAATTAATTGCTAAAATAAAATTTTGTGATATAATAATAGATATGAATTTTATACTTGCGCAAATTATGGGCGGTATTGCATTAATAATCATTGCAATATCCTACTTTGTAAAGAATAGAAAAACCTTTTTACTTTTGCAAACTATTTGCAATATTTTTTATGCTGTGTCATTCATATTCAACGGAGCTCTAGCAGGTGGAGTTAACACTTTTATTTCAATGGTGAGGCTATTAGTATTCTATTTGTATGAGAAAAAAGATGTTCGACCGCCTGTTTATGTTCTTTTTATTTTCTTTGAGTTGTATGCTGTTTCTGGTGTGTTCTTTGTTAAAAACTATATTGACCTTATTACCGTTGGAACCTCCATTATTTCAACCATAGCGAAAAATTGCAGTGATTTGCAAATGATGAGATGTATCAGTTTAATCCCAAGCTCGCTAAATGGTGTTTATGGGCTGCTAAATAAGGTTTACACCTCAGCCTTGATGAACTTCATAGAAACAATCGTACTAGTAGTTGCAATCATTAGGTTTTCTATTGAGAGAAAGAAGGAGTATAAAGCTTTGCTGTAATAGGCTATCGCCTATTGGGGTAACACCAAAAATAGCACCCCACAAATTGTTCAATTTGTGGGGGACCCCGAGATAACACCCCATAAATTCTTCAATTTATGGGGACCCCGAGATACGCGGGCACGCCTTGCAAATAAGGCTAACCGCTAGTGTACGCATTTTTCGGAATATAGATTCCTCAAATGCTTTTGGTTTTCCTCCCTCGGGGTTCCCCGAAAATCGCAAGATTTTTGGGGTGATAACTCCCTTTCCACCCCCTTGAAATTTACTCTGTAAATTTCTGCGTAATAAGGACCTGCAGGGGGTGGAATTAAAAAAGCTGAAACCACCCCCTAGAAAATCCCTTTGGAATTTTCGTCGTAATAAGGAGCCTTACCGGCTACTCTGTGAATAGACATCACAGAAGATTTTTTATAATGTAAACCTTGCCTCGCACTTAAACTCTTTGCCGTTTAGGTAATCGAGGGGCGACGAGAGTTTATCTAATTTTAAATAATAGCAATGGAGCTGTTGTTTTGCTGTTTTAAAATGTTTATTGTCGCTATTTTTCCCATATTTCCCGTCACCAATTATAGGGTATCCAAGGTAGGCAAGATGTGCGCGAAGTTGATGGGTTTTACCTGTCACAAGGGTGCATTCAACTAAACTTTTCTCATCATCACTTTTGATTGTCTTTATTATGGTCGTAATTTTAACTGAGCCTTTGACATTTTTGTCATATATCATAACAAGACTTTTCTCGCTGTCTTTTATAAGAAAAGCTGAGTACTCTCCGTTTAGATTACTTTTACCAACAACAAGGGCAAGATATTTTTTTGTGATTGTCCTATCTTTGAATGCTTGCAAAAGAGCATTTGCAGAGGCCTCATTTCGCGCAAGCAAAAGAAGCCCTGTCGTATTTCTGTCAAGTCTATGCACGGCAATTGCGTTTAAGCTTTGTGCGACTCCGTCCTTGCCTTCAACCTCAATTCCGCTATGTTTGTTTACAACAAAAATATTGTTATCTTGATAGACAATATCAAATTTAGGTGGTGTCTTTTGATAGTAAACTTCAACTAATGTGCCTTTATCTATTTTTATGTTTTCCTTGATTCGCTTGCCATCGACCTTGATGTCTTGCTTGCGTAGTGCCTTTTGGCAGACATTGTAAGGTAGCCCCTTATCTTGCAAGAGGTCAATAATAAAGCCGTCAACTTCATTTTTAAAAGATATTTTTTCCATACAAAGATTATACAATATTTTTGTCAACATTACTATCATTTTTATATAAAAATAGGAATATAAATAAATTGATGATGTTATTAAAATGAGGTGGCTTAATGAATTTATTGCATTTGGAGGGAAGAACTTTACTATTACAGGGCGTCACAAAGGTGGTGTCATCTTCCCAGTCGCAAGCGGTGGTGCAATGCGGGGATAGCTTGATTGTGCTTACAGGCAGTGGCGTTGAGGTTAAAAAATTGGAGCTTGAAAAGGGTGAAGTGTGCCTCGAGGGCAATTTTACCAACATTAAATTAGGACAACAGAAAGAAAAACAACCACTTTTTAAAAGGATATTTAAGTAGTGCTATATCCGACATTAAATCAGCCACTTGTGTTTTTTATTATATTTTTAGTAGGGCTTGCAAGTGGTTTCTTTTTTGATATTGCAAATATCTTATCATTTTTATCTAAGGACAAGTTCGCAAAAATATTTTTTGATTTTTTAGCGGTTACTTTTTCGTTTTTTGCGCTTTTTTATAGTAATTTAGCAGTAAATTACGGTCAATTTCGTGTATATATCCTGTTTGTTTTCTTATTTGCCTTAATTTTGCAACGATTTCTATCTAAAATTTTGTGGACAAAATGTATAAAAAGGTGGTATAATAACCTCAAAGAGAAGAAAAATGCCAGAAAAAAAGAAAAAAATCATTAATATTTCTATCATAGTCGGACTAATTGTGCTGATTGCTTTTGTTGTAGTAACTTCTATCGTAATAAACTATCAAAAAGAAAAGCGCGACAGACTTGAACAGGATAACGAACATATCTCGGATATTTTAGATGATGAGCAAGACTTGCCTCCGCAAGACGAAAATCTTTTGTCTTTTTACTAAACAAAAAATAAAAGCGAGTTATGCTTTTATTTTTTATTTTGCTTACTATTATGTTGTTGGAGGTTATTGTCGGGCTCAAGGGGATTGTCATCGGCTTGCTTTGGTGTATCATTATTTGCCTGGTTTTCTTTGCTGGCAGGTGTGTTTTCGGCTGTATTTGTGTTTTTAACGTCGTTTTCCTCTTGTGAGTTGTTTTCACTATCCTTAGGTGTGTATGTCAAAAGTTTTACATCTTCTTTTTTAGAAAACTTTTTACTCATCTTTCCAGCAAGTTTATTTATAAAATTCTCAATCTGCGGTTGATATTTTATGCTAAGGTACATTACGATTATTGCCAGCGCAACAAGCACTATCCAAACAGGTATGCCCCAGCCACTAAAAGGTATTATGTCTCCGCTACCAAAGAAACAGGTAAGCCCTATTGATATAGGTCTAGTGATTAGGTTGGTGATAAGAAAGAATTTCCAGTCCATACCTATGCAGCCTGCAACTATACAAAGTATATCATCGGGGAAGATAGGGAAAAGCATCATCAGAAAGTAGACGTATTTGCCTCGCCTTAACTTTTCCTCCCATTTTCTTGCATCTTGTTCGCCGGCAACCCAAACGACAAGCTTTCGCCCTATTTTTCTACCAAGAAAGAAGGCGAAGATACTGCCTAGCATTACAGCAAATAAACTTAAGCCGAAGGTTATCCACGCGTTTTCGAACACAAGTGTGCCTGCAACAGTGGTTACAAGAGCAGGAAGTGGCAAGAATGTAACTTGTAAAAATTGTATAAGTATAAATATTGCATAGCTATATGCACCGCCGTCTCTTATGACTTGCCCGAGTTCTTCGGCGCTGTCGATTTTATCTATGGTGCCAGAGAGCTCGAGAGGTAAATATATGGCAAGAGCAATTAAAATTAACGCTCCAATTATGATGGCAAGTTTAATAAGTTTAGTTTTTGTTTCTTTTTTCATATCAATAGCATTATAGCATAAAAACATTATAATATAAACTATATGATGTAAAAATTTTTTTGATATAAATTTTTTTAACGAATTTGCGTGCTTTACCCGCCCATCACATAGTATGTATAAACATCAGCCTCACCCTTGCAAGCAAGTTCGGCTTCCGATAATATAAAATATTTATGAATTTTTTATCAATTTATACAAATTCTTTTCAAATTAAAAATAAAAATTGACTAAAGCTCTAAAATAAGGTATAATTAGTATGCTAGTTTGTGCTAATGCTATATTCTAGCAAAGGGAAACTTAAATTTTGATTTAATAAGCCACAAATCAAAAGAAATTACTTGAAATAAAAGGATTATTTAAAAACAATAATAACTAGTGGGAGTGATAATTGTCAATCGCTCATTAATTAAAAGCGCTTAATATATAATAGCAATATCATTGCTTGGGTGCAAAGTGGCAGCTGGGGCCCCTGCAAATTGCAAATTTGTGGGGTAGTGGCGCGTAAGTTCAGGAAACTTGCGCAAAGTTTAAACTAAACGGAGAAAATTGAAAAAATATGCGGAAGTGGCGGAGTGGGTTCCCGAGCAATATTATTGCTTGGGTGCAAAGTGGCAGACGGGCAAGTTCAGGAAACTTGCGCAAAGTTTAAACTAAACGGAGAAAATTGAAAAAATATGCGGAAGTGGCGGAATGGCAGACGCGCAAGTTTCAGATGCTTGTGAGTAACATCGTGTGGGTTCGACTCCCATCTTCCGCACCACCAGCCCAAGCGCTGGGCGACTTTAAAATTTAAAAAAAATTGGTGCGTGTTATGAGTCGAACCCACGGGTTCGTCCGGGTTCCCTAAAAATCTTGTGATTTTTAGGGTGGTGGCTCCCATCTTCCGCACCACCAGCCCAAGCGCTGGGAGACTTTAAATTTAAAATAAATGTTGATTTAAAAAATAAACCACATATGTGGAATGAAGTTTTCTTGAACGGCAAATGGTCAACAATCGACCTTACTCCTTGTTATAAAACTTTTATGGGAAAACTTAGAACAAAACAAAATAATAATTTTACAATACACGAAGAAAAAAGTACTTTTGAAAGAGGTTGAAAAGGAAAAACATAAATCTTTGTCCATTGTAAATGTTAAGGACTAGGTAATTTTTATAGATTTTAAAAGTTTTGTGCTACCTTGTGCAGTATAAAATGATTACAAAAAAGCAAAAGTAAACACTTTTGCTTTTTTTCTCTTTAGTTCTTTTTCCTTTTTTTATTAGTTTTTTGTGACCCGGTTTGCTCTTTTTGAGTAGAAGGCTCTTGAGGTTTTGTTTGCTCATCTTGGATTGTGAGGTCTTGGGACTTTGTTTGTTCTTCTTGCAAAAACTCTTGTGGCTGTGATGAGGTTTGTGTTTCCAAATTTTGTTTTTTATTTATTATATTTAAAGCTTTGGTTTTTAATGATTTTAAATATTTAGCACAAAAACAATAACATTTATATAAAGATTGGTCATACCATTTTAAAGTTATTGCTTCATAGATAAGGCTGATAATAATAGCAATAACCATCATTAAAATACCTGTCAACCACCACGTTAAGGGAGTCCCTTCGAAAAGGGGTGAATTTAAGAACATATTGTTTGAGTAGCCAAATACTTGATTTGAGAAGACACCGTAAACAACCATAATGCTTAAGCCAATAAATATTCTAGGAACCTTATCTAAAGTTGGTTTAGAATACTTAACAGCAACACAAAGCATTGCGATGGTAATCATTAAACTGTGATAGAAATAACTTATAATTGTATTTTGAACTCTTTCTTGACCAATATCGTCTCCTGAAAAAAGTGTTATAAGTCCGCCCATAAATCCTGCAAATAGTGCGTAATATAAATTTTTACTATCTTTTTTGCAGAAAAAAACAAACAAAGGTGTAATAAATCCCATAGTGCTACAGAATGAACTTGGAAGGAAATCAATAAATGATAGTTTCCATTCGTTGTAAATAAACCTTGATAAAATTGTTGCCAAGAGCAAGACTGCTGCAGTTACTTTTATAACTATAACTTTTGATTTTTCTGTTTTAGCAAAAAGGCAAGTGAAAAGTATAAGTAAAGTTGTTGTTATTACCCATAAAGAAATAATTAAAATATGTGGACCTTCATAAGGTGAAGAACCTACAAAAAAACTATTAAGTAATCCCATATTTTACTCCTCTGAAAAAGTTTTTATAAATCACAATTGAGTATAGCGCAAACATAAAATAAAGTCAATGTTTTAAACATTTAATAGTTTAAAATTTAAAATTTCAATATTTGTTTTTAATACCAACAAAAAGTAATAAAATGGTAAATGATTCTAAAACGTTTTAAGATGGCAAAGAGAGGAGTTATGTAATATTTACCTTTATTTTTTTGATATTGTTTTAAATATATGTTATAATATCTAAACAAACAGAAATTGTAAGCAGTTAATTAAATTTACAATTTTGTTTGCAAGTAGGGGGATTTTGCCTCAAACAGGGAGTTTATTGATAAATTTAAGCAAAAAAGTTTCTTTTTAAAGGCAAAATCGAAAATTTTCTTGAAAAAATTAAAAAAAATTATAAAAATTATTAAAAAACACTTGATTCTCGAGTAAACTCTAGTGTTACATTAGGATTGTGAAGGAGGAAATATGTATAGAATAGGAGAATTTGCAAAGAGAAATAATGTATCTATTCACACTTTGCGTTACTACGATAATTTAGGTATATTAAGGGCTCAAAAGAAAGATGAGGATAGTTCTTTCCGTTATTATACAGATAAAGACGAAAAGATTTTAAAGAATATCCACATTTTGCAAAGCTTTGGTTTTTCTATTGACGATATTGCGCATTTCTCTAAAGAGGTCGTTGAAAGGAAAATCAAAGAAATAAGCAACAGGGCAAATTATCTTATAAGAAACATATGCTTCCTTCAAAATCTAATGTGGGAGGAGAATATGGAAGAATTAGATTTAAATGAAATTATGAATAAAACAGTTGGGAGAAATTTTACTATTTCTCCAAGAGGACAGTGGGAATGCGAAGGAGAGGCTGAAAATTGGATTGCTATTGTTTCGCACGATATTCACAGCATTAAAGACAAAAATATGGAGCAATTGTATTTCGGAGTAAAAAACGAAGTGATAAAACTGGTTTGCAATTTAGCAGAAACAACTTTTGTAAATACAGTTTTGCAAGAGTTTGTCCTTGGCAAAGAAAAGTATGTGTATTTTACTTATAGGGATAAATTAATTTTATGTAAAAAGGTTGGTGGCAAGGAATTATTTTATTGTTATAGAAATGTGGACGAGCGTTGCTATAGCGAAGACGATTTAAATGAATTGACAAAAAGATACACCGAAAAAAGGCAACCTTTAAGCGATATTAAGGATAAAGAGAAATTTGAGAGGCTTTTAGGTGAGTGGGAATATCAAGGTTGCATAAAAGAAAAAGATATTAGTGAATACAATACGCCTGTTCATAATGATAGAGCTGGTATTGGTCCTTGGAAGCCTCATTATTGTTATTTAAGATTTTTTAACGACAAAACCGTTCAGACGATGAAAGATGGAGAAGAATTTTCTATAGACGGGAAAGTTTTTACTCCAAGAAACACTATGGCGCATTTTAATGACGAGAAAATGGATACTATATTTAAAAACCCAACAAAGTTATCGTTATTTATTAAAAGAATAAAGGGAGAGGAGTATCTTTTTGTTTTGGCGGATGATGCTTTACATAGCACCACGTTAAACGATAACTATTGGTTCTACACTAGAAAAAAATAATTTGTAACTATTGATATACATAGGATTTGAAATGTGAAAACAGGGATTTGCTTTGCAAAGTTATTAGCAAATTCCTGTTTTTTTGTAGATACGGTCAACTATAAACTTAATATATCTTGGCAAAAATATACTGAATTACATAACAATATATTCTATATTGTTTTTTAGCAATAGACTTATATTGCAAATTTACTTTTAAAATTCATATAATGTAGCAAGTGCTAGAGGTGGGTATGATCAATTTTATTGTTTCTCAAATTTTAGGACTTATTGCTCTTGTCTTGGTTTGCATATCATATTCTTTTAATGAAAAAGGTAAATTTTTGATTTATCAAATAAGTGCTAACGCTTTTTATTCGGCATCATTCTTGTCTTTGGGAGTGTTCGTTGGCGGGCTCAACACAATAGTGTCGATTATTCGTGTGATTACATTATATTTTTTTGAGCGCAAAGATAAAAGTCCGCCCATAAGTGTCTATGTGCTTTTTGCGATGTCCTATTTGCTGGTTGGAAATATCTGCTTTCAAATGCAGTTTGACATAATGGCAATTATTGCCTATGAATTTTTTAATGTGGCAATGTTCATTCGTGATATTGGTTTTACAAGAATATTGATGGTCTTTCCTAATATACTAATAGTGATATACAATATTATCTCTCAAACATATACCAATGCAATTTTAGACCTAACCGAAATTATTGTGCTATTAATAATGATAGTGAAGTTCTCCTGGAGCTATAGATATAAAAGATACAAACATATAATTTAAGTAAAATTACATAAAAAATGGTCAAAAAACGAAATTTTTGTCTTATTTTCACTATTTTTGTTTTATATAAATAATTTTCAAATTTTTTCTCATCTTAAAAGTGTTAGGGAGGAAATTATGAAAAGAATTTTATCTTTTATGCTCGCACTTTTGCTTGTGTTTGGACTTTGCGTTTTTGCTGGCAATGCCGTGCAACCACAATTTACTGATGCTGACGCTCAAATGCTCTTAGCTGGGAGCACAGTAATAGAAAACAGCAAAGTAGAAAAGGTGGGAGAAGGAGCCAAAGACACCAAAGATGAGATAAATAAAAATGTTGAAGTTGCAAAAGAAAAAGTGCAAGATTTAAGCGCTAGTGGCTTACAAAAAATGCAAACTAAGTCTAGCGAGGAGCAGGTAAAGCTTGGGAAAGACGAACAACTTGCAAAAGACGTGAAAGAACTAGACAAAAATATGGCTATTCTTTCGAAAATAGATAAAAGTAATACTACAGCAAAGATCTCAAACGAAGAAGTGGCGCAAAGAAATCTTAATATTACCGACAATGTCGCCTCAGAAAGCGATAAGACTGGTGATGTTGCCAGTGATAGCGCTATAACAGAGAAAAAAGTTGATAGTAAGCTTGAAAAAAAGATAAATAATGCTAAACCTAAAAGAAAAAAGATTGGGCGTGTCGGAAAGAAAACTTTTAACGATGATGCAAGTGTTGAGAAAAGTGGCGCACAACCAGCTGATTATCAACTTGATTTGCAAGCAGAGAAGATGGAACTTTGTATAATTGGCAAAGCATCAAAGAATGTCAGCCCTGATAGCGCTAAAGTTACAGCTGTTATTGAAACGCTTGATAGCGATATGGTAAAATCAAAGGACAATAACTTCCAGGCATTTGACAAGGTTGTTAACGCTTTAAAAGGCGCGGGACTTAGTGATGACAAAATTGTTATGGATAGCTTTGTCTCTTATCCAAGTTATGACTATAATGGCGGGAAAAGTTTGACGGGTTACTACACAATCACCACAATATCCTTTGATGTTGACAATATTGAAAAGATTAAAAATTTGGTTGACATTGTAACTGAGAACGGAGCCACAAGCATAAGAAATATTCAATATTGTTGCTCAAATTTAGATGAGGTTTACGAGGAAGTGCTTATGATGGCAATAGATAATGCCAAGGCAAAGGCTGAAAAGATTGGTGGCGGACAGCTTCAAATAAAGAGCGTCAAAGAGGAGTATGTTTACTCTTGCTCTAGTTTGTATAGAACGTATGCAGAAAATGTCTCAAACTCGCTCGTAGGAAGCATTGAGGTTGAGGCGAGAGTGAATGTTGAATTTGAAGGCGTTTAAAATTTACAAAAAGCATAACGATTAGTTATGCTTTTTTGATGTCTTAGAAAGCCTTGAAATTTGATAGTAACCTGTAATCTTAGACAAACTTATCAGCCTGTGCGCTGTGCGCCAGCATTATGCTGGACAAGTATCGTTGAATTTGTTTGTTATTGTGTTGTACCTTGGCCCGTCAAAGTGCTAAATAATACCTCTTTTTCGGGACACAGATAGCATCTCCGCACCAAACTTAGTTTGGAGCATTGTCGTTTAGTGCATCTGTTATCTAACTTTAACTTGGTCCATCAAGATGGTTTTCGAGCCTTACGCTCGGCGATTTTAGTCATCCTCTTTACCATTTTTTTACGGAGTAGTACAGGTTAGTAGCATTTTTTGGTGAAAATCTCGAGCGAAGTACGTAAATTTGCTTGACAAAAAATGCGGGGGGGGTGGTAGAATAGGGTATCGAAAAAATTGTGGAGACACCAAAACACTAGCGGTTAGCCTTGCTTGTAAGGCGTGCCCGCGTATAGTGTTTTGGTGTTACCCCAGTAAATTTTTGTATAATACTAGATGATTTTACACAAGGTAATATTAAAAAGGCGAAAGGCGCCTCTTGCTACGAGAGGGGTTTTAAAAGGAGAAAGGTATGAAAAGTTTAAAAGTCAAATTAGTATCAATAGTGTCGGCGTTTATACTAGCCTTGTCATTGCTCATAGTTGGTGTATGGGCAGTAGGTGAGGCACAGCATATCAATTTAAGTGGTAGTGTCAACTTTACTATCTCAGATGATACCCTTTACATAAAGGATATTCGTGTACGTGACGAGGGAGACTTAACCGGACAAGGTACAACAATTGACAATTTCTTGCCAGGTTTTGTAAATGGAGATATTGATTTAGATTTAGGGGAGCGAACTGCAGATACAAGTTTTACTCTTCTATTTGATGTAATCAATACTACAACCACTGAATATAAAGCAAGTACAGTTTCAAAAATTCCAAATGCGACTTTATCGGTAAGCGGAATAATTGCAGGGGATGGAATTGCGCCGTCTGAGATTACAAATAGCACGCCTATTTCAGGTACAATAGTAATGACTGTGACAGTACAATCGGCAGGTACAGTTTCGCTTGACGGCATAGTCATAGATATTGAAGAGAATACTGGCTATACAGTGACAGTATACTTTGATGCAGGTTGTGAGTCTTTTGCATCCGTCGCGATAAATGATATGCAAGAATTTTTGGACCCAAAAAGTGGAGAGATAGAGGGAAGTGAGGAGTTGGATACATCGCCTGGAGGATGGTCTTGGCATTATAGATTTTATAACGTAAAACGTATTGCTTTTGGGGCAGGGTATTATTCGATAACAAGAATACAGCCGGCATACACACTTACTGTTACAAGTGATAGTGGGGTAAATGATAGTTTATATTCTGGGCTTTATGGTGTGGAAAACGGCGAGTTTTTAGGCTGGTATGAAATTACTTCTGATACAGTATTTAATTTAGCCTCGATACCAGATTAAAAATAATTGAAAGCATATTGAAAGCTGAAATATCCGATTTGCATAATTTTGTAAAATATGATATTATATTATTGTAAGACGCAGTATTCTAGTCAGGCTGAGCTATAAGGACGGCGAAATTAATAGCGCCGAAGGGCATAACGATGAAGTTTCTGGTGCGTTCTTTGGTTGCCCAAACCGGGGTGCGTGCTGGAAGTTAAGATTTTTGGGCAGGCTGTAACGGCATATAGCTGTCGACCCAATTATCGCGGAGACTCAACAGGGTGGCTATTCCACTCTCTGAGATATGAACCTGCATTGCGGTAAAAGCCGTGTGCAGTGTAGCCTACTTTGAGTGAATGCTTTGGGATTAGGTGTTAAACATACCTGCTTTGGCCGGCCGACCTTGCAGGTATCTGCCTATGAAATTACATTTGCAAAACAAGAGAATTATAGCTTTGTCTGTTAAGGAAAACTTCTAGACTGTTGCGTTGCAAGCAAAGATAGGATTATAGTGTGTTCTGAGTGGCGATTCGGTGTGTAGCCTTGCTTAAGAGGAAACTGCTTGTTCGGCGACGACAAGTGCAGGGCTGGGAAATCCGACCGAACCTATGACACAAGGTTTACTATTTTTGTTGTCTTTCTAGAGCCCTTGAGGCTCTATTTTTTTGTATAATTATTAAAAATGTAAATATAAAAAATCTTAATTTAAAATTAAGAAATATTATTTACTAAAAATAAAATAATTTGT
The DNA here is from genome assembly GCA_946484195.1 of uncultured Clostridia bacterium. Classification (GTDB taxonomy): domain Bacteria; phylum Bacillota; class Clostridia; order Christensenellales; family UBA1242; genus Caccovivens. The sequence continues at coordinate 15,060 of CAMLSW010000032.1, forward strand.
TTAGTTTTTAAATTTAAATATAAATTACCAAATTAAATATATTAAAAATTAAATTTAAATAAATTATTATAAATAATAATAAAAATAATTAAAGATAGCTTAAAAATAGTTATTTTTTATAAAAATTAACACAAAAACAATTATATTTTATTAAAAATAATAAAATTCTTGACAAGGTTTTTAAT
>CAMLSW010000033.1 GCA_946484195.1 uncultured Clostridia bacterium
CGGGGTTAATACCCTAGTAAAATTTAATAAATGATAAAATATGCTGGTGTGGCGGTTCGGGTCCCCTGAAAATTGCAAAATTTTTAGGGTGATAGTGGCAGACGCACGGACTTAAAGTCCCGTGCGAAAACGGGGTTAATACCCTAGTAAAATTTAATAAATGATAAAATATGCTGGTGTGGCGGAATGGCAGACGCACGGGACTTAAAATCCCGAGGTGGCAACACCGTGTGGGTTCGACTCCCACCACCAGCACCAGAGAAAAAACTGCGAAGCTGTTTTTAATATAGAAGTTTAATGGGAGTCGAACCCACGGGTTCGCTTAGGTTCCCTGAAAATCGTTAGATTTTTAGGGTAAGGGCTCCCACCACCAGCACCAAAGGCGAAAACTGCATTGTTGCTTGTTTTCGCTTTTTTAAGCGAAAAGCTACACCCTAACATTTGTTTTCGCCTCCTCACGCCAAACGTAAATTCACTTTCGTGAATTTAGTGCGACTTTGTATCTGTAAAAATAGTTGTGCCTCGCCACGCGGTTTAGGGGTATCTTTATATATTTTTTATCATAATTTAAACTGCGCTTCTACCTAGTTTCGTGCCTGCATTTTCTGGGGCTCCCCGCAAATCGTAAGATTTGTGGGGTAAGTTTTTGCGCCAAACGTGAATTCTCGCAACGCAGCTAACTAACGCGCGACTTTTTTCACTTTTCGCTCTTATCTTCTCCCAAATTATTTTTGAGTTAAAAATAAAAATGAAGAAATATTAACCGTAGGGTTAAAATACTTCTCGATTTTATATAAAATTATTTGTAAATCTCCCTTCTGTTGTTTATAATATACACAAAGGAGTTTTTATGAAGGAACTTGATTTAGAAAATTGGAACCGTAAAGATATTTTTAATTTGTACTATCAATTTGACATCCCTCAAATCTCACTTTGCACCCCTCTTGAAGTGACTAATGTCTATAATTTTGCAAAGTCGAAAGATTTATCCTTCTATTTTTGTTTATGCCACGTCTTCTATACCGCACTTTTAAAATTTGAGGAATATATGATACGCTCAATCAAAGGTAAAATTGTCATTGAGGATGGTGAGTATGTGAATATTTGCGCTAAAAAACAAGGTGAAGAAATTTTCAAAATTGTCACTGGCAAATATTACCCAGATATTGTAAAATTCTGTAATGAAACTAAGAAAATATTACAAACTCAGACTACATTCACCAAGCCTCTACCTCCCAACGCAAGAAGAAGTCAAGTTATTGCCTATATGTCTTGTGCTCCGTGGTTTGAGTTTACGCATATAACACATCCTCAAGATGTTCAACGTAACTCTTTTGTGCCTCACGTTAGTTTTGATAAAATGAAAATGAACGAGAAAGGAGAACGTTGGGTTAATGTTTCTCTTCAAGTAAATCACGCTGCTATTGATGGCACTCTTATAGCCAAATTACTAGACGAAGTTAAATCGATCATAAATCATTTGAATTAAAAGGTTAACTTATGAGCAAAAACCTCCTTATATGAATATCTAAAAGGAAAAAGTGATAAAGAAATCGAAGATTACTTTGTATCACGTGGCGCTGTTATAAGAAATGGAATTATGTTTAATAATGGGCTATACACACTTTATCGCATATATAAAGACTCGATAGAAAGTCAAAACGTTGACAACGAAGTTTCAAACTTTGATGGCGAAGATGATGGTCTTGAAAGATAACTATAGGTGGCTGTCCTATAGTTTTTATTTTAGTAAAATATTTTTAAAAACTTAATATGATTTGACAAATTATCTTTTGTATGATAATATATGAAAGTATGCTATCTTAAGTTAAAATTATGTGTTTGTAAACACTTTATTAAACTTATTGATGACTTATATCGCGACAGGCAGTTATTTGATTGTCGTTGTGCTTGTAAAAACAAGCTTTAAATTATATTGTTAGTAAAAGGAATTTATTATGGCTATTGTTAAAAATGAAAAAATCACTTCTCGTGATGAGGACTTCGCAAAATGGTATACTGATATTGTAAAACAAGCTCACCTTGCACATTACACCTCTATTAAAGGATGCATTGTTTTTGAGCCTTATGCCTTTGCAATATGGGAAAATATGCAAGCTGCACTTGACAAAATGTTTAAAGAGACAGGGCACGAAAACCTTTATATGCCTATGTTTATTCCTGAAAGCTTACTTAAAAAAGAGGCTGAACACGTAGAAGGCTTTGCCCCTGAAGTTGCTTGGGTCACACACGGCGGGAAAAATCAATTGGAAGAAAGATTATGCGTACGTCCTACTTCAGAGACATTGTTTTGTGATTATTATGCGTCAATCATAAACTCATATAGAGACCTACCAAAACTTTACAATCAATGGTGTAGCGTTGTAAGATGGGAAAAATCTACTAGACCTTTCCTTAGAACGCGTGAGTTTTTATGGCAAGAAGGTCACACCATTCACGAAACCGCCGAGGAAGCACAGGAAGAAACCTTGAGGATGCTTAACATATACAAAAAGTTTTTTGAGGACTATCTTGCTATACCTGTACTTGTCGGCAAAAAGACCGAAAAAGAGAAATTCGCAGGAGCTGAATACACCCTATCACTTGAGGCGCTTATGTATGATGGCGTGTCACTTCAATCTGCAACATCACACTATTTTGGACAAAAATTCTCTATACCATTTAATGTTAAATTTGTTGATAGAAACAATAAATTACAAAATGTTTATCAAACCTCTTGGGGCTCTAGCACGAGAATGATTGGCGCGCTTATTATGGTTCACGGTGATGACAATGGGCTTGTGCTTCCTCCTAAGATTGCACCTAAGCAAATTGTGATTGCAACGATTAGAAACGATGAAAATGTACTTAAAGTTGCAAGTGAGATTGAAAGCAAGTTAAAAGCTTGTGGCCATAGAGTTATACTTGACACTTCAGACAAGAGTGCTGGCTTTAAATTCGCTGAATACGAAATGAAAGGCGTGCCTCTTCGTATTGAAATTGGACCTCGTGATATCGCAAATGGCAATGTTGTTTTTGCAAGACGTGACAACGGAGAGAAAGAAACTGTAAAGATTGAAGATATAACTGATAAAGTAGCTAAGGTACTTGAGCTTATTCAAAAAAATATGTATGACAAGGCATTAAAACATACAAACGAGAGAACATATACCTGCACTGACCTTGAAGAAGTTAAAAAGATTATGTACTCTAAGCCTGGCTTTATCAAAGCAATGTGGTGCGGTGACCCTGAGTGCGAACTTAAAATGAAAGAAATACGCGGAATGAAATCTCGTTGTATCCCTTTTGAAGAAGAGCATATCTCTGACCACTGCATAGTTTGTGGCAAAAAAGCCAAACATATGGTTTACTGGGGAATTCAATATTAAACACTATATGTAGTATTATGTCTTGCATAATAGATAACATATATAGAAAAAGTCTACCTTTTGGTAGACTTTTTTAAATCATACATCTACTATTACAGCAAATGTAGATAATCTGAAAGTTCTTAGAAAGCTCGCTAACCACTTCCCTTGCACACTCCATCATATTATCGTCAAGGTTGACAAATGTATCATCTAAAATAATAAAGGGCTTTTCTTTTTTGTATATCTTATAGATAAGGCTTATTCTCTGGCAGAATGAAATAATATCTTGCAGACCTTGAGATGAAAATTCATAATCTTTTGTGCCAATGCTGGTTTGCTCTTTTACATTCCATTGATTATCTATCAAAAACCTATTTTCTATAATATTGAATTTATGCAAGATTTTTGAAAAATCACTATTTATTGTGCTGACATAACGTGACGCAACATTGTCTTTCGCCTGTAATAAAAATTCAATCGTTTTGTCAATCAATGTATATTTATAATTTAGGTCATTGTAGTCAGACTTCATTTTCTCTATCTGAGATGCAAGATAATCTTCCTTATTTATGTTGTTTTCTAAGTCATTTTTTAAATTCGTTATTTGGTTCTTTAAGGTAAGAACATTAACATTCGCTGAATTTTGCTGACTTCGAAGTCTATCATATTCATCGCGATTTGGCATACTCACCTCATTATAGCCATCAAGAACGGTTTTTAAGTGGGCGACGCTTTCGTTTAAGGTGTCTATTTGCGCTTTGAAATCATCAATTTTTGCGTTACTATCAGTTAGTTTTTCTTGATATTGTTTATCATCTTTTGTTTGTCTTTTAATCTGAAAATAAATAATTATCATTGCTATCACTGACAACAAACATATAGGTAAAAACACATAAAATTTTATCACATCAACTGCAAAAAGGACAATTGAGGCTAAAGCTACTAACATAAAAAATATTAAAAGACCTATGTAAACACTTCTAAATTTAGAGTTTGTTGTTGACTGCAAATTCTCTAAGGTTTTATTTTGCAAGTTTGATTGTCTCTCGTATAAACCTGCAATTTGCGAAGTTAAACTTTGAAGTTTACTTTCAATCAAGGTTTTATCTTTGTATCTTTCTTCTTGCAAATTCAATTTATCTTTCTCTAGTTGTACTTTAGTGTTTGCCTCGTCTTGCTCCTTCTGAAGAAGAACGAGATGTCTTTCTTTATCGTCAATTTCGCTATTAAGTGTGTTTGAATAAGACCTTAATTGAGAAAGTGCTAGGCGTTTATCTTCAATATCCGTTTTCTTAGGAATTTGACGTTTTATATCAAGTCTTTTCTCTTTTAATTTTTTGATTGCATTATCAATGCTTGCAAGGTCATCTTGATATTTGTTGACTCCTGTAAGATTGGCGGTAAGTTCTGAATTTGCGTTGCTTCTAAAATTTAATTGTGGGAAAAAGGCAGTCATCTTAAAGGACTCTTCACCTATGCCAAATAACTCTTCACCAAGCGACGAGGTTTCTGATTTTATAAGCTGATTATTGCCTAAGTCTAAAAGCTCGAAGCTATCAAGCTCTGGTGATTTACCGAATATTCTAGTCACACGATAATTTTTATCGTCCTTTCTAAATTCTATATAACCACCATAGTTACCACCCTGCCAAGGCATATATTTTGTTCTTTCAGACTTAAAATCATCACCGCGTGTTTTAGCTGGCATACCATAAAACATAGCTTTGATAAACATTGCAAGAGTGCTTTTGCCCCAACCGTTTTCTTTTATAATTTGATTTAAATTGTCATTAAAATTTAAATCAATATTATGTAATTTGCCAAAATTTTCTATGTGGAGTTTATTTATAATCATAGTGATATATCATCTCCTCTTAATGCCTCTATACCTATTTGGCAAATCTTATTTTTCGCATCTTCTCCCTCTTCACTTTTTTCAACTAGCATCAAAAACTCAGCCTTGAATGACAACTCTTCATTTTTAATTTTATCAAAATCTATTTTTAGTTTCGAGTTATCAACAATTTCAATATAAAGATAGTTAGAAAGCTCGGTTTTTAGTGTTAGCGAAAACTTGTCACAATTTTCTGTAACATAGCCGTTTAATATCACCCTAACTAAATCTTGCTTTGTGCAAGTTTTTAAATTGTCTTTAACGCAAGACAATATATCTTTAAAGTCCTCAAGGTCTGTTATATCACAGTTGCAAATCATATATCTATGTGCTGAATATGGCATAAATGTAGCCTTTACATTGCCTTTATCATATAGTTCAACATCAATATAGCCCTTATCACCTGTCTCATCAAAACCATTTGAGAACAAACTACCACTATATGCAGTTGTCGTCTCTCCTGATTTAAATATGTCGTAACTATGGATGTGTCCAAGTGCGATATAATCAAAACTAGATGGGTTATAAGCATTAATATCAACAAAATCTCTATCATTTTTATTGTTTATATTCCCGTGCAACATAAGGATATTGAAATCTTTTTTATCAATATTGCTTGCAATTATTGACGGCTCAACCTGCCCCCAAAATACAACACTATCAAGTCTAAAATTCGGTCTATTTTCATCTAATACTATAAAATTATCTGGCAATTTATCGATAAGAACATTGTCTTCGTCGTGATTGCCCTTTATATAAATAACCGGTCTCAAAAACTCTTCAACCATTGATAAGAAACTGTTATAAAGCTTTGCTGGCAAGTTTTTGCTATGAAAAAGGTCGCCACAAATTAAAAAAGCATCATAATCTTCTTTGTGGGCTTTTTCAAACAAGTTCTTTAGTTGCAACAATTGTTCATTTTTAAGATAGTTCTGTCTATCAATATCAAGTTTTAAGTTTTTCGCACCTAAATGAATGTCTGCTGTATGTAAAATTTTCATTATAACCTCTTTTAAGAGTATAACAAAATTTATTTGTAAACACAAATAAAATTATGTTTTTAAAAGATAAAAAACGTAGCAAATAGTTTAACTAAAATTTATCTTTAATTGTAAGAATTATAAAAAAGACTTCTTTTAAAGAAGTCTTAAATGCAAGCAAAACCATCAGGCTACACAAAAACAATCGAGGCAGGGCTCGTAAAAGTTGCTTAACCACTCTTTAAAATTGCAAGATTTGTGGGTTAGGTTTAAATATACGATATGTTTATATGCCCATTTGATGTAAACGTCAAGTCACTGCCATCTGGATTGTCAATCGTTGTTGTAAAGAATGGATTACCAAAGCCACTTGCGTGAAATTCAATATTAATATTACTTAGGTCTTCTATTAGCATATTGTTTGTATCATAGAAGTATGCAACAAACAAGAAATTGTTTCTAACCTTAAGGTCGATATCTCCTGTTGTTGATGACAAGGCAACTTTGCTTGTAATTGAGTCGCTATCGTAAACTAAGTTAATATTACCTGTGGTCGATTTTAAATTAATATCACCAGATATTGCACTGACATTGATAGTTCCAGATGCCGTTTCTATATGTCCATAGCCGTCAATTCTATTGATATTTACATTACCAGAGGTTGCTTTAATATAAGCCTGTTTTTGATTGGCAAGCGTTCCTATTGAAACGTTTGAGCTATTTACAAACGGCAGGCTTACATCGCCATTTGCATAAGAAATAGCTATAGATGCACTGCCCATTTGTTCAACCGAGTTGTTAGAACTTAAATAACCTTCTAGTGTATTTAAATTAAAATATCCATCTAGTATGTTCAAGCCTACATTACCCGAAAGAGTATCTGCAGAAAATTCGCCGTTATTGATGTAAAGAATGATGTTTTCATCAACTGTTTCACTGCCGTTATAGGATACCTTAGTCAAATTAATTTCGCCGTCGTTTGTGTAAGTTTCAAAAGATTGGCTTACATAGAAGATGTCCTTTTGCATTATAATACTTCCGCTATTTGACCTTAGATATACATCATCAAAATTGCTATCTATGAAACTACGTAAATAAATATCACCCTCATTAGTTCGAAGTTCTAAAGAGTCTACATTTATTTCTGATTTAAAGCCGGTCTCAGCCTCATTCTCCGATAACTGATGAGTATTTCCTATATAGATATTACCACTGTCAGTATTGATGTTTACCTTTGTGTTTTCAAGTGCATAGTCTGATTTCGCTGGAATAAGAAGGGCTATTTCAATAGTTTTATCAAAGAATAGAAAACCCTCAGGTTCTTGAACCTCAATATTTAACACCTTCTTCTCAGCATCCTCAAAATAGATTTCTAAGTTAAAATCGGTGTTATCAGAGGACCTTGCAAAGCCCTTGCATTTGTTTGTTATACCTATTGCATCAACATCAGTGTCAATAATTCTGCTAACAGATACATCAGCATATGAGCAGTTTATATTTATTTCATCAATAGTTGAAAAGTCGATAAGCTCATCACCAGTGGTTTTGGTATAGCGATAATCTGCGCTATTCATATCCATATTATAGAGCATATATTGAAACCCTAAGATATTTTTGAATGGTGAAAATAACATAACCACTAATATTATCAAAAAAGCCGCTACTACAATTAGTAACAATATTAATAGATATGTAGCAAAGCTTTTCTTTACTTTGTTATCAGCCATTTATCCTCCATATATTAATTATATCATAGATATTTCAATTTTACAACAATAAATGCAAAATTTGTTGTTAATCAAGAATTGCTTTTATTCTTCTAATTCCGCTTGATGAAGATTCTTCCTTAACAATCTTAAAATGATGAAGCTCGCTTGTGTTTTCGGCGTGAGGACCGCCACATATTTCCTTACTCACATCACCTATTGTGTATACCTTAACTTCAGAGCTGTATTTATCAGTAAAAGTGCCGTGTGCACCCTCTTTTTTAGCTTCCTCGAGACTCATAATTTGGCAAGTTACAGGAATTGCGCGTTTTATTGCATTATTTACAAAATCTTCAAGTTGAGTAAGCTCTTCCTTAGTCATCTTATGATCTAAATTAAAGTCAAATCTTAATCTTTCTGGCGTAATATTAGAGCCTTTTTGTACAACTTGTTTGCCAAACATCTTTTGAAGTCCTGCTAGCATTAGGTGTGTTGCTGTGTGAAGTCTTGCCGATTGCTTTGAGTCATCTGCAAGTCCGCCTTTGAACACACCAGCAGAGGCGACACGAGACTTTTCTTGATGCTCCTTAAACTTCTCGTCAAACTCAGCTTTATCAACGCTATAGCCACGCTCCTGTGCAAGTTCCTTAGTAAGCTCAAATGGGAAGCCAAAGGTATCATATAATCTAAACACAGCCTTACCGCTTATCTTATTGTCTACCTTCTCGCCATTTTTTAGAGCGAACTCTTTATGCCTTTCAATGCCTTGGATTACCTTTTCAAACTCTTTATGTCCTTCTTCAAGAGCTTTAGAGAACTTATCAACTTCCTTTAAAAGCTCCTCTTTGATAAACTCACGATGCTGTAAAATATCGGTGTAATCTTGACCATATTCGTCAACATAGATGTCGGCAATATCTGTGAAATATTTAGCGTCGAAACCAATATTTCTTGCGCAGTTTATTGAACGGCGAATAAAACGTCTTAAAATATATCCTTGTCCTACATTGGATGGCACAACGCCTCGTGCGTCACCTAGTATAAATACCGATGACCTTAAGTGGTCGGTTATAATTCTATACGCTCTTGTAGCTTGCAAGCTATCTTCATACTTAACTTGCGCTTTGGTGCCAATAAAGTCAATCACTCTCTTAAGGCAACCCGAGTCATAAACGCTTTTTGCACCGTTAAGCACCGAAACTGTACGCTCAAGTCCCATCCCTGTATCTATGTTTGGTCTGTCAAGTTTTACCGCTTTTTCGCCAGCATTTTTAACTCGGTATTGCATAAAAACATCGTTCCAAATTTCAAGGTATTTGCCACAGTCGCAAGCTGGTGAACAATTCTCGCTACATTTTGGTTTGCCTGTGTCATAAAACATCTCGGTATCTGGTCCGCAAGGTCCTACACCACCGCCGAGTGCCCACCAATTGTTTTCTTTAGGCAAGAAATATATATCTTTAATACCGCATTCCTTCCAAGCGTTATATGCCTCTTCGTCTCTTGGCGCGGTTTCGTCACCTGCAAAAACAGTAACCGCAAGCCTCTCTTTTGGAATGTTAAGATATTCCGGGCTTGTCAAAAACTCAAAACTTAGTTTTATCATCGCCTTTTTATCGCACTTGCCAAGTGTCCAGTTGCCAAGCATTTCAAAAAGTGTCAAGTGACTTCCGTCTCCAACCTCTTCAATATCATTTGTACGAATGCATCTTTGCACGTCAAATATCTTATCGCCTTGTGGATGTGGTTCACCTAAAAGGTATGGCACAAGCGGATGCATTCCTGCCGTGGTAAAAAGTACTGTTGGGTCATTCTCTGGTATAATTGAATAACCTGGTATTCTTTTAAAGCCATTTTTAGTAAAAAATTTTATCCATAATTCTTTTAACTCTCTATCTGTTTTCATTCTTTCCTCACAATAACTACTATTGTACCATAATGATACAAAAAAATCAATCAAATTAATAAATTACATCTTTAAGATATAAGCCATATGGGCTCATTGTCTGCCCAGATTTACTTCTGTCGCCATTTTTCAACGCCAACTGCAAATCTTGAAGGCTAAGTTTTCCTAAGGCGTAGTCTACAAGTGTGCCTACAATAATTCTGACCATATTGTACAAAAAGCCATTACCTTCTACGTCAATCTTTATAAAATCGCCCTCTTTTGCTATCCTAATATCGTATATCTCTCGCAGGAAATTGTCAGTAGAAGTATTACTTGAACAAAAGCCTCTAAAGTCGTGCTTGCCAATAAGAAACTTGCTTGCCTCTATCATCTTATCTAGGTCAAGTTCTCGTTTTACATACCCCGCACGCCTTGCCAAGAAAGCATTTTTATTTGGGCTATTATAAATTTTATATCTATAACACTTTCTGTGCACTGAAAAACGAGCGTGAAACTCGGGCGGAACTTCTTGCGCGTCCTTAATTACTATATCGTCTGGCAAAACATTGTTTAAAATTTCTGGTAGCTTTGATATCGGAACAGGAATAGCTAGGTCAAAATGCGCCTTTTGGTTTAGTGCGTGCACACCAGCATCCGTTCTGCCACTGCCAAAAATTTCAACCTCCCGCCCGATTGATTTTAAAATTGCTTTTTCTATTTCGCCTTGTATGGTTTTAACCTCTGGTTGTTTTTGCCAACCACAGTAGCCGTAGCCATCATACTCTATCGTCAATAAAATTCTTTTCATATTTTTATTATAATATCTTATTTAAAAATAAAAAAATGATTTTACAAAATAATTGGATAAAATAAAATTAAATGATTTATTTTTGTTATATTTTAATTTATCTTTTTAATTGACTAAAACAAGAAAAAAATATATACTATTTTTAGGAGTTTTTATGAAAAAAATAATTACCGACGCTTGCTCTGCAGTTGGAGAAATAGCTTATAAATTATCAGAGGTTATTCCTATTTACCCTATTACACCTTCAAGCCCTATGGCTGAATATTGTTCTGCTCAAAATAGTAAGGGCAAAAAAAATATATTTGGCGAAGATGTTAAAATGATTGAAATGCAGTCTGAAGGTGGCGTTGCCGGAACTCTTCACGGCGCCCTACTTGTACGCTCATATGCGACAACATTCACATCATCGCAAGGGCTACTTTTGATGATACCTAATATGTATAAACTTGCTGGCGAAGGATTGCCGGCGGTCATTCACGTGTCTGCAAGAGCTGTGGCATCTCACGCTTTATCTATCTTTTGCGACCACTCTGACGTTATGGCTGTGAGAGGCACTGGCTTTGTTATGTTGTGTTCATCATCTGTGCAAAATAGTCATTATCTTGCGCTTGCAAGCCATACCCTCGCTATGAAAAGTTCGCTTCCAGTGCTACATTTTTTTGACGGTTTTAGAACAAGTCACGAGTATCAAAAAATAAACACTCTTGAAGATGATGAGATTAAGTCAATTATAAAGGACTACTTTAGTGATTTTAAGGCATCCTATCAAGACAAACAATATGGCACGGCACAAAACCCTGATGTTTTCTTCCAAAATCGAGAGGCAAATCAATATAAATATGACAAAGTAGAAAAGGACTTGTCAGAAATTTTTATACAGCTAAATAAGCTAACAAACAGCCATTTTGACTTTTTTGAATATTATGGCGACAAGGATGCAGAAGATGTGATTGTTGCAATGGGCTCTTCTTGCGAGACTATTGAAGAATATTTAAACCAAAATAAAGACATAAAGCTTGGACTTATCAAAGTTGTGCTCTACAGACCATTTTTGCAAGAAAAATTCTTAGAGAAATTACCAAAAAGCGTTAAAACGATCACAGTGCTTGATAGAACAAAGGAAAATGGTGCTACCGCACCGCTTGCCCTTGATGTAATAAACGCAATTTATAAAAGCGGAAGACAAATCAAGATTTTGTCAGGAAGGTATGGGCTTGGTGGCAAAGATTTTACCCCGGCTTCTGCTGATAGCATCTTTAAAAACGCTAGAGGCAAGCAAAAAGACAATTTCACAGTTGGCATAATTGACGATGTGAATAACTCCGCTCTTTCTATTTCTAACTACCACTCTCACCTAGATGACTTGCAAATCAAGATATTTGGTCTCGGCTCAGATGGCTCAGTGTCAGCAAGCAAGTCAACAATAAAAATACTTGGTGATAATTACAACAAATTTGTTCAAGGTTATTTTGAATACGACTCCAAAAAGTCAGGTAGTTTAACGATATCGCATCTGCGACTGTCAGATAATCCTATTAAAAGCGAATATTTAGTTCAAGAAGAAGACGTGATTTCTATAAACAACTTCTCATTTGTGACTAGGTATGACTGTCTTGAAGGGCTTAAAGATAGTGGCACAGTTCTTATCAACTCAATTTTTGATAAAGATGAGATTGGAAGAGTACTGCCAGTTAAATATGTTAGTAAGTTAAAAGAGAAAAATGCCAAACTTTTTGTTATCAACGGGCAGAAGATTGCATCCGATTGCAATTTAGGCGCAAAAATCAATATAATTATGCAAGCCGCCCTACTTAAATGTACCAAACTTTTAAGTGATGAGGAGGTAATAAGTGACCTTGAAAAGGATATTAAAAAGTTATTTTCATCAAAAGGAAGTGATGTTGTCGAGAAGAATATAAAGGCGATGAAAATTGCGCTAAACTGTCTTGAGGAAGTTGATGTAACCTCACTTGAAGGCAAAGTTTACAAAGAACAAGTAGATTATGAGAATGAATTTTACAAGCAGATAATGAAAAAGCAAAAAAATCTTGAAGGCGACAAAATCCCTGTATCTGCTTTTAATAGTGACGGGTCAACTGAACTTGACACTTCGCAATATGAAAAGAGAGGCATTGCAGTGCGTCTGCCTAAATGGATAAAAGAAAATTGTATTCAGTGCGGTCAATGTGTGCTTGCCTGCCCTCACTCTGCATTAAAAGCTATGCTAACAAGTGGAGAGTTTGAAGATAAAGAGAGTTTTGTTAAAGCTATTGGACTTAATGACAAGCTATTTAAAATTTTGCTCTCACCAGAAGATTGTACAGGTTGCGGTGTTTGCGCCAAGACCTGCCCTGCTATTAAAAAAGCGCTTGTAATGAAAGAGGCACCAGACCTCCTTCAAGAAAAAATTGAGGAGTACGAGAAGGATAAAAATTATAGGCAAGAGACGCAATCACTTTTCTCACCACTCACAGCTAAGGGTTTACAATTTGAAAAATCACTCTTTAAATTCAGCGGTGCGTGCGCTGGATGTGGCGAAACTCCATATATTAAAATATTAACTATGCTTAATGGTTCTAACCTAATGATTGCTAATGCCACTGGTTGCTCATCTATCTACGGCGGAACTTTCGGCTCCTGCCCATACGGCAAAGATGACGAAGGCAAAGGAGTATTCTGGGCAAATAGTTTGTTTGAGGACAATGCAGAGTTTGGACTTGGGCTTAAACTTGGCAGTCAATATAACCTTAACAAAGACAAGAAAATTTGGATTATTGGAGGTGACGGCTGGGCTTATGATATAGGCTTTGGCGGACTTGACCACATTCTTGCAAGCGGAGAAAATATTAATATTTTGATACTTGATAATCAAACTTATTCAAACACAGGCGGACAACAAAGTAAAGCTACGCCTACAGGCGCATCAGTTAAATTTGCCGAAAATGGTAAAACGCTACGCAAGAAAAACATAGGAGAAATTGCGCTGACTTATAAAGATGTTTTTGTTGCGCAAGTGGCACTTGGTGGCAACATAAATCAAACAATCAAGGCAATTAAAGAGGCGCAAGATTATAATGGAGTTTCACTTGTAATTGCATATGCACCTTGCGTTAATCAAGGTTTTGATATGTCTAATATGATGGAAGAGATGAAAAAAGCTGTAAATTGCGGTTTCTGGCCTTTATATCAATACAACCCTATTGATAAAAAATTAACATTATTTAGCAATTTTAATGATGAAAATTATTTTGATTTTCTTAAAGGCGAGCGAAGATTTGTTTCTACCATTGAAAAAGGCAATCAGAGCCTTCTTGAAAAACAAATTGAATATTCTAAAGAAAACTATGATTTTCTTAAAAAATTAAATGATAAATAATTGATATATTTTTAAAAAAAACAATTTTATTTAATTAAAAAAATAATTATTTTTATGAAATATTATTTAATAAAATAAATAAGACTTATTGAGTATTTTTATATGT
>CAMLSW010000034.1 GCA_946484195.1 uncultured Clostridia bacterium
AATTTATTGTGTTTTTGCGTTTAGCAAAATTAAAATTTAACTTGTTTAAATTTTAACATCACATAGTCTATATTATTTAATAAAAATTCTTGATTTTGTCCATATTTTAACAAATATTAATCAAAAACAAATGTTTTTAATACAATTTTGCCTATGTACTTTACAAATTTGATTTTTTGTGCTATAATTAGGGCTAGATTTATTTTTAGAGGTGATTATTATGATGATTGAACCATCGATTGACAAACTTTTAAGCAAAACAAACAACAATAAGTATGTGCTTTGCACAATAATTACAAAGCGTGCAAAGGAAATTGAAAGCGTTAGAAGGCTTGAACTTGCAGACCAAGATAAAAAGGCAATAAGTATTGCGTGTGAAGAGATTGCAAGCGGAAAAGTTATTCCAAGCGAAATAATTTAAGAGCAAGACAGAATTAAGTCTTGCTTTTTTTATTTTAATTTTGTTTTAAAGAATATTTTTTAATTGATTTTTTCTTATTTTTAAAAAATAAATTTTTATTTGTCAAAAATTCGCAAAAATAATTTGATTTGCATTGCTATAAACAAGTAAAATACTAATATATAATAATATCATTTATATTTAAATTTACTTTACATATTTACTTTATAAATAGATATAATAAAAAATAACAAAGTAGAGTGCTATGAGTTTTAAAACAAAGATGTTCTCAATAGCAACATCAATTGTGCTTGCATTGGCTATGCTCATTATTGGTATATGGGCAGTACAACAAGGAACTGTTCAAATGGGAGGTAGTATATCATTTAATGCTACCGATGTTTATGCACGTGTGTCTGGAAGTATTACTGGCACTGAAAGTACGGTTGAACTTGCCGACCTTTATTTTAGCGCAGAGGATGAAAATTCACCATCAGACAGTGCAATTAGAACCTGGAATAATAATAGTTTGGTCTTTGCTGAAAACTCAGATACTATTACTATAAATATTGAAGTTGAAAACCTAGCACAAAACAGAGTACTTAATGTTAGTCTTGAGGACCACACAAGTGTGCCTTCATCAATAAACAAGTCTATAACTCTTACAAACGGCACAACTTCTAGTTATACTGGTGGTACTATAGTGCCAATGGCTGGCTCTACTGGTGATGGTACAAGCGTCTTCAGCTTTGCAGTTAGTTTTACTATAACTGATAAAAACAGCTCTATTGATTTTGCTTATGACTATATTTTAAACTTACTTGACCAGAGCGAAGATTTGCCTGATGTTACAGTAAACTATTATAACTATGATAACAGTTTACTTTATACTGACACTGTAGAGTATGGCACTGCATCTGTCTATGGTGGCACAACTCCTACTAAACCAGATGAAGAACCTCGCTATACATACACTTTTAACAATAATTGGCTACTAAAGAATGACGAGGAAAGCGCTGTAGCAAATTTAACAAGCGTTGTACAAGATATGGATGTCTATGCAAGCTTTGACCAAGGCAACATTCTTTATCACTATCAAATTAAGGATGAGCCTGGCGCTGTAATTTGGGAGGGCTGGCTTCCATATGACTCCTATGTTGAGTGGCCAGAAGGTTATGTCCCTGAAGATGATGACCAATATGACGGACAAATCCCAGTGCCAGACATTGATGTAGACCAAACATTTACAGAGACTACAACGGGTAGTTCGGGCTCATCGGGTGGTGGCTCGACTGGCGGTTTTACAATCAACCGTCCGCCTACATATGTTGGCGGTGGATTCGTCGGTGGCGGTAATACAACAATCGTCGTTGGTGGCGGAAGTGGAACAATTATACCTGAAAAGAAACCGGTAAACTCTGGAGGCTCAGGTTCTACCTCGCCAAGTGATAACCCAGGAATAAATATCCCAACTCAAGTTAAAGTCTTAAGACAAGTTACAAACACGGCAGGTACAGTTGAATGGGAACAACTATATTCTGGTGATAAGGTATATTATGATGATATTCTTCAAATAACCTATACTGTTTCTGGAGGTTATACAATGTCGGTTTTCAACATTGTTGGCGCCGTTCCTACAGAGATTGAAGGTGTAAGTGACACATATATTGTTCAAGGCGACGTCACAATAACCTATGCAGAAACACCAATATCGCAAACAATCACCTTTGTTACAAACAACTCTGCATATGGAAACCCTAACAAGACTACACTTGAAGTTCCATATGGCTCAAAGATTATAATAGATGAAGATGTATTGATATTCACAAACTCTGACAAATCTCAAAGGGCATACTTATATGCTCTTACAACGGCAGACACAAACACCATTGAATACACCTTTGATGGCTTTACCTTAAACGGCTCGGCTCTTACCAATAACTATATTGTAACAGATGACATTACAATAACTCTTAACTTCTCTCAAGGAACACGTTACTACAGTGTAAGATTTTATAACTATGATGGTTCTCTTCTCTATACAGCAACTGGTATAGAATATAACACAACAGGGGTTGACTATAACGGACCTACTCCAACAAGATCATCTACAGGAACATATAGGTATACATTTGATGGCTGGTACTATAACGAACAGGCTATAGACCTTGACAGTTTCGTAGTCGACGGAAATAAGAATGTGTACGCTCAGTATACAAGAACGCTTAGAGAGTATCACCTTCTTGTTAAGTCAGCATCAACAACTGTACAAAAGGATGGGCAAAATGTAGTTGAGCTTATCACAACTCTTCACTATGGCGATGTGCTTACAATCACCTATGATGTGAAGGAAGGTTACAACCAAGATTTAAGAGTAAGCGGTGCTGTTCATACTGGTACAAATGAGTACACAGTTACTGGCAATGTCAGCGTTGCATTGTATGAAAGCAAGATAACCTATACTTTAAGGTTTAATACAAGCGACTCACTTGCTGGCTCCTTCTCGCCAACAAGTCTTACTGTAGACTGGGGAACAGAGTACTCGGTAAGTGGTAACACCATAACTGTTGGTGATAGAACGATTACTTTAACGCATAGGACTCACGCAGGTTATGACTTTACATTTAATGGCATAACAGTTTCAAATAGTCAAATGTCTGGCACAATAACTTCTGGTTTGACATTTACTGCAAACTATTCAAGAGTTGCAAAAGTATTTGATATAACCATTCAATCAAATAACACTGAATATGGCACGGTAAGTCAGACCCTTCTTGAAGATATCCCTTACGGCACAGCTATAACAAGGTCTGGTAATACCATTACAATAGGTACGCATACAATCACAGCAACAGCTACTGCAAGCACAAATCAATATCAGTATGTATTCTCAAGCTGGACGACAGATAGCTCAGTCACTGGAAATATGACAATTACTGCAAACTTTACTCGTAGCGCAAGACAATATACAGTTACAATCAATGTAAACAATTCAGCTTATGGTAGCGTTAACAGAACAAGCGTAAGCGTTCCATATGGCGCTGAGGTAAGCTTTAATCAAAATGTGGCAACAGTTGGAAGCTATACAATCACAGCAACTCCAGCAACAGGTGATAGTATCACAACTTATGCCTTTGGCAATTGGACATACTCAGGTATAGTAGACGGCTCAATCACTCAAAACGCAACAATCACTGCAAACTTCATTATGACGCTTTCTGAATTTGAAATCACATCAAACAATTCTGCTTTAGGCTCATATCAACTTGCAGTTGACGGAAATAATGTCAACGTAACAATCTCACCAAATAATTCAACCTTCGTGGGCATTGTAAACAATGATACAGGCGAGTATACACTTGTTAGAATTTCAACATCACAGATTACAGTAACTCTTCCTTACGAGCGAAGCGGTGACTATACAATAATGTTTAATAGCAACGCAAATCAAGAAGATGTAACAATAAATGACATAACTTATAGGCTTTATAAAGACCTTAACGTAACAGCTATCACAGCATATACTAACGCGCAAATGGCGTCTACTTATGCACCTTCTCCTTCAAGTATCGCTGCAGATTTAACTGTTAACGAGAATATATCTTACAGCTCTCAAGCATATGAGGTCGTTGCTGTACTTGACGGAGCGTTTGCAAACACAACACTTGGTATGATAATGCTTCCAAATACCGTTCTTTATATAGCAGATAGTGCCTTCTCGTCAAGCGGGGTGCTTGGAATTGGTGCAAGTGAAACTGCAATAAAGAATTTAAATGTAGACAAAACTGTGCTTGATTTAGAGCTTGATATAGCTCACTCTGCAAGTGGCTATGGTGAGACAATTGGAACAGTACTTTATATTTATTTGAAGAACACCTCAAATGTAAACGAGTTCGTTCTCAATGCAAGCGGAGAAGAGAGTAATGGTATTTTAAAGACATTTGCAATACTTGGGCTTGGTAGCTCTACATATGACCTTTCAGTTTCAATTGAAACTAATATGTATGGTGGAGGTAGCATTTCTTTTGGATATCCATCAATAGTTGAGTCTGCTAGCATTAAAGTTAATGATACAAGCTATTATGCAACTCCAGGCGGTTCAAAAACAGATTATTCATTTGCAGATTCATATACTCATACTTGGAGCAAATCTTATAATGATGTTGTATCAGTTAACGATACTATAGATATTGCACTTTGGTTTGACTATTCAACTACATCTCAACCTTGCTTTGTAGAGGGTAGTTTGATAACCCTTGCAGATGGTTCTACAAAACCAGTTGAGGAGATTACCTATGATGACCTTCTTCTTGTATGGGATTTTAATCGCGGAACATATAGTGCAGCTTATCCAGTATGGATTACAAGACAGCTTACTACCGAAAAATATTACAGAATTACATTCAATGATGGTACAGTATTTGAAAATGTCGTTGCACATAGACTATACTCTACCGATGAAGATTATTTTGTAAAATGTGTTGACGCACTTAGAAGCCAAGTAGGGCATAACTTCTTCGCTGTTGATACCGATTCAAATGGACAGACGCAGTACGATGGTGATGAGATACTCTTCACTGAAAAGGAAATGGTTTCTATTGAGATTGTGTATGAAACAGCATACTACTATAACCTTGTTACAGGCTATACTATGAACGTCTTTGTAGATAGCATATTGACATCTTGCGGTATGAACAACCTCTATGGAACATTCACCGATGAAACTATAGTTGACGGTAAAGTTACAAGCGGTATGACTTATAACCTTGAACTTATGGAGGAACGTCAAAACGGCACCGATACCCTTTATGAATATAGCGAACTTGATGTTCCGCAATCATTCTTCTATGGATATAGACTTGCAGAGCAAAAGGGTGTAAGAGAGATTGATGACATCAACCAATATGTTCAAAACAATATTGATACTATGAGAGCTATCGAGCAGTCATCAAGTGGCAAGAACCTTTGGGCAGTGTCAACAAGTGACGATGACGTACTTGCCGATGATTATGTAATAACCAAAGTTGAAGAGGGTAGCACATATACCTTGCCTCAGCCAAAAGTTACAACCAATTTTGCTGGATGGTATAATGTTACTGATGGTAAGATTTACCAAGCTGGCGAGCAAGTAATTATCAGAATGGGCACTTACTTTGAAGCTGTATATGGCGATGAAGAGAGTGGCTATACTGTTACTATCAACTGGTCAATAGAAGGTGACTACACTCTGAAAGACTCATATTACAATTACAACTGTCATTTTGAGTACTCAACCGACAATGGTCAAACTTGGAATGAGATTATTCTAAGAGAAAATGACGGCTGGGGCAACAGTATCGAAGCTGGTACAATCTACCTTTATAACGTAAAACAAATTAGAATACGTTTAAGTGATGAAGGCAGTGGCGACTGGAGTATAAATGGCGAGATTGTTGGCAAAGAGACGGTCAGTGACCCAGGGCACTTGAATTACAACTATAAAACTTCAAGTAATTATACTCTAACATCAAATGCTACAATTGAATTTTACGGAGAGCACTGGGATTAATAAGACAAATTAAAATATTTGACAAAAGATTTACCTTTCGGGGTAAATTTTTTGTTTTAAAGAGAATTTTTATAATATCATTTCAAAACAATTAAAAATAATGAAATTTATGCTAATTAATATTTTTTAGACCTATTATCTATCAATAAATTTGAGAATATTTTTAAATTGTGTTATAATATGCAAGAGGATCATCGATGTTCGCAAAAATAATAATTGACCAAGATGCAAAGGCACTTGACAAGGTGTTTGAATACATTGTTCCCGACAATCTTGATATTGTTGTCGGGATGCGTGTCTATGTACCATTTGGCAGTCGAGTTTTGCAGGGCTTTGTGATTGGTCTTGACGAGCATTGCGAGTACGATGAAAGCAAATTAAAAAAGATAATATCAAAAATTGATGACTTTCCTGCGATAAAAGAAGAGATGCTAGCGCTGATGCAATTTATGGCGAAGAAAAACCACTTAAAATTGGCGTCAATCCTTCGCCTTTTCTTACCTAGCGAGATGCGAGAGGGTAAGGTAAAAGAGCTTTTTGAAACTTATTATACTCTTAACGGCAAAAATGAAAGCAAAATACAAAAAAATGCAAAAAAACAACTTGAAATTGTGGATTTTTTAACAAATAATGGCGGAAGGGCATCGTCAAGCCAGCTTTCACAGTATGGCTATGGTGCTATCAAAGCATTGACCGAAAAGGGTGTTTTAACTAAAGAAAAAATTGAGGTTAAGCGTAAACCTTTTGTATTATCCACTCAAAGCAAAAGAGTTGTTTTAAATTCTAGTCAAAAAAATGCGGTAAATACCATAACCGAAAATAAAACTTATCTATTAAATGGCGTTACAGGCAGTGGTAAAACCGAAGTGTATATGCACCTTATCGAAAGGGCGCTTTCGCAAGGCAAAAATGCTATAATGCTTGTGCCTGAAATATCACTGACACCGCAAATTATGTCAAACTTTAAAGCAAGATTTGGTGATGCCGTTGCCCTTCTTCATAGCGGACTTTCTGCAGGAGAGCGTTTTGACGAATGGAAGAGGCTATTTTCAGGTGAGGCAAGGATTGCAATAGGGGCAAGGTCGGCAATCTTCGCGCCAGTTGAAAACCTTGGTATGATAATCATTGATGAGGAGCACGAGCAGAGCTATATTTCCGAATCAAATCCGCGTTTTGATACGCACGATGTTGCTCAGTTTAGAGCTAGATATAATGGCTGTCCTCTTGTGCTTGGCAGTGCAACGCCTTCAATAGAAAGTTATGAGAAGGCAAAACAAGGCCAGTATCAACTTGTCGAGCTTCCTGTCAGGGCAAATGGCAGGGAACTGCCTAAAATTCAAATCATTGATATGATGAGTGAGATTAGAACGGGCAATAGTGGTATATTTTCAAACCAACTTCTTGCCGACCTTGCAAATGTAATCAATAATAAAAAGCAAGCAATGCTCTTTATCAATAGAAGAGGATATTCTTCCTTTCAACGCTGTCGAGATTGCGGATATATTGCAAAGTGTCTTGACTGTGACGTAAGTTTGGTGTATCATAGAGAGGATAACCGTCTTAAATGTCACTATTGCGGTAAACAATACAAGGTGCTTGACCGCTGTCCTAAATGTGGGGGCGAGCATATCAAACAAGGCGCTGTAGGAACCGAGCAGGTTGTCAGCAAACTAAAAGAATATTTCCCTGATGTTAAAGTACTACGAATGGACAATGATACAACATCTACCAAAAATGCACATCAAAAGATATTGTCTGACTTTAGAAATTCCTTGCCAGGCATACTTGTTGGCACGCAAATGATAGCTAAAGGACACGACTTTGAAAATGTGGTGCTTGTTGGCATTATTGATGCTGACCAAAGTCTCTATCAAGCAGACTATCGAAGTACTGAGCGCACTTTTCAGCTTATTACTCAAGTTTCAGGACGTGCAGGCCGAAGTGAAGATGAAGGTAAAGTAGTACTTCAAACATATTCGCCAAGGCACTATGTCTATAAGTTCGCTTCAAACTACGACTATAAAGGTTTCTTTAGAAAAGAGGAAAATATTAGACAAACCTCACAATTTCCGCCTTTTACGCGCATTTTGAGGATACTTTTTTCTGACCACGATGAAAATTATGTTCGCGAACTTTTAAAAGTGTGCTATACTGAGATTGAAAAACTAAAAGAACAATATGGTGATGAGATAATCTATCTCGATGCAATGAAGTCGCCAATCAAACGTATACAAAACAAATACAGATATCAAATTATGATGCGTCTTAAACTTGACAAGGCAGACGAGATAGAAGAAAGGGTGTTTGAAATTGTTGATAATGCAAGCAAAACCTCTGTATTCTTTGAAATTAATCCGCAAAATTTATCATAGTGATAACTTTAAACTTAAAAGGAGAAAGAAATGGCAATAAGAAAGGTTGTTTTTATTGGAGAGAGTTCACTTAGAAAGAAATCAAAACCTGTCAAAGATTTTGATGAAAGCCTTTGGGAACTTCTTGACGATATGAAGGAAACGATGTATGCAAATGATGGTATGGGCTTTGCAGCACCCCAGGTTGGAGTTTTGCGAAGGGCTATAATTGTTGATGTCAACAATACTTTTATTGAGCTTATTAACCCAGAGATTATATCAAAGAAAGGCGAGGACATTGAGGAAGAGGGTTGCCTATCAGTTGGCACTTTTAGAGGAAGAGTTAAAAGACCTTATGAGATAACAGTTAAGGCAGTTGATAGGTATGGCTATCCTTTTACAATCAAATGTGAAAAATGGCTTGCAAGATGTATATGTCACGAAGTTGACCATCTTGACGGTATACTTTTTGTTGATAAAACCCTTGATAAAGACAAGTACATCAAACAGGGCGGAAAGTTATAGAAATTAGTCAAAATTAATAAAAAACACATTAATTATTAATTTTTTTATAAAATTTTTGTGATTTTCATTAAATTATTGTATTTAATTTAATATTTAAAATAGTAGTTTGGAGGATAAATGAAGGTATTATTTCTTGGAAGTTCACATTTTTCAAAAGTAGTGCTTGAGAAGATGCTTGAAAAAGGCGTCAATGTTGTGGGTGTAATCACGCAACCGGATAAGCCAAGTGGGCGTGGTTATAAGATGAGTGAAACCGAAGTGAAAAAATATGCTAAGACAATCGGCATCAATGTTTACACCTTTGACAAAGTGAGAAATTATATTGAAGAGATTAAAGCTATAGACTATGATATCGCTTTAGTTGCCTCATTTGGTCAAATTTTGCCAGAAGAGTTTTTAAATCATAGACTAACACTAAATGTGCATCCTTCACTTCTTCCTAAATATAGAGGGGCAACTCCACTGCAGACGGCTCTTTTAAACGGAGATAAAGTTACAGGCGTTACAATTATGAAGGTGGCAAAAGAGGTTGACAGCGGAGATATTTTACTTCAAAGAGAGTTTGAAATAAAGGACGAGTACTATTTGGAGCTTGAAGAAAAGCTCGCTCTGCTTGGCGGTGAGATGGCGTCAGACGCGCTTATATTAGTAGAAAGCGGAAAGGCAATATTTACACCACAAGATAACGATAAAGCAACCTTTGTCAAAAAAATAAGCAAAGAGGATGGAAAACTTGATTTTAACAACCCTTGCGAGCAGATTATAAATAAAATCCGCGCTTTGTCAGAGGAAGTTGGCTGCTATGTAGAGCTTGAAGGTGGCTTTCTTAAAATAGGAAGGGGAAGAAAGAACGAAGGTTTTGAAGTAGAGCCTTGCCAAATTTTAAACTATAAAAAGGCTTTCATCATAGGTGCTAAGGATGGCGCTATTGAAATTTTGACTTGTCAGGCACCTTCTGGAAAGATGATAGCGGGAAGAGATTATTTAAATGGTCACAATGATATTTTAGGAAAATTTGTAAAGTAGGTTGTATGTTAACAGATTTGAGCTTTGAAGAAATTAAAAGTTATGTAAAGAAAATTGGCTTGCCAGAATTTCGTGGCGAGCAAATTTTTGATGCAATCTATAGCGGAAAGACACTACAAGAAATCTCAAATTTGTCAAATGCGCTAAAGGATATCATTGCCGAAGATTACCCAAAGTACAAGATAGAGAAGTGCTTTACAAGCAAGGATGGCACCAAAAAGTATATAATAAGATTTGCTGATGACAATATAGTTGAATGCGTGCTTATGAAGTATAAGTATGGCTATACCCTTTGCGTTTCGACGCAAGTAGGGTGTCGGATGGGGTGCAAGTTTTGTGCGTCAACCCTTTATGGGCTTGCAAGAAATCTGTCTGCCGGCGAAATTTTAGGACAGGTACTGCTAGTAAACCGAGATTTAGGTGGCAGTTTAAAGAAACGAATGATTACCAATATTGTGATGATGGGGTCGGGTGAACCGCTTGATAACTTTGACAGCGTAACCAAATTTATTGACCTTGTCAGCGCTGGAAAAGGACTAAATATCAGTCAAAGAAATATATCGCTTTCAACTTGTGGACTTGTCCCACAAATATATAAACTTATGGAGAAGGATTATAATATCACCCTTACCATATCACTGCACGCAAGCGAAGATGAAAAGCGCGCCGAGGTTATGCCAATAGCTAATAGATATAAGATTGCCGAGATTATAAAAGCTTGCAAAGATTACTATGAAAAGACGGGCAGACGCATCTATTTTGAGTATACCCTTATCAAAGGCGTCAATGATAACGAGCAGGATTGCCTGCGACTTGCAAAGATGCTAAAAGGTTTTAATTGCCACGTCAATGTTATACCGCTTAACGAGGTTAAAGAGCGCACTCTCAAAGCAACTTCGAGGCTTGAAGCTTATAAATTTGCAGACAGGTTGAAGGAACTTGGGCTCTCTGCAACAGTTAGGCGAACGATGGGCGAAGACATAGCAGGCGCGTGCGGACAACTGCGAAATAAGTTGCTAAAATCAGAAAATTAAATAAAATTTACCGTTTTAATTGATTTTTTGAGTGATTTTATAGAAAATTATAATTAATTAATAAAAAATCAAATCATAAATTTATTTTTGGAGAAAAATGAAAGGAATTGTATTAAAGAAAAATGCCAATCTTTTTACAATAGAAAGTGGCGAAAAAGAGTATCAAATAAGACCTAGCGGTAAGACAAAGACCTCTGGCGTTTTTGTTGGCGACTATGTAGAATTTGATGAGGTTATTACAAAGGTGCTTCCGAGGAAAAACTTACTCATTCGTCCACCACTTGCAAATCTAGACAAGCTTTTTATTGTGATTAGTCCAAGCCCTAAGCCAGACTTTGTGCTTGTTGACAAACTCTTGATTTACTGCACACTAAAAGCAATTTCGCCGGTGCTGATAATAAATAAATATGATATAGCAAATAGCGAATTTTTAGAAAGAGTGACTGGTGTTTATGGTAAATTTGTTAAAACCATCAAAGTTTCTGCTAAAAATGGCGATGTAAGGGAAGTTGAAGATGAGATAGATGGCATTTGCGCAATGGCAGGGCAAAGCGCTGTCGGCAAATCTTCTATAATAAATGCAATCTTTCAAGATGAGCTTGCCAAGACAAACGGGCTATCTAAAAAGATTGAAAGAGGCAAGCAGACAACACGACTTGTGTCGCTCTATAAGCTAAAAGGCGGATATCTTGCCGATACGGCTGGCTTTTCTATGCTTGATTTGTCCTATATAAGCGACCTTGAGCCAAGAGAACTTTCTTCCTACTATCCCGATTTTTTACAAGCAAGGGCAAAATGCAAGTTTAGGTCCTGCTTGCACGAAGGCGGAGAATGTGGCGTGATTGAGGCGGTTAGAAAGGGTAAAATTTCACTCTTGCGCTATGAGAACTACTTAAAGATATTAGAAGAGCTTAAAAATGCAAAAAAATATTAACAATTGATAAAATTTGCCTTATTTTGGTTAAGAAAACCTACTAGTTTGTAAATTTTAGTAATAATTAATTATCTAAAGGAGATGTTATGAAAAATCGTTATATTTCTGTTTCTACAGACCCTATTAAAGAGTATCAAAGAATTACAGAGTATGCAAAGGAGATGCAAGGCAATGCCGACTTTTTGCATTGCGATATTATGGATGGTGTTTTTGTTGAAAATAAAACATACGACCATCAACTTTTAAAGAACATCAATGACCATAGTTTGATTATGCTTGACGTTCATCTTATGTGTGATGAACCGCTCAAGAGCTTAGACGACTATCTAAAAGCTGGCGCAAATATTATTACCATTCATTATGAGGCATTTAAAGATAAAAATGACATTATTGAGGCAATTACAAAGATAAAAAAAGGCAAGGCTCTTGCTGGACTTGCCATAAAACCAAGCACGAATTTGCAAGATGTCAAAATTTACGTGCACGATTTTGATGTTATCCTTGTAATGTCTGTTGAGCCTGGGGCAAGCGGGCAGAAGTTTATGCCAAGTGCCATTGACAGAGTTAAGGCGCTTTCTCAATTAAGAGAAGAGAACGACTACAAATACAAGATTGAGGTTGATGGCGGGGTAAACCCAGAAATTGCACAAAAGCTTTTTGAGGCTGGCGCAGATATGATAGTTAGCGGAAGTTTTGTATACAAGTCTCACGACAAACTAGAGGCAATCGAGCAGTTAAGACGGGGATAAATTGAAAAAATATATATTATGTGATGTTAAAACTTAAACAAGTTAAGTTTTAATTTTGCTAAACGCAAAAAACTAACAAATTGTGTTCATCACATCGTATGAATAACCCTCAGCCTCACCCTTGCAAGCAAGTTCAGCTTCCGATAATGTAAAATAAAACATTTATTTAAAGCAAAAACACCTTAAAAGTGAAATTTGGCACAATTTAAGGTGTTTTTTAGTTAATTTTTCCAAACTTAGTTTGCAAGCCTAGAGGCTTGGTGCCAACGGTACTTACGCCGCTCGCCCGGCTTTCAAATTTTCGATATAAAAAGATTAATTATTTTTCTATTTCTTTATGATGCAGACATTAAGTCAACTTATAAAAACACTTTTTAAGGTCAACTTTTTCGGCGATAAAGGTTACGCCTTCGTCGGCTAGAAGGCGGTACTGTTCATTGGCTCCACCAAAGGCAAAGGCACTTGATAAACTTCCATCTGAAAAGACGACTCTATGGCAAGGAACTTTTATAGGGGCAGGGTTTTTGTGGAGCGCCCAGCCCACCTGTCTTGCGTAGTGAGGCCTGCCTAAAAACCTAGCTATCTCACCATAGGTGCTAACCTTACCTTTAGGTATCAATTTTACAGCTTCATAAACTTGATTAAAAAAGTTTTCGTTTTCCATATATTAATTTTATCATAAAAGTTTTAAAATGTCTAATTTTATATCAAATTAATAATGTTGCGAATAAATAAATATATGGATAAAAAGAAAAAACTTGATTTAAGTGGTGCGGAGCTCGTTTCACTTGCGTGTTCTCTTGCTATAAGTTTTGCAAGCGTCTACGAATGTGATGATTTAAGAAGGCTGAGATTGTTTTTTCAATCAATAGCATCAAATATTACTATAATTGAGCTTGAGGGTTTAAATAAATTTAAAGATAAAAAATAATTATTGACTAGTAATTCCCTAGCCAATAATTGT
>CAMLSW010000035.1 GCA_946484195.1 uncultured Clostridia bacterium
TATTATCGGAAGCCGAACTTGCTTGCAAGGGTGAGGCTGATGTTTATACACACTAAGTGATGAACACAATTTATTGTGTTTTTACGTTAGTAAAATTAAAATTTAACTTGTTTAAATTTTAACATCACATAGTTTATATTATCTTTTATATTCTATCAACTTTGCTTGTCCTAAAGATAATAAATATATTTTATCTATCTTTATATTAAAGGCTTTAGTAAGAGCAAGCTGGTATAGGTCAAGTTGCCTCTTGTAGCGCTCAAGCAGTTTATTTTTGTCCCTAAGTGATGTGAATTTGTAATCTATAAGCACATTCTCATCGCCCAATGAAAACAGGTCGACTATACCTTGCACTATCACCTCATTATCGCTGTCGATGTTAAGAATTTCTTTAAGCGAACTTTGCATTATGAACTCGCGCTCTTTAAAAATTTTGCCCTTCACCACACTTTTTATAAGCAGTATATCTTTTAATAGGATGGCTTTATCTATGAGCTTTTCGCCTTCTAGCCTTGATTTTATTGATGAAAACTGCTCATCCAATGTCTTTTCATCTATAATCTTATCAAAATCTAAAAGCTTAAGTGCAAGGTGATAGGCATTACCTCGGTCAATCGCCTCTTGCCTAGAACGCACCTTTTCGTCATCCGGGTTTAAAAGCAGTTCTTCGCGCTCGCTGGCGCCAAGCTCGTCACCCTCTTCAAAATGAAGGAGCCCTGACACTGAGTTTTTGAGGCTAAGTTTGCAATACTGCTTGCCAGGATAGGCAAAATCAATGTATGAAGAGACCTTATCTATATCAAGTGAAAGTTTTTCATTAAAATCTTCTTGCTCAATCGGAGTTTGCACCGAGGACTCTTCGGCGCAAGTGATAAGGCTAAAGCAATAATTTCCACTTTCCACCTTTTCTTGAGACAAAAACTGCTCTTTAAAGTTTTGCCCAAAGCTGTAGAAGATAAAATCAAGATAGCTGTCACATTTGGCAAGCTCTTTATCCTTCATAATATTGCTCTCGCTGTCACTACCCAAAATATAAAGGTGGTTCTGCCCACGCGTCATCGCAACATAGAAAATCATAAGCTCGTCAACAAACTCTCTATTTTTTTGATAGTGCTTATTTGCAAGAAATATCGGGCTGACAAGCCTTATGTTCTCTTCAAAGTTGTATAAATAGCACCCAAGCCCAAACTTAGAAGATATGTTATAGGACTTATTGTAAACTTTTTTAAGTTTTTCGCCGGCGCCAGCTAGTATTACAATAGGATATTCAAGCCCTTTGGTTGCGTGAATAGTCGTGATTGTTATCGCATTGACCGCCGATGGCACCGAACTAGTACTATCGACATTTGTAATCTTTTCAAGCAGTGATGCTATGTCGTAGTCTTGCCCAAGTTGTTTTACAAGTTTAAAAAACTCTTGCAAATGGTAAAGTTTGACGTTCTTGTCTGGCAGGCTGTCAATGTAAAGATAATAATTTTTGCTGTTAAATAAGTTGTTTAGCGCCCTAGTTATACCAAGTGAGGCGCAATCAAACTTAAATTCTCCTAGCTGCCCTGTAAACTCAATGACCTTTTGTTCTTGGCTTGCTTCGACAATTTGCCAAAAGTAATCTTTATCGCTCTCTTTTCGCATTTTAGCAAGCTCATCAAAGGTAAAACCACCAAGCGCCGAACTCAAAACCGAGACCAAAGAGATATCATCTTTAAAGTTTAGCGTAAGTTTAAGTAGGCTCAAAAGCACCTGCACCTGCCCGTCATCAAGCAGTGATTGCTTAAGGTCGGCAATGCAAGAAAAGCCCTTCTCTTGAAGATATCTTACGCTCTCCTGCATAAGCTGTGAGCGCCCTCTAAATAGCACGGCAATGTCGCCCGCTGTAACTTTGCGGAATTGTTCAAGCTTTGCGTCATATATTTGGCTGTCAAGCAACTCTTCTATTCGGCTTGCAAGAGTTATAACCTCGTCTTTATACTTGTATGACTTGTCAATGTTGTCGTTTTTGACGCTGTAAACGCCCTCAGCGTAGCGCTCTTCTTTCTCTGGCAGTACCACATCAACTCGCACCGGCGGAAACTCGTCCTTTTTAAAGTTGACAAGCCCCTTCAAGAGCGATGTCTTTTTGTAGTCAATGCCCGCGCTCTCCTCTGTCATCACCTTTTCAAACACCTTGTTTACAAAGGATAGCAGTCGGTCATCAGACCTAAAATTGCCGGTCAGATATAGCGCCTGCCCGTCGTCACTACCCTCAAAATTAGCAATATCCTTTTGCATAATCTCCTTGCTTGCATTTCTAAAACCATATATGCCTTGCTTCGGGTCGCCAACTGCCACAAAGTTTCCTTTCTTTGCGATAGGTTTTATGATTGCCTCTTGCAAAGTGTTGGTATCCTGATACTCGTCAATGAAAATGTAGTCATAACTATCCTGCAAAAACTTTAAAACATCGTCATTTTTAAGTAGCTCTTTCACCTGCTTTTCAAGGTCGGCAAAGTCAAGCGCACCGATATTTTGCTTGATTTGTTGGTAGGTTTCTTGATAGTCTTTATATAAATTTATAAGCCTCTTCGCAAGTTTTCCTTGCTTAAGACCCTCTTTGTCGCCCTCTGTTATACCTTGATACTCTAGGGTAAAAGCAAGCATTTCCTTTAAAATATCCCTTGCCCCTGCAAGCGCCTCTTTTGCTGAGACATCTTCAATCTTTACTCTTGGCAGACTCGGGAAGACGATATTGTTGATAAGAGAACAGTTTTCAAAAAAGTCATCACTTAATTTGATATTACAAATCTCATCTAGCGCCCTGTAAAACTCTTGATACTGGCTTGGCAAAACTTGATAATTTATACTTTCTATCTGCTTTCTCGCCTTAAATTTAATCGCCTCTAAGACAGAGTTTAAATAGCTAAGGCTGTCATTGTACTTCTGCTCAAACTGCTCCTTATAGCTACTTATAAAGCTTTCGTCGTCCTGGCTATCAAAATAACTTTGCAAGCTTTGCAGACATTCAAAAATTTGGTCTTTTCGTTTGAACGCAAAGTAGACCTCGTCAAAGTCGTCCTCGCTTGCTTTATCAAAAACACGATTAAAGGCGATAATTTTAAGGTTTTTACTCTCTTTTTCATCTAAAACCCTAAAATTTTCGTCAATATTAAGTTTATTTATGTTGCGCTTTATAATCTTTTCACAAAAAGCGTCAATGGTTGAAATGTCGCTGACTGAGATGTCGTCAAGCTGTTCAAGCAAAAAGGGAGTGCTTTTCTGACTTAATATAGCTTTAAAAAGTCTGCTTTTCATCTCGCTTGCTGCCGCCTTGGTGAAGGTTAAAATAAGAAGCCTTCTTATCGGCACACCAGCGCTACATATAAGATTGATGATTTGCTCGACAACGATAAAGGTCTTTCCGCTTCCTGCCGAAGCTGAAACTATCAAGTTCTTCTTATCGTTATCAAGTATCTTTTGTTGCTCATCTGTTGGCTTCATCTTTTAATATTTCCTTAAATTCTCCGACTTTTAAATCTCCTCTCACTCCACCAAGCTTCTCATAAAGGCAGATGGAGGCAAACTGGCAATGGTCACAGCTGTTTTCGTTTGGCTTAGGCTCGATATATCCCTCTTTTATTTCGGCTATGCCCTGCTTTGCCACGCTGTAGGCATAATCTTCATAGACGCCCAAGCTTTCCTTAGCAATTACCGAGCCTTTAAACTCGCCCTTCTTACTTTTATATAGCGACACAATAGGGCTTGACCTACTCTCTATATCCTTATCTAATAGCTCTAAAACCTCATCATTGGCACTTGCAAGTCCATTCAAAAGCACTTTTTCTTCGCTTGATTTGAGGTAGTCAAGCCTTGCATTGAAGTAAAACACGCCCGCTGGGATTTTGCTTAAGTTATTTTTGACAATTCGCTGGTATAAAAATAACTGCAGTTTCTCTCCATAGTAAAGTTGTTTTAAGATATTGCCAGTTCGCCCACTCTTATAGTCGATAATTCTAAAATAATCCCCGCACTCATCTATGCGATCGATTTTACCAAGAAGTGACACCCCATCTATAGTGATGCCGTCAAGTTTTTTCTCAACCTCTGTTGGCGCAAAGGAAGAGAGGTTCATCTCCTTTAAAATATCACTAAGCACGGTGAAAAGCTGATGTTTAAAAAAGGCTACAAGCGACTTCTTTTCACTTGCACTGTCAAGTTTGTCTGTAAGCTCAAGCTCAGCAAGGATGCTATCAAAATTTTTGTCAATAAATCCGCTGGCAGAGAGGTTTTCATTGCCCTTTGCCATAATTTCCTTGACAAAAAGTTCTGCCCCTCGGTGACAGATGTTGCCGGTGTCGCGCGCGTCAAACTCACTCGTCTCCTTCTCTTTTAACTTTAAGCCATATCTGACAAAATGCTTAAGCGGACAAGAAAAATAGGTCTCAAGTTCGGTTACAGAAATTCTGTTATTTTTGAAAAATAGCTCTCCCTCTTGCAAGTACTGCCCTTGCCTTGGTGCTGGTAACTGTCCGCTTATGCCAAGTTTATCAATATTATCTTGCGACAGCAGTTTATAGTACTCCTCTATGAAGTTTGCACGGTTACCAAGTTTGATAAGAAGGTTCCCTGTCCCGCCACCTGAGAAGACCGACTGACTTCTTATGACCTTCTGCCCAAAAATTTTATTTAGGCTGTCGATAAAGACTGGTATTTCTGTTTTTTTGCCCTCTTCATTATAAAGCTTTGTAAAGCAAAACAGCCTTTCGCTTGGAAGAGTTAAAAGGTTGAACAGTTTAAATCTGTTTCGCCTATTAATCATTCTGATAGTTGGCTCGATTTTTTTGTCGATAAAGTTCATCGATAGGTCATAGTCGTTAAGTAGCCCGCTGTCACTACTTTGCAAAGGTAGCTCTTCGCACCCTAAAACCACAAGCACCTTGCAGTCACCGTAGTAGCTTGCGCTCGCATCTCCGACCATAACGCCGTCTGCCTGCGTTGGCACCGATGACACCTCTTTGAAAGATAACAGCAGTTTTAGCGTTCGGATATACTCGCCTAGTTCAATCTCGCCCTGGTACTCAGATGCAATGAGCGACAGATTTTCAAGAATTATCTCTTCGCTCTGCCTATTTATATCCCTCTCTTTTATGTAGCTTTTCTCTTCAAGCCTAAGCGAAATTTTATTAAAATTCTCTTTTATCTTATCAAGAAGTGATATCAAAACTTCCTTATAATCCTGTGCTGTTTTGCACTTTTCAAGTTTGCCAAGAAAATTGTCATATGCAAAAACTTTAGACAGATATTTTTTGTACTTGTATTTGCTATCGATGTTATACTTTTGTATGAATTCAATGTTTTCGCTACCAACATCCAAGAGGCTATTCGTAGCAAGGGACTGCAAGGAGGCATTTGAATAGGAAAGATTGATGGTATCCAAAAAGCCAAGCACACATCTTGCAAGCAGTGTTTGGTCGGCTGTCACCGCGCTATCTATAAAGCAAGGCAAGTCAAACTTTTCAAAGATGTTTTCTATCTTGTCCTGGTGCTTTAGGTCGCAGGCAACAGCTATATCCTTGTATCTATACCCTTTCTGCACAAGATAGTGGATAAGTTTTGCGCACGAAGAAAGCTCCTCATAGATATTTTGACTGCTGTAGACGCTATAAAAGCCACTTTTAATTGCAGGTCTCTGCTGATAACTATACAGCCCGCACACCACCGCCTCTTTTTCTGGCGAAAAGAGGCTTTTATGATAGCTCGTTTCTATGGTCGCGCCAAGCTCCTTTGAAAGAGAGGTGAGCTTTTTCAAGATGTCCTTTTCATAAATGTAATCATTGCCTATGCTTCGAGCGCTGGCAAGGCTGACGCTGACACTTCTTGCCACCTTGATAAGCGTCTTGATGAGGTTGTAGCCTTCTGCGGTAAAACTATCAAACTGCGCAAAGTAGAAATTGGTGCCAGATAAGATGTCACTATTTTCTATGTCGCTGATAAGAAGGCTTAGCCTTTCGTTTGCATCAAACTTGCCTTGAATAAGCTTTTGATACTCCTCATATATAAGCTTTATATCGTGATATTTACCTCCACTCAGCCCTTCCGCCTTTTCGTTCAGCTCATCATAACCTACGCCCGAACTTTTAAGCTGAGATATAATCTTGTTAATCTCAAAACAAAAATTAATTCCGCTCTTTCGAAAGGTGGTAAACTGACCTTTTACGTTGTTTATAGCCTTTTGCGTCAAAAGCAGGCATTGCCCTGACGAAAGCACTTCAATTTTCTTGCCGAGTTTATCAAATATATATGTTGCAAGTGAGGTTAGTCCCATCACTTTAACATTAAATAGTGCCTTATTTTTGAAAGTTGAAAGTAACAATTTTTCCATCTGCAGAGAAAATCTGTCAGGCACAACAACAATGTTCATAACAGAAAAGTCGCTATAATCTATAGCGTCAATCATCGCCTTAGTTGCATCCAAAGTGGTGTTATCAATAAAAGCGCAAACTCTCATAGATATATTTTAGCATACACAGGCGAAAAAATAAAGAAAAAAGGCAGATTTTGTTTTAATCAAAATTTGCCTGTGATTTTTAATAAAAATTTTAAAGTGCAATTAATTGAATTTTAAGCCCACCTTAATACAATTTTGCGATTATTTTGATAAATTTTTCATATTATCGTAATATCCTAGCGCTTAAAGCCCAAAAGTCAATTTTTAATCGTACTAAGCCCTTCAAATTTATCCCTAAGTTTTTGCGCCTTGTCGCATTTTAGTTTAAACATATCTTTGACAAGCTTCGAGTTTTCCTCTTTAATCTTTAAAAAGCTGTCTTTAAGCTCCTTGTATTCACGCTCTTTGTTATTGAGCGCAACGATGGCTTTGCGAAGTTCGCCGTTTGCCCGCTCAACTATCGCCTTGTACTGCTCGTTTGCCTCTTCCTCGGCACTGCGTTTGACAAGTCTTACAAGCCCCATAAAGAGCGCTTGAAGTTCGCCTTCGCTAATCTTCTCCTTTTTCTTTGTAAACTTAATGATATTATCCTTTGGTGCCGGTTTTTCTTTGGCTTTAAAGTTTCTATACTTATTTTGATAGCGGAGCATCTGCCCAACATCGCCATCGGACAACGTCAAGCACGCCTTTCTGACTGAATAACCACTGCCGACAAGCCTATCTATCTTGTGCATAAGGCTGTCCTCTTCGTCCTTAGAAAAATATTGTATCGTGTTCTTTTTGTGCTTCGACAAATCAATACCAAGTTTTTTAAGCCTTTGGTCGTCACGCTCAAGATTATCTATTTCGTGATAATAATAGTTTCGCACAGAGTTAGGCTGTCTTGAATACTTTTGTGCGTGCATAATAAATGCCTTTCTAAGTGGCAAGCCATTTTGTTTTGTCTTTTCAATCTCACTAAAGAGGTCCTTTACCTCTTGATTGTCCCATAAACCATTTTTCATAACTTTATCTCCTTGCATAATTTTAGACCGCCCTTGAAGATTTTATACATTAAATTAACAAATAATTTATATAAATTGATTTCTTATCTTTGATAACTTTTTGTTTAATTTTTTAATATATAATCATAAACTTTGTATTTTTATTTATGTTTTTAAAAATAATTTATAAAATCTTATAAAAAAATATTTACTTTATTAAAAATAAGAATATTTAAACCTTGCCCTATCAAAAGGTAATTTTTAGTCAGCCCTCTTCATAAATTAAACTATGAAACCTATTGTCATATACTCGCCTTACGAGTGCCTTATAAAAACCAAAAATGAAGAGCTTATCCTTGACCAAAATGAGAGCGTCTTGCTTGACAACTGCGAAGAGATAGACGTCTACCCGACAGGCAAAACCAAGCGATATGCCTTTAAAATAGACCTTGCTGACAAAGACAATCAATTTTACTCGGTCATAGAGCGTCAAGGCAAGATACTCGTATTTTTGATTGACGGACTTATCAGCCAAAACACCGACATATTCCACTTCAGTTACAACAATATTGATAGCGAAATTGCACTCTCTGGCTCGTCAATAACTTTTTCAACTAAAAATCACAGAAAACAAATCCTCTTAAACTCTAAGCCGGTCAAAGTTCACTCGGGCAATTTTAAACATATTGATTATATAATATTAGACTTTCCCTCATCCTCGCAACTTATCTGTTACAATATAAAAAATAACAGTGCAAGGCAGTTTGCAGGCGATAAGATTACGACAGTTGAAAACGGCTTTAAAATTTTATCCTCTGGTGGCATATATGACCATATTGAAGAGGAATTGTTTGTCGATAAGGATGGCTTAAAGAGCAAAAGCAAAACCTTTTCGCCCTCAAATCAAATCTATCCTGCAAAGCTCGTTCCCTACCAATTTATATGTGCTGTAAAAAATGGCGATAGCCAGACAATCAAAGGGCTGCTTAGCGACAGCCTCGCAAGCAAACTCTCGCCCGAGCAGGTGCTACAATATTTCGGCAAGATTTCCTACTTTTATATGCTAGACTATAAAACCTGTTTTGCCATCTCAAACAATGAAAATGTTATATATGAGTTTTATCTTAATGGTGACAAGATAGACGACATACTTGATAATAAAGATTGATTTTAAATGATTTACTTTTTAGAATTTTTATTAAATTTTTATAAATACAACAAAAAATCATAAAATTTAACGAAAAAACGCCTATTTTTAACAAATTTTCGCTAAATTTTCTCACTTTTTATTAAATTATGATAAATATTTGTTTTTAAGCAAAACTTGCAAAAATAAAAAATTGAGAAAAATCAAATTTGCAATACTTCCTTTAATTGACAAAAAAACGCTAGCGTGTTATTATATATCTATGTTAGAAATAAAGAATTTAAGTTATAACGTCGATGAAAAGGACGCTCAAAAAGATATATTAAAAAATGTCAGTTTGACATTTGAAGATAATAAGATTTATGTCATCACAGGACCTAACGGGAGTGGCAAGTCCACACTCGTAAAGCTTATTATGGGCTTGCTTAAGGCAAGTGATGGACAGATTTTGTTTGACGGCAAGGATATCACAAATCTTGCAATCAATGAGCGGGCAAACCTTGGTATAAGCTATGCCTTCCAGCAACCAGTCACCTTTAAAGGCTTGAAGGTGAGGGATTTGCTTGACATTGCCTCAGGCGAAAAGAACAACGTTGATAAATTATGTGAATATCTCTCCACTGTCGGGCTTTGCGCGAAGGACTATATAAATCGTCCGCTTGATGACAAACTTTCGGGCGGTGAACTCAAACGTATTGAGCTTGCAATGGTACTTGCACGAAAGACCAAGGTCAATATTTTTGATGAGCCAGAAGCAGGAATTGACCTTTGGAGCTTTGACAACTTGACAAATATTTTTTCATCGCTTAATAACTGTAATATTATCGTCAGCCACCAAAAGAAGATACTCGACATTGCCGATGAGATTATCTTAATTAAAAATGGACAGCTTATAGCGCAGGGCAAGCCTGAAGAGATATATCCTCTACTAGAGGGCAACACCTGCCACAGATTGAGAGGTGAAAATGGATAAGATAGAACAAAGATTGCTTGAAAAAATTGCCGACCTGCATAAAATTCCGTCTGGCGCTTTCAACCTTAGGAAAAATGGGCAGACCGACACGCGCACAAGCACAAAGGATATAGAGATTTCGCCAAAGACCGACAAAAGTGGTATCGATATCTTTGTAAATCCAAATGTAAAAAATAAGAGTGTGCATATACCCGTCATCATCACCGTTGGCGGACTGACTGACCTTGTCTATAACGACTTCTATATTGGTGAAAATGCCGACGTTTTGATTGTTGCAGGTTGTGGAATTCACAATAAAACTTGCAATAAAAGTGAACATAACGGCATCCACACCTTCCACATTGGCAAAAACGCAAAGGTTAAATATGTTGAAAAGCACGTTGGCGAAGGTGAAGGCAGTGGCGAGCGCGTCCTAAACCCAGTCACAAAGATATTTATGCGCGAGAACTCCTTTATGGAGATGGAGACCCTTCAGCTTGAAGGCGTAAGCTCAACCATCAGAAAGACCGAGGCGAAACTTTATCAAAATGCCTCGCTCCACATACAAGAAAATATATTGACAACAGACAGTCAGACAGCAAAGACCCTCTTTAAGGTTGAACTGCTAGGCGATAGCTCTAGCGTTGAGGTTGTCAGTCATAGCGTAGCGAGAGATAGTTCTTACCAAGAGTTTAAGTCAGACCTCATAGGCAAAAACCACTGTTTTGGACACGTCGAGTGTGACGGCATACTATTAGATAATGCCCGCATTGTCTCAGTGCCTAAGATAGACGCCATAGATAGCAACGCCTCACTTATTCACGAGGCAGCGATAGGCAAGATAGCCGGCGATGAACTTAACAAACTTATGACCCTAGGGCTCACCCAAACCGAAGCCGAAAACACCATCATCCAAGGCTTTTTGCTAGGGTGAAAATAAAAACTAAAATACAAAAAATACTAAGATACAAAAAATACTTTGGTTAAAACCAAAGTATTTTATTATCTAAGCACGAACCAATTCAATAGATGTTTCTCCTGTTATATTAATTAAACAATAAACATAACAATATGTTCCACTTGAACCATCACATTGATATCCCAATAAGTCTCCTCCATAACCATATGTGGCAACCTCATCGTCAAACGATGCTGATGCAAACTAAGTTTGCCGATACTGATCCAAACTAAGTTTGGCGGACCAAGGTACAATAAAACAACAGTCACACTCAACGATAGTGATCCAAACTACAGTTTGGGCGGACCAAGGTAAAACCAAATAACAGGCAAAACAAACGATACTTGTCCAGCATAATGCTGGCGCCCAGCGTACAAGCTTTGATGGACCAAGGTAAAACCAAATAACAGATACACCAAACGATACTGATCCAAACTAAGTTTGGGGTTAGA
The DNA here is from genome assembly GCA_946484195.1 of uncultured Clostridia bacterium. GTDB lineage: Bacteria > Bacillota > Clostridia > Christensenellales > UBA1242 > Caccovivens. The sequence continues at coordinate 10,914 of CAMLSW010000035.1, forward strand.
AGATTTTTACAACAAGCACGGTCATATCGTCAACCGCATAGCCGTTATTGTTGGCAAGCGCCTTCTTCAAAATCTCGTCAGCAAACTCTTGCGGATTTGCTGTTTTAATGGTCAACAAGAAATCCCTCATCTGACTGTCACTGCCAAATGTGTCATTGACACCATCCGAACATAGCACAATCAAATCCTTTTCGTTAAGCACAACCTTCTTGGTAAACGCCTTGACATCCTGCAAAATACCAACTGGCAGGGCATTACACTCAATAATCTTGCACGCCTCCTGCCCGCGAATGTACGAGGTTGATGCGCCCATCTTGACAAAGTCGGCTATACCGTTCTTCAAATCAACGACAGCAATATCAATGCTCGAGAATATGTCGTCTCTCTCGAGATTTAAAAGCTTGTTTACCGATGAAAGGATGATGTCATTGTCAAAGCCAGCCTTGTAAAAGTTTTCGACTAGCCCGACCGCCGTCTGTGATTTTTCACTGGCACCCTCACCACTTCCCATACCATCACATATGGCAAACAAAAACCTATCCCCATCAAGTCTCTCAATCGCGTGGCTGTCTCCCGAAACGCCTCCGCCACTCTTAGGCTGACAGGCAAGCCCAAATACGCAATCAAACATTGGCGCAGTTTTAAGGTTGACATTGATAAGCCCCGCCCGCTCAGTCGGATAAACATCATAGACCGCCATCTTGCCACCACAAATTTTGGACACTATTTGCGACAATTTGAGTTTATTTTTGTCCTCTTCTCGCACAATCAATGAGGCAAGCGTCGAACGCGCACCCTTTTCATACACCACAGCATCGGTGCAAATTATATTGTTAGAGGCAAGCTCATCAATAATTTTGTTTTCGCGCGAGGAGTCAAAACTCACAAGACTGTCCACCTCGCTTGCCAAATTTTTCATAATTCCAGACATACCACTAAGCTGGTCAGAGATGAGCATCTTGCTCGTGTCAACATTGCCAACAAGCGTGCGATAGGATTTATATTGACTTGTCAGCGTGTTAATCTCGCCAATTAATTGCCCCGCCTTGCCACACCTCGACGAAAGGTAACTCGGCAGGTCTAAAAGGGTTATCTTTCCACGCTCAAAGGCTATAGAAATCAGCTCTTTAAAAATCTTTTTTGTATCCTCACCAAAAGTGCGATGACAATGTTTTTGCTCGCTACAGCCCTTGCAAATGCAGTCTTTAAGCTCTTCATAGAGCATATCTTTAACTTCTTCCTCGCTCATTTCCTTCTTGATAAGCTTTTTAAAGACCTCATTGATATCACAAAAAACCTCGCCAAGACTTGATAGCCTTCGCCCCAAAAGTTCTCTATTTCTGTTGACTACACTCTTAACAGCAAGCCTCTCATTGCGCGTAGATAAAAGCACTGAAAGCTGTTTGAAAAAGCCCTTTGGCAGACACAAAAAGATAAGCGATGCAACTAAAGCAGGCAAAACCTCAAGCACAGTAAAACCATAGTAGAGGTTGAAATAGAAGACATTCAGCGCCTCACTTGCAATGAGGGCTAAGGGCAATAAAAATTTGTTTTGCCCTTTAAAGATTATGATTGCAAGCGCCCAAATTATGAAAGGGGCAACATAGACCGGATTGTTTGATGGCAAAATACTCCCTATACCCATAATGCCTGCAAAAAGTAGGGTTATAGATATGCTTGACGAATGCCCAAGCACAAGTAAGGAAAAACTTACCAGCAGTTTTAATATAGAAAAGGGCAGATTTATCTCAGTTAGTCCCGCGCCAATTGCTATAAAGATTATTCCCCCGCACACCATTTCGCTAACTGTCAACTTGCTTGACAAGCCTCGCATAATAATGGGCTCAAATATGGTAATCGCGCAATAAAGAAAGGCAAGCCCAAATATTACGCTACCAATGATTGAAACAAGGCTTGCTCCCCCAAGCACGCCAAACACTACAAACGCCGTCTGCGACAAAAAGGCAAACAAGAACAGCTCATACTTTTTCATAGGTTTTGAGATTAAAATATGTATATAGTAAGACACAACTAGCGTTAGAATGCTAACAAGGGTGATAATTATATCTTGAAAGGTGTGATAAGTTATAATTTGACCGATAAAATATGCAGGCGTAAGCAAATATACCTTTTGGTTCGCCCAGGCGAGCGCAAATAGCATTGCAAAGGCAAACGGAAATATTTGCCCGTAAATATTTGCAAGCGAAAGCACATAAAACAAAATCACATAACCTAAAAATAAAACAACTTGATTTAATTTACTTTTCATAACATCTCCAATAAGATTATAATTTTTATTGAAGAAAGTTTGCTAAAAATAACTTGTCTATATATGTCGCATTCAGTCAAACAATGTTGATTTATCTTATTTAACAAATTTTCGATTGCACTAATATATTATTTATGTTGTAAAACATAATGCAGCACGTAGTGAAAAATTAAATGCAACAAATGTGGTCAAAAGTATTTAGATGTCTTT
>CAMLSW010000036.1 GCA_946484195.1 uncultured Clostridia bacterium
GTTATTTATAAAATTAATTATTTAATTGCCAAACAAAAACACGAGTCTACTAGGCAAATTCCAACCTAATAGCCTCGTGTTTTTTCTATTTTAATAAAGCAAGTTTATCTCGAGTTTCGTCCTTGACCACATCATTATAGCTAAACATACAAATACTTCCTGTTTCTTTAATTTCAACTTTAACGCCATTTTTCTCATAAATATCATAATATATTGTTCCGTTAGCAACCGATTTAAACCCAAGTCTATTTAAAACCCTTATCATTGGACGCAGCTCTTCTTTCTCTATTTTAACCTGAGGCAACATCTCGAGAAACTCAAAACCTTTTTTATCGTCGCCTAAATATCTAAAGCCAAGCTCAATTTCTGGCATTTTCTCATATTGGGCTTTTTCAACTATTACAGCCACAATATCTGTGTTGTACTCATTTTGATAGAAAATTCTAATGTGTCTTGAGTCAGCAACCTTTTTAAATCCCTGCTCTTCGCAATAGTGTTTGCAATTATCTGCCACTTCAATTTTGTTTTTATTCATATTTATTCCTCCTTAGATGACGGCATTATATCACGCGATTTTTTGGATTTGCAATACTTACTGCCAACTTTTTTTCTTTTTGTATACTTTTTCTACTATATGTAGAGTAAAAACAATTGAATTTTAAGATTTCGCCGTGATATAATAAGGCTAAGGAGGACAAATTGAATATCGGAGATAAAATATCAAAGGAGCGCAAAGCAAAAGGACTTTCTCAAAAAGAGCTTGCCTCGCTTTTAAACGTTTCTGATAAACTTATCAGCAAATGGGAAAGCGGAAGAGCAACTCCAAGTGTTGACTACATTGCTAGGCTTTGCACTATATTTGATAAAGACTTTAATTACTTTTTGCAGAAAGATAACGAAGAGCTAGACAAAGAAAATTTGTCTGGCTCAAAAGATAGTTATCCCAAATTTTCTAAAAAGAAGTATCCTAAGGATAAAGTGCTGAAATGGACTTTAATACCGCTAAGTATAATTTTTATAATAGGAATTTTGGCAATCTCGCACTTTTTACTTGTCCCTGCCGTCTTTAACTGGCAAAACCTACAGCTTTTAAACGAGTATAGTGAAAACAGCTTTGACGGAGATTTCTTTGACATCACTCTTTCAGCAAAATCTTATAAGCAAGGACGAGAGACATCAAGCACAACTCTCATTTTTCAGGCAAAGATAGAGGACGGGAAAGCAAGTTATTATGAGTATAACGAGGAAGACAATAAGACTATTATATATAAAGATGGCATTGAGTATTTAAAAAATAGCAGTAGCGAGCGAAAAAAGCTTATAAACCTTGACGGATTATCTTTGCAACAAATATATAGTTATTATCAGCTTGAAGAAAATGAAGATATGATAGACTTTTTAGCCCTAGAAGATGATAATTTTATTAAAAATATACGAAGAGAGGGCGCTATATTCTATTTTGATATTGACAAAAAATCTTTTGCTGATATAGATAACTCTATCTTAGATGCAGATTCGATAAATGGTAAGGCGATTGTTGTAGGACGAAAGCTTAAAACGCTTGAAATAACAATAAAATATGATTCAAATAAAATTGTCGGCACATTTGATTTTAACCTCACCGATTCCTCATTCTCAATAAACCACGTTGAGAATATTGATAGTGTGTCTTGGACTTCGGTAGATAAAGTAAATCTTTCCGACCTATCTTCACTTTTGCCAGGCTATACAGTAAACTCCATTGAAAACACAAATGGTATAACTGATGTTGTAATTGGTGGCGAGAAAATTGTTTACACAACTTCGCCAAGATTTAGTCAGACAACTACTGACATACTAACAAATATCTATGTCTATGATAAAGCTACGCAGAAAACACAATTCATCTCGCTTGATGAATGGGAATTAGAGGTTGGTTCAGCATTTTGTCTCGCAAACCCTCATTACTGTCATTTGTATAAAAACTATCTTGCTCTTGCAAGTTATAATTCATATCCATATAATCTATGCCTATATTTAATAAACCTGGACACACTTGAGGTAAAAGAGCTTTACACAATTAATTCCTTTTATGCAAGAGACAATTATGTTATAACAGTAAATGAATATCATAATTATGCTAGATGTCTTGATTTGGACTCTGATAGCCCAGAACAGTATACTAAAATATCCATTAATAATGATAGAACCATAATGTATATTGACAAGTATTTTAATTGCTACTTTGAAGACTCAGAAGCCTTTATGCCAACAACCCTCTATTACACCAATATTAAATCCGGACAGTATGGCGAAATTGATGGGAAAGAAATATTGTTGCAGTGTGGCGACTATATCTGGGTAAAGTATGAAAATAGCCTGCTTGCGTACGCATATAATGGCACTCTTAATCGGGCGTACACCTTGAAGTATTATTATATTTCTAGCACAAATCACGTCTATTATGACGAGCGCAAAGATATCCTTGGCTTTGACAATGTTCTTGTTGCAAACGCCTCTAATCCTGCTAAGGCACAGATAATTGAAGTTTCTGGCATACCTTCATCACCATATATTTCACTTTTATATGATGGCTTAATCTTAGCAAGCAGTGATAGCTATGCAAACTTTGCAAACTTAATCTACTATGACCAATCCTTACCACCAATTTATCTTAGAGAGGTTGATGCATTTATAAAAGGATATTCCCACTTTGTTTATAATGATAAGTTGTATATAATTAATAATAGCACCATATATGAAATTTATAAAAATTAAGATTTAAAAGGAGTTAAATATGAAAAAAACAATCAATAATGACAAGACACGCAATAAAGAGCTTGTGTATAGCGAAAACTTTTTTACAGGCAAGAAAACCATCACCTATGACGATGAGCGCATCGAAAGTTTGGATAATAAGACCTTCAAAGTGGGCGAAGAGGTCCTTAAAGTTGAGGGCAATGTACTGCGCGGGCAAAAGATGTCGATATTTGGAGGCAGTGTAGAGCTTTACCGCGGACTCTATGCATATGAAATAGTTTTTACAATTTTGATACTCGCCCTAACATCACTCTTTGGACTTATCGGCTTTGTATTTGGCGCAATCTTTGCATACTGCTATATTGCCACCTGCAGAAACGCCAAAACCGCCTTTTTAAACACCCTGATGTTCATCGGATACGCCTTGCTTGGTATGGGGTTAGGCTTCCTTGCAATCTTTGCCTTTAACGGCTTTGCAATACTTATCATTTAGTCTAGTTTAATTAATAATCTTCAAATTAACACAAAAAATAGTGGTAATATTAACTAACAAAAGTTAAAAGCCACTATTTTTTATTATAAAAACTTTGCGTCTTATTTTTAATTCACATTATTGCATCTAATCATTTTCCATTTCAAGCAAATCATCAGATATTTTAAGGTAAAGTTTTTGAAACTCTATATCTTCACACTCTTTTAATTTTTTGCAACAAGCAACATAGTTATCTTTAATACCCATTTGGGTATACTTTGCAATGTCTTCACTATTGTCATAATCAAGCACAGAAAATCCGAGCTTTTTGTAAAGCCCGACAGACTCGGCATTTACAAGTTTGTCGGTGTATGTGGTAATATATTTGACAGGCAGACTCTTGCATTTATTGATAAGCCATTTTATTATTCGCGAGCCGTAACCTTTGCCTCTATACTCTTTAAGCACACCAAACCAATTTATAAATACGTGGTCAGGAAGCTTTTCGTCAAAGTAATACCCTGTTATCCCAATAGGCATTCCTTTTAAGTAAACAATATAATTTACAGGATTGCCGGTCTCAATTCCCTCGTACACCTGCTTTGGCGAATGCTCGACAGGGAATAACTCCGCCTGCAACTTTATATCAAGCTCACAGTTATTTTTATCAACTTTAACAAATACCATATCTATCTCACCTTTATCTCAAGTTAATTTTACCACCCTAAGTGCATTTTGTCAAATGGTGATTTATTGCTCATAGTACATATCTATCTCAAAGGCCTCATTCCAGCCAAGTTTATTGTAGTATCTTTCATTCTTAGAGTCCTTTTCAGTTATGCCAAAAAAGTATTTTACCCCTTCCTTTTGAAGTTGTTGTGAGATAAAGTTTAAAAGATTTGTAAACACGCCCTTGCCTCTAAACTTTGCGTATGTTCCGCCACCATAAAGACCGGCATACTCGCCCTTTTTGCATACCGATACCATTCCGATTGGTTCAGATTTATAGTAACTTAAGTAATGAATAAACTCCCACTCTCCGCTATGTTCAAATGAGGCTCTCAGCGCATCAAAATAATAACTTGGCAGTTTATCGTACGTGTCACCCGGCAACACTTGCGTTTTTGAGGTGATGAAGGTATTAATAAACACCTCTTTTTCAAGGTTGTTATCTATTCTTTTAAAGGTGTAGTCGCTGTCAAAGTCAAACTTTTTATCAAACCCTCTGCATAGCATCACCGTGACGCGCTCCTCTAGCTCGAAATGCTCATCAAAATATCTTTTAGCGCCAAAAGCTAGCCTAGTTGTGGGCGACAAGGCAATGTATGGCTTTCTGTTTAGCTCCAAAAATTTGTCTTTCGCCTGCTCCCAAAGTTTTAAGAAACTCCGCCTTGAAAAAGCCTTAAAGCAGGTAAAATAGTTCCAGCTTTTATCTTCTACATACTTTGAATATACGATAAATCCGCTTTTTAGCTTTATAAGCTCGTCTGTGTACATACCAATTTGGCACTCATAAAGCATCTTTTCTAACTTTTTCATTTTCTTCCCCTTAACCGCTCGCGATTGCAATTTCAGCTAACTATAAATAATTTGATAATTTGATAAAATATTTGATTTTTGAATTATAACTGTAACAAGCACCCTTGCTCATCGCCACCTCACTCTTGCAATATCTTAATTATCTCCTTTAATCGCTTTCGCGGAATAGGAAAGGAGTACTCGTCGACCGCCTTATCAATTCGCACAACTTCGCCTTTGACTTGAGTGTAACCAATAGGCACAAGCACTTTATCACCCACCTTCAGCGCACTAAAAGTTGAGATAAACCACATAACGCTGTCGGCATTATCTCCTTCCAAAATCTTAGCCTTTGCATAATCAAATTTGTTGTGAATGTTCAGCTCTCCGCCCGCCATTGAATGTATCATTACTTTCTCCTTATAAAAATTTCTAACACTCGGTTTTTTAATAAAACAAAATTTAAGCCTCGTTGACTATTCCTATAAAAACTGTTTTGCATTTGATATGATTTGACTAGTTATAGATTTGAAAGCAAAACATTAATTTGCTTATCTATAAGCGCAAGGTAAAACTATAGATACTTGTTTAAAATGCATTTAAAATACTTAGGTTCATCATTTACATTTAATTATAGCATATATTTTAGACAAGATAAAAGGTTTTACAAGCGCTTTAATAAATATAAAAGGAAAAATATCGTTTTTCTCTTGACAAAATGATAGGATTTTATTATAATTGCCTAGTAACAATAAAAAAGTTACATAAATTTAAACAAATTTTATGGCAGCATAGCTCAGGTGGCTAGAGCGCAAGATTCATACTCTTGAGGTCACTGGTTCGATCCCAGTTGCTGCTACCACAGAGAAAAAACTGCGCTTCTGCCTAGTTTCGTGCAAGCACGAAACGTAATAGGCGGGGGCGCTTGTTTTTTCTCTTTCGCGACCAAACGTGATTGCTAAAGCAATCAGTCGCGACTTATGTATTTAAAATTTGAGTATATTTCGCCACGCGGTTCGAATTTCCCTGTCATCTAACCGAAAAAGTTATGATTAAATATTTGTTTTTTGTTATGAATATCGCGCCAAACGAAAATGCTTACGCATTTTGCGCGACTTAAAGATGGATAATACAATCTTTACATAATAAAACCTATTAAATAGTTAAATATCAAACCCTGCGCTTCTGCCTAGTTTCGTGCAAGCACGAAACGTAATAGGCGGGGGCGCTCTTTCTCTTACCGCGCCAAACGTAAATTCTCGTTCCACTGCGAATTTAGCGCGACTTAGAGATGAAAAGTTTAATTTTTCCTTTAAAGAGATTTTATATGAAACAACACGGTATCACTCAAAATTTTCTTTTTCGGGGTTCCCCGAAAATTGACAAATTTTTGGGGTGAGTTTCGCGCCAAACGTGAATTCTCGCAAAGCTGCGAACTATCGCGCGACTTTGAGATGAAAGTACAAGCTATTTATAATGAAACAAATAGTTTGTATTTTTTTTATTCTGTGCTTCTGCCTAGGCAACACCTTACTTTGTGGGGTTCCCCGAAAATCGTAGGGTTTGTGGGGATAAGGTCGGGGTTCCCCGCAGATTGTATAATCTGTGGGGTGATAAGCAAACAAGCGATATCGCTAAAGTTGCTGTTGCAACTTAGTCTGAGCGTAGTTTGCGACGCTAGCGCGACTTAGAGATGGGAAATACAAATTTTAACTAAATGTGGTTTTATAAGTTTATATACTTTTAACATTAAAAGACTTCTGTGAAAAAATTACAGAAGTTTTTATAATACAAGCTTATCCTATGTTTTGTGACTTTTATCCGCGTTTCCAGTAGTAAGTGCGATACTGCCCAGTAAGATTGCTTGCGTTAGTGCTTGCGTTTGTTACATCAACAGGAGTCCCACTTGTTGCAGTTTCTTCTTGTGTCACATACCACCCAGTTGAACCTTCAGGAAAAACAACTGACTTTAAAGCAATGCAATAAAAGAATGCATCACTTCCTATACTTGTTAAATTTGTACATCCGCTTAAATTAACATTTATAAGTCCACGGCAATTAGAGAATGCATATCTATCTATACTTATTAAATTTGCACAGCCAATTAAGTTTACATCCGTAAGAGCATAGCATCCTTCAAATGCTCGCATTCCTATGTTTGTTAGATTTTTGCAGTTACTTAAATCTAAAGATGAAAGTTGATCACTGCAAGCGACAAACGCACTATTCTCAATCGTTTTTAAATTTTCACAAGCGCTAAAATCTATATTTGTAATTCCCCTACAATAAGCAAACGCCCAATAGTCGATACTTTGCAAAGTTGATGGCATTGTTATATTTGTAATATTCGTACAACCAGTGAATGCATAATTTGATATAATCGTTATTCCTTCAGGTATCACTAAATTTGTAATTTCCTCTCCATTTGCAATAAATGTATGAGTAAGGTCATTAGTCATATTATCACCTATTTCAATTAAAAGCCACTGTTCTATTGTGCCTCGAAACTCAAATGTTGAATAACTACAATAATTGAATACACTGTTTTCTATACTTTGTAAAGATGATGGTAAAGATATATTTGAAAAACTACACCCATAAAACGCACATTGTGGGATAGTCGTTATACCATCTGGCACCACTAAATTTCTGAGGCTTTCTCCATTTATTACCAATGAATGTGATGTGTCATCAATCCATAAACTGCCCATATTAATTGCAAGCCACTGTTCCAATGTTCCTAGATACTCTAGCTTAGTAATTGAGTCACAATTATTAAATACCCCATCTTCTATACTTGTTAAACTCGATGGCAAAGTTAAACTTGTAAGTCCACTGCAATAAGAAAATGCATCTTCACCTATACTTGTTAAACTTGTACATCCGCTTAAATCTACACTTGTAAGTCCACTGCAATTAGAGAATGCTTCATATCCAATCGTTTCTAGGCTTGATGGTAAGGTTAGATTCTGAATATCAGTACAGCCATAAAAAGCATCTGCAGGAATTTCTGTTATACCTTCTGGCACTACCAAACTAGTAATCTCCGCTCCATTTAAAATAAATGTATGAGACTTATCATTCATCCAATTAGTGTCCATATCAATTGATAGATACTGCTCTAACGTGCCTTGATACTCTAGCATTTCAATATTGTTGCAAATAGAAAAAGCATATTTTCCTATATTTTGTAAACTCGATGGCAAAGTTAAACTTGTAAGCCCATCGCAATAAGAGAATGCATAACTTCCTATACTTGTTAAACTTGTACATCCTCCTAAGTTTAACTCTCCTGTAAGTCCACTGCAATCATAGAATGCCCAATCTCCTATTATTTTAATGTCACTTGGTATAGTTGAATTATTAAAACCTGTTATTAAAGTTTTAGTTGAGCTTTCTATTAAACAATTTCCTTCTATATAATATCCACTATTGCCTTCTTCTACTGCTATTCCCTCTAGATTGCTACAATCAGCAAATGGATTGTCTCCTATTGAAGTAACACTTGCCGGAATTGTTACTGTACCTGTAAGTCCACTGCAACGCTCGAATGCAAAGCTTCCTATACTTGTTAAACTTGATGGTAAACTGATACTTGTAAGTTTACTGCAATAATCGAATGCATAAATCCCTATACTTGTTAAATTTGTACATTCTCCTAAGTTTAACTCTCCTGTAAGTCCACTGCAAGAATAGAATGCAGAATGCTCTATACTTTTTAAACTCGATGGCAAAGTTAAACTTGTAAGCCCATCGCAATAAGAGAATGCAGAGCCTCCTATACTTGTTAAACTTGACGGAAATGTTACGCTTGTTATCCCACTATCCTCAAACACTCCAGTATTAGAACCTCCATCAGCTATTACTGTAACTGTGTAGGTGTTACCATCCTGCCAAACACCATCAACTAAATCTACCTTTGCTGGTATGACTATATCGGTTGTATTGGCTTTGCTTTGGTCAAAAGCTGTAAGTGTCACTGTCTTTCCATCATAATTTACTTTAAAGGTGAAATAATCATAGACCTGTGGAATGTACTCAGTCAGCGGTATATCGACTTGGTCTAAGTCAACTATGCCTGCAGAGGTTATCGTTACATTTAAAATTATCTGTCCTGATATGTCGGCAGTTGCAACTTCTGTTAGTGGCACTCCATCACCTTCAATTCTTCCGCTTGCAATAACTGTGCCATTTGATATATCAAAGCTAGTATCAACTTCATATATTGTTGTGGTGGTGTTTACAACATCTATTATTAAATCAAAATCAGAATCTACATCAAAAGAGCCTAAATTTAATTCAAACGAGCTCTTTACAAAACCTGGGATGAAGTTATCTATCGTTGTGCCTTGTTCCGACGAGCCTGCATCTCTAAAGCGAATGTCTTTTATGTATAAATTATTATCAGATATTGTAAAATCAACGTTACCGCTTAAATTGATGTGTTGCGTTTCACCTACCGCCTCACGCCAACAATAAGTAATGCAAGTGCGACTACAAACATTGATATAGTTGTAAATAGTTTCATCCTCAAGCTTTTCATAATTTTCTCCTATGTTTAGTCTTTACCTTATAGTCCTAATTATCCATCATTTTTAAGACAATTTCTTGTTATTTTATTTTAACTTTATTTTATAAAATTGTCAAATAAAATAGCTTTTTTATGGGCTTGGGTGTCATTGACACCCTTTTTCTTTAAGTTTTCTCGGACGGACCAAGGTAAAGTTAAACAACAGATACACCAAACGATAATGATGCAAACTAAGTTTGGGTGTCATTGACACCTCTTTCCTTTAACAAACTCGGACGGACCAAGGTAAAGTCGTATAAAAGGTACACCAAACAATAATGATGCAAACTAAGTTTGGGTGTCATTGAAACCCTTTTTCTTTAATAAATTCGGGCGGACCAAGGTATTTTAGCACTAAACGACACTTCGCCCAGCCTCTAGGCTGGCAAACTAAGGTTGCCGGACCAAGATAAAGTTAAACAGCAGGTACACTCAACGACAATGGTCCAACCTAAGGTTGGAAAAGTTTCTTAAATTCTCTTGACTTTATAGGCTAAGCAATTATAATATTTACATAGCTTATTTATTATAATGTTTAGATAACTCACTTTATATTTAAAGTAAGCACTCACAAAAGGATGGCTATGGAAATAATCGGTAATATCAACAGTGAAGAAAGTATGGGACTGGTCGACGGACCAGGGATACGTTATGTGGTGTTTTTGCAGGGGTGCCAACTACGTTGCAAGTACTGTCACAACCCTGAAACGTGGGATATAAACAAAAAATGTACTCAAATAACCGCAGACAAGCTCATCAAAAAAATATCGCGTTTTAAAAGCTATTTTGGCAATAATGGTGGGGTGACATTCTCAGGCGGAGAGCCTCTTCTTCAACCCGACTTTTTGAAGGAATGTTTAAAGTTATGCAAAGAAAAATCGATAAACACAGCACTTGACACGGCAGGCGTAGGCTTTGGCGACTATGACGAGATTTTGTCCCTTGTCGACCTTGTCATTCTTGACATCAAGGCGGTAACCCCAGACGATTACAAGGCGCTCACCGGCAAGCCCATAACATTTTTTAAAAAATTCTTGTCCGATTGCCAGCGTCTAAATAAAAGGCTATGGCTAAGACAGGTCATTGTTCCCGGACTTAATGACACCGAGAAGAATATACTCGAGCTTAAGAATTTTATTTCCAAGATAAAAAACGTTGAGAAAGTTGAGCTCTTGCCATATAAGACAATCGGCGTACACAAATACAAGGACCTTGGTATTAAATACAGGCTTGAAGGTGTGCCAGATATGGACGAAAATAGATGTAAGGAGCTTGAAAAATTATTGCTTAGTTAGTTTCAGCACTTACGAAGTGTTTTTACCTAATAATAAAAAATCTCTAGAGGTAATATCTAAATCTAGAGATTTTTTGTACTATTATATCAACAATCAATTGATGCAAATTTTAAATTAATCATATTAAAATTAATTTCATCATTTTTAAATTAATTTTCGCTATTTTTTACACAAAATTATTATTTTTATGTAAATTTTTTCTAAACAAGTTTTTATTTGAATAATACATCTTATTTAATAAACTTTTTTAGTGAATAAGCTTTAGATTCTTTCTTCTATTCTAGGACTTTGCGAGTAAAAGTCTTTTACGGCACTTTTAAAGTCAGAAAAGGAAAGTTTAAACTCTTGTAGTTTTAGTTTTACTAGTTGAGAGGTACTTTCAACAAAATTTAGATTGTTGCTGTTGAAAATTTCTAAAAGTTCTCTCCTTGAGCAACCTTTAACTAGATAATTTTCAAAAAATATTTGCAAATTCTTAGGCAAATTCGGATAGAAATTTTCCATCAAGAAGTCGACCCCGCCATATTCGTTTAAATATTTTAACCTCAAATTTGCGTACGCCTTGGATGACGTCTTGTGTTGCATTTCAAGTGAAAGTTTTTTCTTTCTCGCTTCTACTGCTTTTTGTTTTCTTACAAGTTCCTCTTTATTTATGGTGTTGAATTTAATCAAAACCTCTTTCTTTAAAGTTGCAACATTGCCGTTTTTCTTGCCGATAGCCTTTGCAAACTCGGCATAAGAGCTGTAAATTCTATTAATATACATATCTTCAAAGAAACGTCTCTGAAGTGGCGTAAGACTTGGAAGAAAATATCTTTCTATAAAATCTTTGCCTATCTCATCTATCTTAGCCCTAGTGGCTATTACCTCGTTGAGCGTTTCTCTTTTTCTATTGTAATTGACATTGAGCGGGATATTTTCGTCTATTTTCTTAACTAGGGCTGTTAAATTAGTGTTGCAAAGTTTTGAAACAATACTTTTTACTGCCGGTCTAATATAGGCGAACGTGCAATCACATATTTTTGCAATTTCAGCAAGGTTTTGCCCATCATAATGCAAAACCGCATAGTAAAACACCTTTTTTTGCTTATCGCTTAAAACTGGCATAAAATATTTTTCTAGAAACTCGCTTCCGCCATACTTTTCTACCACTGACTGAACGTATTTTGTAAATTCATCTCTAGAAAAATTATGTCTTACATCTATCACTGGTTCGCAGTTTTTGTATTCTTCAAAATACTTGTCACCATAAGCCTCGAGCACATTATACGCGTTACCTAAAAATGAGATAAAATTCTTTGTATTGTATCCAAGTTTTTGAGCCATTTGTTCAGTGCTCTCTCCTTTGTAGTTCAAAACCGCATACTCAAAAACTTTACGTTGATTCTTGGATAACTTGTAGATGAAGTATTCCTTTAAAAATGATGTACCATATTTTTCAATTAAGACTTTATTGTTTTGGTACTTCTTTTTAATTCTTGGTCCATAAAAGTTTGTCTCAACAAGCGTCTCAAAGTTGTTTCCATAATTATAAAGAGCCACCACTTGATTTTTTGTCTTTTCAACTATCTGGCTGACCCCTTCGCGAGACAAACTCCTCTCCTTGCCAATATCCTGCATAGACTTTCCATTAAAGTAGTAGTCAACAAAAATATCGGCATTTCGTTTGTTTATTTGCGGTAAAATCTTGTTGAGTATAAAGTCTTTGTCATATCTATAGCCAGCAAGCTCCTCATAAGGTATATAGTCTTCAATTTTCTCTATCTCATCCCTGCCTTCTTCAGTGCTCATTATGCCTTCAAAACTCTCTTCGTCTTTTAAAGAATGTAAATCACAAACATACTCACGCACCTCTCTGAAAATCGCCCTGCCAAGATAGGTGGTAAATGCATATGAATAGGAAGGGTCAAAGTTCTTTATAGCATTCATTAATGCGACCGCACCTACTTGCATAAGGTCCTCACTTGCCGACTTTCTTTTAGCAATCTCTACATATCTATGACAATTCATATTGATAAAATAGGCAACAAAGCGAAGATTGCCCTCTACAATTTCATTTCTTATTCTTAACTTTTCCTCGTCACTTTGAGCGTTTAAATACTCGGCTATTAATGCATCGTTTTCCTCTTTTGAGAGCGCTTTAGGAAGAGGATAATACCATAAATCAATCTTTGGATTTTTTCTTTTGTCCACAATAAACTCCTATCGCCTTTAAGGATAACACAAAAACCCCGCTTTGTAAATAGCTAAATGCAAACAAAGTGGGGACTATCCAAAAAATATTCGCAACCCTTAAACATTGGGGCGTAATTAAATAAAAAGATTAAAATTTATAAATATAAATAGTTATTAAAAAATTAAAGTTTATTGATTAAATAAGTATAAAAATAAAATAGTTATTAATATATTGAAAAATATAAGAATTTACAATAAAAATATACAAATAATTATGATAAAACAATATAGATATATAAAAATTTTGATAATATAATATAAACTATGTGATGCTAAAATTTTATTGTCATAAAATTTTATAAATTCTAACGAATTTGCGTGCTTTGCCCGCCCATCACATAGTGTGTATAAACATCAGCCTCACTCAAATACAACTAAAGTTGTGCTTGGTTCGGCTTC
>CAMLSW010000037.1 GCA_946484195.1 uncultured Clostridia bacterium
ATATATAATTAAACAATATTTTCATACTAAATTTAAAGATATTTTTAAATTCTTTGTAACAAACTTTTCTTCGATAAAAAAACTTTTACTAAATTTTTAGTCTTTAGTAAAAGTCTTATCTTAAACAAATCTTACAAAGCCGAAGTCAATCTTTCTTGTGTAGATGTTTGACGCCAAAAGTTTGACAATGACCTTATCTCCAACGCCAATTGACATCTTTTGACCTTTAAGTTTAAGTTGTTTTTCAAACAGCAAAAATCCGCTATCTGGCAGGTCTTCAACCTTAATCATACCCTCAATCGTGTTTGGAAGTTCTACAAATACGCCAAAGTTTGTAACAGAGGAAACGACGCCCTCAAACTCTTCGCCGATGCGGTCGCGTACAAGATAGGCTTTCCACAGGTCATCAACATCCCTTTCACATTTGTCGGCGTTCTTTTCGGTCAAGCTTGACTGCTCACCAGACTCAAAGGTGAAGTCTTCAAGTTCGGCAATGCGCTCGCCTTTAATGCCTTTATGAATGTTCTCCTTGATTATTCTATGAATTGTCAGGTCTGGATAACGCCTTATTGGCGAAGTGAAGTGACAATAGTATTTCAATGCAAGTCCAAAGTGACCAAGACATTGATTTGTGTATCTTGCCTTTTGCATTGAGCGCAAAATCACCTTGTTGACCGTTTCTGTATATGGCTGATTTGAGCATAGTTTGATAAGTTCTTGATAATACGCTGGAGTAATATCTTGCGGAATTGAAGGCGCTTTGACGCCTATGCCTTTTAAATATTCCAAAACAGCTTCAACCTTTTCTTTTCTTGGGCTTTCGTGAACGCGGTATACAAAAGGTATGTCATTATCGCAGTACTCTTTTGCTACCGTTTGGTTTGCAAGCACCATAAAGTCCTCGATAAGTCTGTGCGCGTCATTTCGTTCTCGTCTTTCAAAGTCAACTGCCATTCCATTTTCATCAAAAACAAATTGAACTTCTGGCACTTCAAAGTCAAGAGAGCCTGCTTTTTCTTTCTTCTCTTGAAGTTTTTTGGATACCTCGAGCATCATCAAAAGCTCTTCTTTTACGCTTTCAGTCTTGTCGTCAGCCTTTTGACCGCATAGCACCTTATATACATCGGTGTAATTTAGTCTTGCCTTGCTTTTTATGACGCTTTCACAAATTTTATGCGAAACCACATTTGCATTCTTGTCCAAAGTCATAATGCAAGATAGAGTCAATCTTTCTACGCCCTCATTGAGTGAGCAGATGCCGTTTGACAGCTCCTTAGGAAGCATTGGAAGAACAGAGGTTGGAAAGTAGACGCTAGTGCCTCTATTGAACGCCTCATTATCGACTAAAGTGTTGTATTTTACGTATTCGCCAACGTCGGCAATATGTACGCCAAGTATATAGCCGTCTATAGTCTTTTCAATAGAAACCGCGTCGTCTAGGTCCTTTGCGTCAAGTCCGTCTATTGTAAAAGTCACCTTATCTGTGAGGTCAAGCCTGCCTTGTTTTTGTGATGGCAAAACCTGCATAGGAAGCTTTTTGACCTCTTCAAGCACATCTTGTGGAAAGGTCTCGTAAAGTCCATAGTCGCGGATAATTGCAAGCTCGCAAGCCTTGACATCGTCGCTTTTGCCAAGCACTTCGTCAACAACGCCGCTAAATGTGCCATTGTGTCTGACAAGCCTTATAACAACTCTATCATTTTCTCTTGCTCGCAGTCCGCCTTTAGTCAACCTAATCTTATATGGTATGTGATTGTTGTCAGGCTCTACAAAAAAGTTAGAGCCCTTTTTCTCTATAACGCCAGCAAGTTTCTCAACTGCCTTCACAATCTTGACAACCTGTCCGTCACTACCCTCTTCACTTGTCGAGATAATCTTGACGATAACCTTGTCACCATCAATAGCGCCATTTTGGCTATTTGCTGGGATAAAGATGTCTTCGCTTTCGGAATTGTCTATCTCACAAAAACCAAAGCCTTTAGCATTGCCTCTAAAGGTGCCTTTAACATAATTTTGAGACGGAACTGCTATAAAATGACCTTTTTTCTCTTCGAAAATATCCCCACTCTTTTCAAGCTTTTTAAACTCAGCTTTTACGCTGTTAACATCGAGATTATAGGTGTTTGCTATAAAATAAAAAAGATTGTCTGGCTTTTTGTAAGTCAAACTATCTTTTGATAAAATATCTAAAATTATCTTTTTTATCTGCATCTATTAAGCCCCAGTGCCTCTTGAGATGAAAATCTGTGTTACAAAGAAAAGAATAATACATACAAAGATAATAACTGCCATTGCTATAGTTATTCTCTTTAAAATACTATCACGCGATGCACCTTTGTTCTTTGAATAATAACTTTCTTGTGATGCACCAGTGAAGGCGTCAAGACTTTTTGATGAGTCATTAGATTGCATAAGCGCTGTGATGATTAATACAATCGCACAAGCAATAATAATACCAAATAAAACATATCTGATTATAGGAAGCGCGTCCGCCCAAAAGTCATTAGTAAGATTTGAATCCATAAGTTAAAACTCCTTTATATCTTGTTTAGTAATGTGCAGAACCAAATTGTAAACAGTACTAAGATTACTGTAAAGATTATTTGCACCCATTTAATCTTAAATTTTCTATCTGCTCTAGGTTTGAAAATTTGAGCTAAAAAAATATTGTAAAGTGTAAAACAGATTAGCACCGCAAACACAACTATAAATATGATAAGTCCTGTTTGTCCCAGACCGTCAATAATTTTAAATCCCCAATCATCAAACCAATTACAAAGTAAACTATTCATAATTCCCCTAATCAATTTGCATAATAACGCAAAAAATAATCACAAATTTATTGTGTTACCTATATTATTATAAACATTTTTTCTTATTAGTCAACCATTTTTAATACTTTTTGTTCTATAAATAAAAAAATGCCTTAAACAGGCACCTTTTTATCTAAATATTGAGCAATCTCATAATTCGACCATTAACAATCATAAGCACAAGGTCGATGAGCCAAATGATGTTCCAGCCTAAGATTAAACGCAAAATTGCTGCAACAATCTTTCCTTCCATAAGTCTTGTTACAAAACCAAGGATGAAAGCTGTTACTGGAATGATAGCCAAGATGATGCTTAGCACTCTTCCCCAACCAAAATAATCTTTTCCTATTGCTGCCATATTACCCTCCTAGTTTTATTATAGCAAATAAGAAAATAAAAACCAATCATTTTTTGACTTTTTTTGAATTATTTTATCAAAACTTTCTAGTAAAAGTTACTTTATCTCCCATTCCATTGTCACATTTGCTTGAACCTTTATGTCTTGAACGTTGATGCTATCCATACTTGCGCTTTCCATCTTTGCCATAAACGCGCCCTCGTAGCTTGCATTGAAAGCTCTTGGTCTATAGACGTTGATTTGCTGAAAACTATGGTCTATTAAAACTATCTCGCCAAGTTTTACGCCCGCGCTCTTTGCAAGAACTTCTGCCTTTGCCTTTGCGTCTTCAACCGCTTGCGTAAGCGCGTTATTTTTAAGTTCATCACTATCTTTGACTGCAAAGTTGATTGTAAAGGTTGGCTCTGCTAAGGAATCTGTCAAAATATCGACGCACTTTGCTAGATTTTTTCTATCAAAATCAAAGGCAATCTCAAGAGAATGATTTATTTCATATCTATCAAAAACATACTTTCTCGTCTTTATCCCCTCAACATATTTATTGATTGTGCCAACTCTAAAGTCGGTGGTCTTTATATCCTCTTCCTTAAATCCCCCGCCAACTAGATTTTTCTTTAGGCTGACTACAAGCTTGTCGCACTCTTCCATCGCCTTTTGATAGTCTTTATTCTCGCCTTTTACTGTCAGGGCAATCTCAATTCTATCTGGCGCTTTGCCTGCCTCGCCTCTTCCTGTTAATCTCAATGTTCTATCCATAATTTCCTCCTTATTTAATGCAAATATTATAACACAAAAACAATAATTTTCAAAACTTTTTGTTATTTTTTCTTAAAAATGGCATAAATTATTGATTTTTATGACCTATTTTAACAAATCAATATCCATTATATCATCTAAATAAATTTGTTTGCCTTCAATCAAGAGTGCATTTTCGGCTAACAATACTTTCCCGCTACCAGTGACCTCAAAATAATGACCATCATAGTAATATTTAACCTTAATTTTATCATTTTTAGTTAAATTTGATAGTATTTTTGTCATTTTTTCAATAGTTTCTTCATCTATATCACCTTTTTGTGTGCGTTCGTGTTCATACTCCTTCATTTGAAGCGCCTGATGCAAGCCTTTTAATGCGTCAAAAGGCATAAACTGTTTCGCGCGCTCCTGCCTTGACATCTTAGTCCTCTCCACTGCTATGCCCTCCTATCAATTTATTTCGCTCAATTTGTGTGGCATTTTCTCTAAAATCAATACCTTTCAAGATTGTATTCTTACCATACTTATCTTGAAGAGTCAGTATGCTTTCAACTAGCCTCTTCTTTTTTTTGACCTTTTCAATGTCGGTAAACAAATTATACTGCTCCTGCTCTGCATCTTGAAGAGAGCAAAAGTCAATACCAATCTTCCTTATAGGTCTATTTTTATCTACAATATCCTTGTAAAGCTTTTCAAGGTTTGGAAGCAAAATTTCATACAAATTTGTTGTCTCATTTATGCGCTTGCTACCTTTCGCGCTTCCATTACCGTCGCCATAGCCTATATAAATATGAATAAGGCTTGTAACATATTTTAATTTGTATAGCCTATAACAGCCCGCTTGCAACATCTCCTTTAGCACGATAAGTGCGTCCTCATAATTATAGTTTTTAGGCAAAATTTGCATATTTGAGATGGATTTTTGCTTGGTTTTATAACTCTTTATGTCACTTATTGTGCAACTCTCCTTTCCGCGAGAGTGGTCAATCAAAAGCTCGGCGTTTACTCCAAACTCCTTGTAAAGCATATCTTCATTGGCATTTGCAAGGTCATACATATCAAAAATATTATGTTTTGCAAGCCTATCTCTTGTGCCTACCGATATCTGCCAAAAATCTGTGATTGGCTGGTGGTGCCATAGCTCCCGCTTATACTTCTCTTCATCCAGCCAGCCTATGAAGTCCGGGCTATGCTTTGCTGTGATATCAAGGGCTATCTTTGCTAGATACATATTGCTACCAATACCACAGCTACACGGTACGCCTGTCTTTTGACGTATCTCGCCCATCAATTTCAAGGCAAAATCTTTCGCCCTTGTCTTGTATAACTTAAGATAATCTGTCGCGTCGATGAAACTTTCATCTATAGAATAGACGTGAATATCGTTTTTATCTATATATTTTAGATAAATTCCGTAAATTTCACTCGTATATTCTATATACTTCTTCATTTGAGGTTTGGCGACAATGTACTCAATCTCTTTTGGAATTTCATAGAGCCTGCACCTATTTTTGACGCCCAAACTTTTCATTTTTGGACTGACCGCAAGACAAATAGCCCCTTCGCCACGCGACTTGTCCGCAACGACAAGATTGGTTTTGAAAGGGTCTAAACGACGCTCAGCACATTCAACTGAGGCAAAAAATGACTTCATATCAATGACAAAATAAACTCTTTTTTGCTCGCTCATAGACATATTTTAGTATATTATTTAAAATCTTTCAAGCAATTTTATTTAAAATAAAGTTATAATTTTTTGTTTTACAATCTTTATTTTTAAATTTACCGCTATTGTATTATAATAGAATCGCGAGATATTTTGGTATATTTACGTTTTTACGAAAGCACAAATTTTGTCAAATTTATGCAATTTTTACTGATAAAAACTTAATTTCACATAGTTTTTATTATCAAAATTAGAGTTGTTGCTATGTTTTATAACAAAAGCTGATTTTTGGCATTAAAAAAGAGGTTATAACAAAACCCCTTTTTATTAATTTCTTTCTATTTCGTCATCTTCTGCTGTTTGCGACTCTTTGCTTTCGGCTTGTTTTTCCTCTTTCACTGCCTTTTGTTCATCTTTTGCGCTTACTTCGTTATGTTTTTTATTTATCAACTCTTCTTTCAATGCCAAAACATCTTTGTCATTTTTTACTTCTTTCGACGCATAAACAAATATTATGTTTATAGCATCTGGGCCTAAACGTCTCATTAAATCCATAGTAAACTCTTTGTCACTCATTAACTCTTCTGACACAAATTGTAAAGCACCCCAGAAATTTTCAGCCGCTGCCATCGCTAGTTCTTTGTCATTTTTCAATCTCTCCGATGCATTACTAAGAGCTCTACCATCTATATCAACAGCAAGCAACATCAATAATTTATTATCCAACAGCCTTTTAGGAAAACCTTTTAGCACACCATCCAATATAAGCCCATCACCACACCTAGAAACAATTTGCATAGCTTTTTCTAAACTTAAAAAAATTCTTCTCATAACCCCTCCGTTTTTATGCTTATATTATATACCGTTATCTATTAATAGTCAATACCCTTTTCTAATATTTTATTTTTAAAAAATACCCATCTATAAGTTACTACTAATTGCTTTAAGCAATCACGTTTGGCGCGAACGGCGAAAACAAATGTTAACGCGCTTTTCGCTTTAAAAAAGCGAAAACAAGCAACAGTGCAGTTTTTGCCGTTGGTCGAGATGGCGGGTTTCGAACCCACGGCCTCACGGTCCCGAACCGTGCGCGCTACCAACTGCGCTACATCTCGTTTTTATATTTATAATAACTTAAGCGAAGAGATACACGGCGAAAGCCGTGTGCATTTATGCACACAAAAATGCCTTTGGCATTTTAAAAATCTATGAAATAGATTTTTGGCTTTCGCCCCTTAAGTTTATCTCTCATATCAATTTGTTTAACATAATAACATTTTATATAAGTAATCTATACAACCATAAGCCGAACCAAGTTTAACTTTAGTTGTATTTGATTGAGGCTGAGGGTTTTTCACACTATGTGATATATACAATTTATTGTGTTTTTACGTTAGTAAAATTAAAATTTAACTTGATTAAATTTTATAATCACATAGTCTATATTATCGGAAGACGAACTTGCTTGCAAGGGTGAGGCTGATGTTTATAC
Organism: uncultured Clostridia bacterium; assembly: GCA_946484195.1. Taxonomy (GTDB): domain Bacteria; phylum Bacillota; class Clostridia; order Christensenellales; family UBA1242; genus Caccovivens. Next base: position 7,086 of record CAMLSW010000037.1, read on the forward strand.
ACACTATGTGATGGGCGGGCAAAGCACGCAAATTCGTTAGAATTTATAAAATTTTATGATAATAAAATTTTAACATCACATAGTTTATAGTACCATAAACCGAACTTGCTTGCAAGAAGTAATTTGACTTACTTTATCTCAAGCTTAGTCCATCTCTGAAAGCGTTACCAACTTTCTCTCCAATTTTCAAATATGCGTTGTTTACAGCATCAAAGGTTATAGGCTCAAGTTTTTGTGGGTCAATTTTTCCATTTTCACCTAAAATGCTCTCATCCGCTGAAACATTAACAATCTTTCCAGTCATTATGCCCGTTTCTCTATTAAATTCAACAAGTTCACACTCAAGAGTTAAAGGTAACTCGTCAATAATCGGTGCATTTACAAACTCGCTTTTGGACGCGTGCATACCACTCTTTTTAAACTTATTAGGATTATTATTAGCAGAAACGACGCCAAAATAGTCACATTCCTTAACATACTTTGCCGTAGCAACAGACACAGTAAATGCCTTGCTATAAAGAATGTTAGAAACTGTCTTATGCTCCTCAGATAAGCACATAGAAATTTTATCATAATCGGATATGCCACCCCAAGCCGCATTCATAGCGTCAACATTCCCATTTTCATCATAGCTTGCAATTATAAGCACTGGTTGAGGATAAAGATATGTTTTACTTCCAAAATTTTTTCTCATAAAACCTCCGTATTTATTATATCATAATCACAAAAATTATAAAAATATTTAAACAAGTTTTGATAAAAATTAGGTAAAAACATTACAAGTATCCTAAAATACTTGCAAAAATCAATTAAATATGTTATTATACTGATATCTAATTTGCAGGTATAATTTAGTGGCAAAATGTGTGCTTCCCAAGCACAATTCGCGGGTCCGATTCCCGCTACCTGCTCCATATAGTGCTTTAAGTACTAGATATTATACTATATCTAGTATTTTTTATTTCTAAATTTTTGTTTTGTGTTTTGATTTGTGTAAAAAGTTTAGTCAAAAGTTTAGTCAAAACTAGGATATAAATTTCCATATAATGAGCGGAGTTTAGCTTTTGGTATGTTTTCAATTATGTTAGTATAAATATCATTAGTTGTTACAATACTTTTATGTCCAAGTTGAAGTTGTCTATATTTATCATTAGCACCTAAAAAGTAAAGATTAGAGGCGCAAGTGTGTCTTAGTCCGTGTAAACAGTTTTTTATATTTAGTTCTTTGTATATTCCTGCAAGTTTAGTTGAATAATATTGTGCTTTATGTTCAAATGTATTGTTTTTCATATTATTTTTTAAAAATTGTATAAACTCTTCTGTAACTTGCACTTCTCTTGTCTTGTTTTTTACAGTTTTTACACTATGAATTGTAATTGTGTTCTTGTTAGTATTAACATCAGATAATAAATCAAATTGAGCTGTTTCTTCAGCTCGACTACCAACAATTATTGAAAACATAATGAAAGCATATATATTAGTATTTTTCATCTTATTTATAAGTGCAACTTGTTGGTCATAAGTTAAAGGTGGTCTTTCAATTATATTTTTTCTTTTTGGTTTTTCTATTCCAAGAGTAATATTTTTCTTTATAGTCCCTGTAATATATGCTTTATTTAAAACTTTAACAATTCTTTGATATATTATCTCTTGTGTTCGTTCTTTCTTAATTGTGGCTAAGAATTGTTGTATCATTTCTGTATTTACTTTATCAATACTAATTTTATTAAAGTATGGTAATATATGGTTTTTAAATATATCTATCCAACTTTTAATCGTATTAGGTTTTAGGTCTTTTGTTTTAATATAGTTTTCTATGTAGTAATTAAAATATTGATTGAAAGTAAGAGTTTTTGATTTAACTTTTTTGGTAATTTTTAATTGTCTAGGCTTTATTGTTTTTATTCTATCTAAAAGTTCTCGGTAAGTGTTAGCAATAGTATAATATAGCATACCATTTTCTTGTTTAGAGTATTGCCACCTTCCGTCTTTTCTGTGATAACAATTTTTTTTCATTGTGTCTACTCCTTTTAATTTATTAGGTGTAGACTTTTTTGTTTCTTTTGACATTACTACTTGAATATTTTTTTCTTTTTTATTTTCTTCTTTTGAAGAATCTAATAAACCTTTTAAAAATTCTGTTATTGCAATATTACAATTTGTTGCTTGTTCAAGTAATTTATTTTGTTGATTTGCTATATTTTAAAAAAGTTTCTATTAATTTTTTGTTCATAATTTCTCCTTAAAGTAATTTGTTTTTGTACTGAAATTATGATGTTTATGCCGAGTTAATTTTGTCCAGTAAGTAACCCGGCACAATATGATATTGCTTTTATAGTGTTTATTTCATTCAGTTGAAGTATTAAATTAATAGCTTCTTTCTGATCTTTAGTAGTTGTAGACGGCAGGTCATAAGGTCTAGGTCTATCACAAAGATTATCTAGTGATATGTCATAATAATCTGCTATTTTTTTTAATGTTTCTATGTCTGGTTCAGTCCTATTTGTTTCATATTGTTTATAAGTAGATAAGTTTATATTTATTTTTTTTGCGAATTCCTCTTGTGTTATGTTTTCTAATTTTCTAAGTTCTTTTAGTTTTATTTGTAAATTCATTATTACCTCCTCAATTATATTATACATTTTTTCAAAAAAGTTTAAAAATTAAACTTAAATTTGTTGACAAGGTTTATTATTTTAACTATAATAATGTTGTAAGGTTTAAATATTAAACTTTTAAGGAGGTGAAAAAATGCTTTTAATAGGCAAAGAAGAGTTTATGAAAGAACTCGGAACGTCACAAGAAGAACAAGACGACTTAGTTCACTTAACATTTGAGACTTTTAAAAACATTAGAGTAGGAGATGTAATCTATTTTGCTAACGATTGGGATTATTTTATAAAAGTGCCTTTCGTTGTGGATTACGCAAAATGGTTACCTTCACCTGAAGGCGTGTATACAAATAAAGGAAAAAGATTCTATTACAAGCAAATATCGTTTGTTAGAGACTTTCATAAAAGATATGCAGATAGTGCTGGACATAATTATTGGGATTTGTTTGTTAGAAAAGCGTTGTTTAAAGAGTTATTAGAAAGAGGTAAAAATGGAAAAAGAAATTAAAAAGACTGAGGTATTAAAAGAAGGCTACATACAGTTACCTATAGAAACTTATAGAAGATTAGAAAGATATGAGGCTTTATTTAATAAAGAGTATTTAAAACGTGTTAGAGCTACTATGATTTTAAATAGATTAGACGCCAAAATTAAGGCATTTGAATAGCATCTTCAAGAAGATTTTGTATATGATGATGAACTTCCAGTATGGCTAATTCTTGAGATGTTAGAAGAATATATGGAGGATTAAAATGACAAGTCAAATAAGATATATGGCAAAGTTCTATATAGGTTCTAAAGTGGTATCGTGTAATGAATTTATACATAGATATGAGAAAAACGAAAAGTATTTAAAAATATTAAGTGAGGTTAAAAATGGAAAAGTATAAGATAAAAACAAAAACAGAAACAATACAGTGTGTTAGTTATGATGATATGATTGCAAAATTTTTTAACTTAAGAAAATTAGGTATACCCTGCTTAGCAATTATAAATTAAAAATGATTAGTGGTGGTGGAATTCATTAAAGACACAGTAGGCGATTTAATTTATTCACCTCCTTTTAACTGAATTAGCTATTCGCCGAGCTAATTCGTCTATAGGTGGAAGTCCTATAGCCACTAACAATAATTACTTAAAAAAGTCGCTAGTACAAGAAGTAAAATTAAAAAAAAAGGAGAGAATAGTGTCATATACAAGTACATATAGACGCTCATCAAGAAGGTATACAACAAGACGCAGAAGAAGTAAGTATAAGCCACTTGAGAGACTTGCATTTAATATGGGTAAAATTGATAAAGGTCTTAAAGACTCAAATACAAGAGTTTACGATTCATATCAAGCCGGATGCAATGCAACAAAACGTGCTAAGAAACCGTTATATTAAAATATAAAAGTTCCGATGTCGACACTTTTTAAGCGCTCGACTTTTAAACAACTTAATAATACTGCAAGCCCTGTTGAATTAGCAGGCACATATAAGGCTAGTTTAAGGCTTTAATTAAAAAATATAAATTAATAAGGAGAAATAAAATGGCAACAACAAAAAGATTAATAATTGAAAAAGGTATTGTATTATCAAAGATTTATAAAGAGGCAACTTCAGCTTTTGAAAATAAAGAAGGTAAACTCGTAGATGCTCAACCTGAGAGGTTTATAGTTTTGTGTGCATCTGGTGAAAAAATTAGCACCGACACAGGCATAGACAATGCATTAATCCAGGAGTATCGAGTATCTCGTGAGGAATTTCAAAACTTTAAATATCTTCAGCCTGTAGAATGTAGATATGAATTTTCTACTTATGGGGCAAAGCCTATATCAGTTGCACCGTTAAAATAACAAAGTGAGAGGAAAATATGAGTAAAACAATAATAGCAGTAATACTAACAATAATATTATTAGCATTAGCTTTTGTAGTTACAGTATTGATAATGGGTTCAGTTCACGATTTGTCTTTTGTAGAAGAGATAAAGTCCTGGTTTGATAATTCAGAGACTGTAGAGCCTGTTATAAATATAGGTACAGAGGCTATAGTTAATTTTTTAAGAATATAAAATAAGGGGTTTGGGGTTCTTTCCCCTTACCGCTTATTTTTTGTTTGAGGTAAAAAATGAAAACGTTTTTAGTACTTATTTTGCTGGCAATATTTGTACCCGGAGTATTTAGTTTAATAATCTGGCTAATACAAACTATTGCGGGCATATTTTAGGAGAAATTATGGAAAAGAAAACATTTAATTATATTTTAATAGCAATACTTGCAGTGGCATTAGCATTATTTATAGGTTTGTGGGTTGGAAATAATAGAAAAGAAGACGACAATAAAGTATCATATACTCCACCAACAATAGTTGATAATAGAGAAGATGGTATTAAGGACCCTTCAACTGGCTCGATTACAGATGCGACTGATTATGACGGAGAAGTATATAACTTTTTACCAAATGGTACTACATATAATAATTATGAGTATTTTGTAAATAACAATCAAAATTTGGATAATGATTCTATGTTTTTGCTTGCTCAAAAACTCTTTGACTCAACTTATGCAAGTGATTTAATATCTTCATCGTTTATAACTGTAGGAAAATATGATGGTACTCAAACATCATCAAGTTTGGTATATATCAAATTTTCTACTTATTTAGGCAAATATAATGGTAATGATCTCGTATCAGTAACACCGGCATTGGTAATGTTTGGGTTTGAGCAAACTGTGGATAATCAATATTATTTAAGGTATGCTTTCTGTACTTATGGTGATAGAGGGGAAGTTTACTCAGGCGTAAAATTTTTCAAAACTCCAGGAGGTGACTCATTTATCCCTTCATTGAAATTTAGAGTACCTTATCTTTTAACTTCTAATTATGAAGAAGTGGTTTCTTTATTTTCTCTAAATGGACTAGTTAAGGAAGGCGTGACTTATAAACTTTTAAATAATGATGGCAATCAATATTATATTGAGTCAAATGTGCTTAATTGTATAGCTTCGCTAACTAAGTTTATAGTATCTGATGGTCTTTCATCTTCTTTTGATACACATTATTTATATGGCATTAATTTGACAGATTATTTTGTTGTAGTTGGTCAAGATTTTGATTATTGCTTTTCTGATTATGGGTACATAAAATACTCTTCTATTTTAAATGAAACTGGTGTTTATGATTATTATACCGACGTTTCGCATAATCTTTTTACTTTTTATTCGTTATATTCTTGGTTCAACAATGAAAACTCTATTTATAACATCCCACTAGTAAACGTATCGGTTTAGAGGTGTTATTATGAAGAATTTTATAAAAATAATAGCATTAATATTAGCTTTATGTGCATTGGCTTTAGCAATTACCGCTATAGTTAAACCTTCATTATTTGACAATAATAAAAAAGATGATGTTATAGATGTCCCTAATGATGATCCCGAGACACCAGAAGAGCCAGAAGAGCCTGGTGAACCAATTGTATTAGAATTTGAGTTTGCTGATAATATTC
>CAMLSW010000038.1 GCA_946484195.1 uncultured Clostridia bacterium
TTCAACTAAAATTAATAAATAAAAAATGTTAAAAAAGAGAAAAAACTTAATTTTTTCTCTTTTTTATGTAATTTATTAAATTTTAAGCAAAATTTAACGTTATATTTATCTTTTTAACTGTCAAATGCTTAAAATTTTAATTAATTCAATTAAATTTATTTAAAAATCAGTTTTTTATCACAAAATTATAAAAATTTTTTATCATAATTGAATAAATAAAAAACTTTATAAAAACAAATTTTAAAAATTTTCTAAAATACAAACTCTTGTTTAGGGTGAGTTTTGTTTAAACCTAGCTCATCTGCAAGTTTTTGGGAGTGATAAGACAGGTGAACAGGGTAGAAGTTTACATCTTTATATTCTTCTGCTAGCGCTTTAACTTCGCCTGCTGAAAGATGCTTTAAATTTTCGCTCGTTGAGGCGCTGTCAATAAAGATGTTGCCGCAATGTTTTATTATCTTATGAAGGCTATTACACATACAACTGTCACCAGAAAAGCCAACTTTCACACAATTTTGTTCAATAATAAAGCCATATGCATCAAGTGAGGCGTGCACCATCTTGTATGCCTTTATTTTATAATCGCCTATCTTATAACTTTTGCCATTTTCGCACTCTAAAAAGGTGACGTTTTCTTCTACATAGTTTATTAGATAACTCACTTCAAAGGTCTTAAAGATATTGTAGAGCCTCTCTTTACAACCCTTTGGTGCCAAAATTACAACGTTTTTTATATTGTTGTTCTTCAATATCTCTATCACTAGATGTAGGTCGGCAAAGTGGTCACTATGGAAGTGGGTGATAAGGATATATTTAATCTTCTTTAAATCATAGTCACAGTATAGAGTTTTAAAACTCCCTTGAGGAACATCTAAAAGCATATCATCATTGATAATGTAGTTTGTAGAAAGCTCCTTTGTCCAAGTGCACATATTGCTTACAAGTGTTACTTTCATTTTTTCGCTCCTGTCAATTTCAATGTAGAAAAAGTTGTTTTTTCATTGTTTTTGTAGTAAAATTTGCGTTTTTTCAGTAAAAAATAGTGTTTTTTATTAAATTTATGAAGATAAACAAACATATAGATGCCAATTGCAAATGTAATCAAGCCTGCTATAATTCCAAAAAAAGTGTTGTAAAGGATGTAATCTTGAGTATTATCTGGCAGGGCAAGCAGTGCAATTTGAGTTAGAACTAAAGAGGATAGCGCGCTACAGACATTTATAAGTTTAAGCCCGACAAGAAGCAGGTCCTTTGAGTTTCTCGTCTTTATAAGCCCTCTTATTGAAAAGAATATTTCACAGAAGGCAACCGTTGCTATCGTAATTGCAATGATTATGCCATAGCTTTGAGTGTGAGAGTCTAAGAAAATTTGCACGATGTATAAAAGATAAATTAGCCCTGCTACCATAAGCATACAAGCTATTTGCACAAAATATTTTTCTTCTTTCAGTTGACTTTTCGCGTTCCGCCTTCCGTCGAAATAAGAGCATTTAGCAAGCGCGATACATATGGTATAAAATCCGCTTAAGGAAAGAAAATAGGATGAGATAAAATAGGCTAAAATCAGTTTCATAACCGCCCAAGCGAAATTGGTTGCCATCGAGACTTTGTTGTTTATGCTTGTCTTATTTTTATATGGAAGGTTGCGATAGTCTTTAATAAAATTTCTAATTGACATATCTAAACCTTGCCTTAAAATATTGTATAACTATTATAACATAATATTTTTAAAAATAAAAACCTTTTTTATTGAATGATTTTGCTAAAGATATTGCAAAATATAATTAAGTTGTGTTAAAATAGATTTACAAAAGAGGAAAAAATGGATAAAAAGATTGCAAGAGGAAGAGATAATTTAAAAAGTAAAAATGCAGGTGCGCCAAGAAGAAAGAAACAGACTCCTGTATCAAGAGAGATTGAGGCTTATCTAACCTCAGGTGAAGAATTATATTCACTTTTAAAACTTGCTAGTGCCTTTGAAGCTTTAGGTATACCAGCCCAGGCTGTTAAGCGTGTGACTAAAGAGGCAATACGAGAAAATATTGCTCTTCATAACCCTTCGTTTGATAGCTATAGCCTTTTTCTTCACACAAATTTGCAAGATTTGACATCGTCGTTTGATGCCAGCGACTTCATTGAAAGGTCTTGGCAGTATATGCCTATGATACTACAAAATAGAGAGTATTTGCTTTTACACGAACAAGAAAAGTATCCTATTTTTGTTGATAAATACAATTATGATGAGCCACTATATAAATTTTCAAACAATATAAACTTCCAAAATGAGACCACTTTTAAAAGGCGTAAAATACAAAACTCAAACGACGTTCAGTTTTATACTAATAAAGATGAAAAGATGCTTTTTGCAAAGGTTACAAATATCAATTTTGCGCCAATTAGTCATAGATTAATTAAGCAGGTTAAGAAAACTTTAAACGAGGATGACCAAAAGCGTATTATTTATAGCCCAGAGTTGTACAACAGAACTTTTTCAATTTCATACTACGTTATGCTTGATGGCGACCCTAAAAGGTGTCACTCATTTTTAAGATATGATAGCGCGGTTGAGCCTCATAAAAATGTCTTTTTCAAAGGCGACCAAAGAGAAGAGGTGTATGGCACTGTCGCAGACAATCCACACTTTCATTTTAACAATGAAGACGATGGACTGCTATGCATAAAGAAGTATAGAGATAAAGATAGGCACACAAGGTGGAAGACAGGTAGATGTAACGCTATTGACTGTAAACACCTGATTAGTTATCTTCAAAGCCTTGACAAGAAATCTACATCGGAGATTGAAAATCTATTTGACAGTGGAAAACACTACAATATGCCATTTTTAAAGATGAAACTTTTAGGTAGAAAGGTTGAACTTCCAACAATTGATAATCTATTTAAGAAGTTTTTATCTAAGAAAGAGGAGTGCGAAGTTACTTTTGTTGACAGCCTTAATAAAGAATTTAGTGAAAAGGTTGCAAAAGGTAAGACCGCTGGCTGTTTTTCAAAGCTTACAACATTCCTAGAGTTATTAAATTTCATTCAAGAAAAGAGAAGTGTAACTAGCAATTTAGCCCAGCTTGAAATCTTATCTAATTTAGAGGTTGAGGTAGCCTCAGAAGTTGTTAACGCGATAAGCCATACCCATCATAAGATATTAGAAAAAGATTATAAACCAAAGTATGTCATTGACGGCGGGTTTATATGCCGTGAGCAGTCAGCAAATGATAGGACCGAAGAAGTTACAGAAGATATAGAATTTATCGATTGTGAGGATAGTGAGGTTGAAGATGAAAATCAGTGAATATATTGAAGAGTTACAGAGAAGAGGTGTTTCTATAGCGAAGCTTACAGAAAACAAATATTTCATTGACACAAAAATTATTATGCAAGATGGTAGCGCGTTGCCAGTTTTTCTTACATCAATCGCAAGTGAATTATATCTTGCCGATTATGCTGGTGTTTTAAAGGATTACAATCCATCTCAAGAGGAACTTGCTATTATAAAAAAACTTGCAAAAAAATATGGAGTAACATTTGAAGATTATGGATTTTTACTTAAAGTTGACGGAGACATATATGACAGCTTCAATGATTTTGTAAAGGTAGTTATTTCAGCCCTTGCGATATGCGAATAATGTCAATAAAATTTGGATAAAAGTTTGTTTTTTCGATAAAATTTGATATACTATGATTACTAAGGCTAAAAGGAGACATATGGAAAATATAATTGTGGTTGATAATCTAACTCAAGATTACGGGCACGGTAGAGGTGTCTTTGATGTCTCTTTTGTTGTTAAAAAAGGGGAAGTGTTTGGCTTTTTAGGTCCAAACGGTGCAGGCAAGTCAACGACAATTCGCCATATTATGGGCTTTTCAAAGGCTCAGAAAGGCAGAATTGAAGTTTTTGGACTTGAAACCTTTTCAAATTACTATAAAATCCTTGATAAAGTTGGTTATCTTCCAGGCGAAATTGCTTTGCCAGAAGGCTTGACAGGCTGGGAGTTTATTAAGATGATGTGGAGCTTGAGGAAGGTTGAGAACAAGGAAAGGCTTGAATATTTGCTTGATATGTTTAAGCTTGACCCTTCTGGCGAAACTAAAAAGATGAGCCTTGGTGACAAGCGCAAGCTTGCAATTGTTACAGCCTTTATGCACGACCCAGAGCTTCTTGTCCTTGACGAGCCTACAAGCGGACTTGACCCTGTAATGCAACAGAGGTTTATCGACTTTGTAAAAGAGGAGAAAAGGCGTGGCAAGACCATACTCTTATCTTCACATATGTTCAATGAAGTTGAGGCAACTTGTGACCGTATTGCAATAATCAAAGATGGCAGAATTGTCTCAGATTTTGACACCAGCGATATAACACATAATGAAAACAAAAACTTTGAAGTTGTCTTTAAAAATGAGGACGAATTTAGTAAAGTGCTTGAAATTTTGCCAAAATTACGCAAAAATACCATAAAAATCAAGCAAATTTCAGTAAAAACCTTTGATAAAGATAAATTGACGATAATAATTGCCGTAAATGACAATGATATAAATGCCCTTGTTCAAATGCTCAGCGACTATAGTGTTCAGTCTTTTAAGCAGGTCAAGTTTACCCTTGAAGACTACTTTATGCAGTTCTATAGGGAAGACAAAAAGTTTAGGCTGGAGGTGTAATATGGAAAGCATAATTGTCGCAAAAGATTTAACAAAAGATTATGGCGAAAATAGAGGCATATTTGGCTTAAATTTTGAAATCAAAAAGGGCGAAGTATTTGGCTTTGTTGGCACAAATGGCAGTGGGAAAACAACGACAATACGTCATATTATGGGCTTTTTAAAACCTCAAAAAGGCTCTGTCACCGTGATGGGACTTGATGCTTGGAAGGATTCTTGCGAGATAAAAAAATATGTTGAGTATGTACCTGGAGAAATTGCCTTTCCAGACCTTGTTGACGGAACGACCTTTTTGAAGGCACAAGCCGAGCTTTTAGGACTTAAAAGTATGGACTATGCTAACTACCTTGTCGATAAACTTCAACTTGACCCTTCTGCCAACTTAAAGAGGATGAGTAAGGGTATGAAGCAAAAAACAGCCATTGTTGCAGCTTTTATGGCAGACAAGGATATACTTATCCTAGATGAGCCAAGCACAGGGCTTGACCCCTTGATGAGAGAAACCTTTGTTGAGCTTTTGCTTGAAGAGAAGGCAAAGGGCAAAACCATACTTATGAGCAGTCAAAGTTTTGACGAGCTTGAGGACGTGTGTGATAGGGTTGCACTCATCTTCAACGGCAGAATAATCGACATTGCAAATATAAAAGAGATACATAATATAGGCTATAAGACCTATAAGATTGAGTTTCTTGATAGAGAGGACTATTTAAAATTTAAAAAGCTTAAGTATGAGATAGTTAGAGACCAAGAAAAGTATAGCCAGGTGACTATAAAGATAGAAGATAAGAATATCAATAGATTATTTAATACATTAAAAAATTATAAACTTAAGTTTATCTCCGAGATTAAGTACAACCTTGAAAAATATTTTAAGGATGTCCTAGCAAGAGAATATCAGAAACAAGAGAAAGAGAATAAACTTGAAAATATGTCGCTTAGAAAGGTGCGCAAGGTGATTAAGCACGAACATAAAAAGGTTGAAAAGAAAGAAAATTTGGAAGAGAAAAATGAAAAGTTTTTCAATAAACCAAAGGTAAAAGCCGAAAAGAAAGAAAATAAGATGCACAAAAAAGAAGATAAACAGGTAAAAAAGATATTAAAAAAGGATAAAAAACAAGTAGAGGAGGATAAAGATGTTTAGTAAAGCGCTTTTCAAACAATCAATGAAAGCAAACTGGGTGAAGTGGCTATCAGCGACACTTTCCACCTGTATAATGCTTGCAATAGTAATTATAGTGCTTGGCAATCTTGGTATAAACAACATAAGAGACTCACTAAAAGCCGTGTTTACTCAAGCTGACCAGCAATCATATTTGAAAGAGAACGTTCTAGATAGCTATGATATCTATCTATCCTCTGTTGGGCTTGAAAACACACTTCAAACTATGGATGCAGGAACCTATCAAGCAGCTTATGGCTTAATAGTGGCACCCTATGTTGACGCGATTGACCAGTACAGACAAGAAAATGACGGCGCCGAGCCCGACGAGACTGCCTTAGCCGAAATAAGAGCAAGTGTAGTTGAGACAAACGCACCGCTTTTATCGCTGGGTGGCGGAACAATTGGGATGTCTTTCACACTAGAAGAGGCGAAGATGTTTTTAAATGAGCTGTATCTAACGTACGACCAAAATAGGTTTACTCCTGACGACCAACTTAGCACAAATATGGCAAACCTTCTTAGAACAACCTACCTTAACCTAATCTATACCAATGCGTATGCACAGGCGCAAGGACAGCAGGGCTCAACTTCGGCGCAAGCAGAATATTCGGCAACTAAAATGAGAGAACTCATCGCAGGCGCAATGGACTCCTACCAAACACCAGAAGGTGAGTTTGATGAAAGTCTCTATAAAGCTGACGCTTTAGCAAACATTACCACAATGATGCGTGATGTAACTTACTATACATATTATAATCAATATATTGGCTTAGGTTTTTCAAATGAGGATGCAGACCAAAAAGCAAACGAGTATGCAATAGCTGTAAAAGTTATCGCAGACACGACAATAAACACCTATGAGCTTTGGCTAGCAGAGCTTACCACAGATGAAAATGGCGCTCCACTTGAGCTGACTGATGAAGAGATGCAAAGCGCTATCACTCAAGCAAGAGATGAGGCAACTGCCAGCATTACCGACCAAATAGACAGCGAAGTTGCCGTAGCACTAGAAGAACTAGGCAATATGGATATCTATGGCTTGATAGTCGGCGCAATATTCTTTAGAATTGCCGGACTTTTAATGCCGATGGTGTTTGTAATTATGACGGCAAACAGCCTTCTTGCAGGTCAAGTTGATAGCGGTTCAATGGCTTACGTGCTTTCAACACCAACCAAGAGACGTACAGTTACAGTAACTCAAATGACGTATATGATAGTATCACTCTTCGCAATGTTTGCACTTTTGACTATTACGAGTGTTATATCGGTGTGGATATCGGGGGGCAATTCCTTTGCAATAAATTATTCAGAAGTATTGCTGTTTAACCTTGGCGCCTTCTTGACAATGTTCGCCTTCGCCGGCTTTACATTTATGTGTTCAGCACTATTCAACAGAACAAAATATGCGATGGGAATAGGTGGCGGTATATCAATATTCTCTTTGGTATGCACGATTTTAGGCTTGTTCGGTTCAACAATTGTGCCATCAGCAATGCGAATCAATGCAATGAACTTCTTTAACTACCTATCAATCATAACCCTTTATGACACAGTGTCAATTATGAGCGGGGCACTAAGTTACCTATGGAAGTTTGGAATACTTCTCCTAATCGGCATAGCAACCTTTATCATCGGCATATTCCGCTTTGACAAAAAGGATTTACCGCTGTAGGAAATATACATTTTTGAACAGGGGTGAGATGTTATACAAAAAATCGGATGCAAAAGTCCGATTTTTTTAAGCGAATTTAATGTGTTATTAACATAATACAAATATAATTGTAAGTGTAATAGTTTTTAGAGGTGGCTTAAGTGATTAATTTCCAGCACTATTAATCTCATTTACCATCCGCTCTAGTTCCTGCGCGCAGGCTAGGGCGGTGTTTTTATTTCTATGCTCGCACATTATTCTTATCTTGTTTTCGGTGCCACTTGCGCGCACTAAAATTCTGCCATTGTCCTTAAACTCTTGTTTGTACGATAGTATGGTCTTGGTCAATTTCTCTGAATTTAATATTCTAAATTTATCAACAACCTTAACATTTATGTTTATTTGCGGGAATTTTTTGTAATTAACCAGTTTTGAGAGTGGTTTTTTGCTGTTTTTTATAATTTTTGCAAGGTTTAAGCCTACTAAAAGCCCGTCACCTGTAGTGCTATGAGATTTTAAAATAATATGTCCTGACGGCTCTCCGCCAAGCAAGATGTTTTTGTTTTTCATAATTTCAATGACATATTTGTCACCAACATCGGCGCGATATAGCACACATCCCTTTTTCTCTAAGGCATTTTCAAGCCCTTTGTTTGTCATACTTGTGCCTACTATTTGTGAGCAGTTTTTGTAGAAACTTGAAAGCACATACAAGATGTCATCCCCATCGACAATTTTGCCATTTTCATCACAAGCAATAATTCGGTCACCATCTCCATCAAAGGATAGGCCTAAGTCATAGTGCTTTTGCCTCACAACGTCGGCGATAACATTTGGATAAAGCGCTCCGCAACCGCCATTTATACTAAGCCCGTCAGTCTTATCATTTAGTGACAATACTTTTGCGTTAAGTTTTTTAAAAATTGCCTTCGCGTATTTGCCACAAGCTCCGTTTCCGCAGTCTATTACAATTTTAAGCCCGCCAAGGTCACCAATATCTAAGATGATGTTATTTAAATAGAGCTTTAATAGGGTGGGGCTAAACTGATAGTGACCAATCTTACTAAAAGGCACGCTTGCTGGAAACATAAATTTGCGCTCAATGTCTGCCTCCTGTTGCTCGCCAATTTTGTAACCGTCCTTGTCAAATATTTTTATACCGTTATACTCGGGTGGGTTGTGACTTGCCGAAATCATAATGCCGTAGTCGCATTTAAGTTCGCGCGTCAAAAAGGCTATTGCAGGCGTTGACAGCACACCGACATTTATTACATTGACGCCGTTTTGCATAAGTCCATTTGCAACAGAGAGCAGTATTATATCACCAGTAACTCTTGTGTCCTTGCCTATTATCACTTTCTTATTTTCACAAAACCTACTTAAACTGTTTCCACACTTAAAAGCAAGCTCGGGCGTCAGTTCCTCGCCATAGATGCCACGCAGTCCATCAGTACCAAAATAAATTCCCATATTTTCTCCTTTTATTTAAAAAAACAACAAATTTTCAAAAATTTTGATGTTTTTAATGATTTTTTTGATAATTTTCAATAAATTACCAATATTTTTTGGCTTTTCCACTCTTGTTTTCTTGCCTTGCTCTTCCTATAACAAAGTCGCCGGCGTTGACATTGTCAGTCACCGTTGTGCCAGCGCAAATAAAACTGTCGCTGTCAATCTTGACCGGCGCAATGATGTTGCAATTTGACCCCACAAAAACGTGATTGCCTAGGGTACATCTATTTTTGCTTTTGCCGTTATAATTTGCAAAAATAACACCACAACCAATATTGCAGTCATCTCCAATGTCGCAGTCACCGACATATGCAAGGTGACTTATTTTATTTCTCTGACCTAGTACAGAATTTTTTATCTCAACAAAGTTGCCA
Organism: uncultured Clostridia bacterium; assembly: GCA_946484195.1. Taxonomy (GTDB): domain Bacteria; phylum Bacillota; class Clostridia; order Christensenellales; family UBA1242; genus Caccovivens. The sequence goes on from CAMLSW010000038.1 coordinate 9,368, forward strand.
AGCCTAGAGCCGTCGCCGATTATACAGCCTGGGCGAACTCTCGCAAAAGGTCCGATAGTGACATCACTCTTAATCTGACTTTTTTCAATTACACTTGAAAAAATCTGGCAGTTTTTGCCAATATTGCAATCCAAAATAAAATTGTTAGGAAGTAGCGTTACATTATCTCCAATCTCGCAGTCGCCATCTATGTGGTTGTTTTCATAGATGACAACATTTTTGCCAAACCTCACATTTTTGCCTATGTAACAACTATCTTTATTTAAAAATTTAACCATATTTTCTCCCTTTCCCATTTGCATACTATCTTTTATGAAATTGCGTTAACTTTGTTGATGATTATTTTTAGCTATATTATCGGAAGCCGAACTTGCTTGCAAGGGTGAGGCTGATGGTTATACACACTATGTGATGGACACAATTTATTGTGTTTTTGCGTTTAGCAAAATTAAAATTTAACTTGTTTAAATTTTAGCATCACATAGTTTATATTTTTGTCAATGAAACGCACTTTTTCATAATAAATATTGTAGGCATTGCTTTCTACTTTTTTATTATAGGAGTTAATATGTGTGGAATAATTGGATATATTGGCAAGAATGTCGAAGAAAATTTATTTGAAGGCTTAAAGAGGCTTGAGTATCGCGGATATGACTCGGCGGGTATGACCGTTATGAGAAACGGCAACTTTGATACATACAAGTCGGTGGGCGAAGTTGATAATTTAAAAGTAAAATTAAAATTTAATGAAGAATTTGGGTATGGCATAGCGCACACAAGATGGGCAACGCACGGCAAGATTACCATAGAAAATTGTCATCCGCATTTTTCATCTAATGGGAATATTGCCATCGTTCACAATGGCATAATAGATAATTTTGAAGACTTAAAAATTCAGTTGCAGGCAAAAGACAAATGTTTCGTTAGCCAAACAGATAGCGAAGTTGTTGCAAAACTGCTTGATAAATTGAATATAAACAATTTGCGTAGAGTGTTAAAACAAATAAAGGGCTCATATGCACTAGTATTGTTGTCAAAAGAGAAAGATTGCCTATACTTTGCAAAAAATAAAAGCCCTCTCTATGTTGGAAAGGGGGATGATTGTGTAATGGTCGCAAGTGACCCCTCTTGTTTTGCTGGTAAAATAGATAGGTACTATCAATTAAAAGATGGTGAATATGGCAAAATATCACTAAAATCGCTTGTTTTTTATGATAAAAATGACGAAATTATTGAAAAAGCACAAGAAAGTTTAGATTTTAACTTTATTAGTGAGGGTAAATCTGGCTACGACCATTTTATGATAAAGGAAATTTATCAAAGCAGAATTGCTCTTGAAAATATTATTGCAAAGTTTCAGACGCCGGAGCTTGAAAGTAAACTCAAAGAGCTTAAAAAGTTGATGTTTGATAGGATTTATCTTGTAGGTTGTGGCACGGCATATCACGCAGGACTGATTGGGCAAAGTTATATAAGAGCAGAGTGTAATATTGACACCTTTTGCGAGGTTGCAAGTGAGTTTAAAGAGAAAAATTTTGTGATAGACGAAAACAGCCTTTGTATATTCATCTCTCAAAGTGGTGAAACCGCTGACACATTGTCGGCTTTAGAGTATTGTAAACAAAAAAATGCGCACATTATCGCCATTACTAACACCGAGTATAGCACCATCGCAAAAAAGGCTGATATCAACTTTCCAACGTGCGCGGGACAAGAAAAAGCTGTGGCGTCAACGAAGGCCTATTTTGCGCAATGCGTAATGCTTTATTTGATTATTTCATACTTAAAAGGCAAAAATAATGTCGAAAAACTTAAATTATTTAAAAATCAAATAGATTTTGGCGATGATAAAGCTCTAAAAAATCTGGCAGAAATTGTCAGTAAGTACGATAAGATATTCTTCATAGGAAGAGGAATAGATTACATCACGGCAGAGGAGGCATCACTTAAATTGAAGGAGATAACCTATATATTCTCATCTGCACTTCCAAGCGGGGAATTAAAACACGGCACGCTTGCCTTAGTTGATGAGAGCGTTCTTGTCATAGTGATTGCAACCGATGAAAAACTGTTCAATAAAACCCTCAATAACGCCTATGAAATTAAATCGAGGGGCGGAAAACTTGTTCTATTTACTCAACTAAATGTTGATAGAGAGGTTGCTAAAAATTTTGAGATGGTCTTTAAAGTAGGGCTGACGCAACAAGATTTTTATCCAATGCAAATTATTCTGCCACTGCAAAAGCTTGCCTACTTTACCGCTGTCAAGAAGGGAATAAACCCAGATAAGCCAAGAAATCTTGCAAAAAGCGTAACCGTTGAGTAAGAAATTTAATGAAAGATTATAAAAATAACAGTTAAATATTATTTTTCAAATATTTAATGAGGCAAGAAACAATCAGAACATTGCAATAAAAAAGCGCATCTACAACGACTCACACAAAGTGAGGCTTAGCAGAAGCGCAAATATATTGATTTTGAAAAATTGTTTTATAAAAATATTTTAACATTGAGTTAAAGTGTTGTTTTCCATCTCTAAGTCGCGCGATAGTTCGCAGCATTGCGAGAATTCACGTTTGGCGCGAAACTCACCCCAAAAATTTGTCAATTTTCGGGGAACCCCGATAGAGAAAGAGCGCCACCGCCTTACGTTTCGTGTTTACACGAAACTAGGCAGAAGCGCAGAGTGCATAATGCACCATTTTTAGTTTTTAGTTTGAGAAGAATAACTTTACATCTCTAAGTCGCGCTGAATTCGCAGCATTGCGAGAATTCACGTTTGGCGCGAAAAGAGAAAAAACAAGCGCCACCGCCTTACGTTTCGTGTTTACACGAAACTAGGCAGAAGCGCAGTTTTTTCTATGGAGCAGGTAGCGGGAATCGGACCCGCGAATTGTGCTTGGGAAGCACACATTCAAATGGCTATAAGCCACTATTTTAAAGACTTGTAGACTTTTTTGACTAAACTTTTGACTAAACTTTTTACACAGATTATACCACAAATCGTTCTATTTTAGAGTAGAAAACATCTGGTCTAAAATTTTTCATTTTTAATTTTTCCTCTTGATCTTCTGATATGCGTTTTGCAATTCCCATATCATATTTAAAAGTTGATTTTTTGTTTTTGACTTGAAATAATCAAACTCATATTTTTTTGTTGGATCATATGCCGGCGGTATCTCTGACTCGTCAATCTCTTCTGTAGATTTTGTCTCTATTTTCTTATCAACAAGCTTATCTATATCTTCTCCGCCATTTATTAGTTTTACTATTTGTCTTATCTCCCGGACTGTCTTATCGGGAGTGATTATCTTCTTGTTAATACAATCAATTATAGTATTATCAGTCAAGGGTAATAACTCAAATAATTTTGAAGGGCAAAAATCATCATACATAGTACTTATTCTTACACTCTGACCTGCTGGAACACAAAAACGCTCATAGCAATTCTTATATCTACTTACGGCTTTTTTGTCAAAGCCAAATTTTGCAAGCAGTGAATAAGAATTATAGTAGCATCCATCTTTAGCGTTTTTATATGTATGATTAAAATAATCCCAAATCTTATATACTCCCTCACAAGTTTTGGCAAAAACATTTTGATTACTTTTAAAAGCTTCTACCAAATTATGTAATAACCTAGTTATCTCTTCATCCTCAAATTCAGGAATGTTTGTAATTTTAAAATTTTCCATTATTTTCTCCTAAAAATATTGACTTTTATATTTTTTTATGAATTCATTGGG
>CAMLSW010000039.1 GCA_946484195.1 uncultured Clostridia bacterium
ATAGAAGTTAGTTATAATAAGTGGAAATACCATCTATTTTATTCCCTTTTTATAGAGGAGTAAAATGGATAGATATAGAAATAAAATTGTTGCTTTTGCAGGCCATAGATATCAATGGCAATCGATAGGGGTAGAAGAAAAACTTTTGCAAGTGTTAGAAGAGTTAATCAATAAAGGCTATACAGTATTTTATGACGGAAATTATGGAGCTTTTGACAATAAGTGTAGAAACGCAGTTTTAAAACTTAAAAATAAATATCCACATATAAAACTTGTTTTAATTTTAACATATTATCATCACAACAAAGAAAAGTATCCAATACCATCATACTACGATGATACCATTTTGCCAGAAATAGAAGAATTACACTACAAACAAAAAATCACAAAACGAAACGAGTGGATAATCGACAATTGTGACTTACTTGTCTGCCACATCCAAGAAACCTATAAAAGCGGTGCATACAACACACTCAAATACGCCCAAAAGCAAAACAAACCAATAATTTATATATGAAAAAAAATTAGCAAATAATCTTCTTTTGTTTTGAATTAATTACTTAAAGCTTCTAATTTTACTTAATACTTCATTAAACTCACTTTTTTGCCACATAGGCATATCCCAACTGTCTAATATTCTTTTTATTCGTTCTTGTTCAATGTGGGTATAATCTGCTAATGAATTGATTTCTATATGACTAATTGAATAAAAATAATTAATCCAATATAGAATAAAAGCAAAGTTCATATGTTTAGAAACAAAAAAATTTAATATGTTTTCTATCTTTTTGCCTTTTATGTCGTCCAAAAAACTCTTAAATGGTGTTTTTTCTAAAGGTAAATTTTCAGTAATATTCTCATAAGGAATTTCGTTATAAAAATATTTTTTATACAAATCTCTATTTTGTTTTTTTATTATTAAAACAAAACAAACAAATAATGGATACCAATAATAATATTGAAGAGGTTTTCCTTCTGAATCTTTTTCATTGCAAATTAAATTAAGCTCCTTTACTATTTGTAAACAATTTCGTATTGTAATTTGAGCTATATCAAACATTTGAGCACATATTTTTTTAACTTCTGGATATTTACACTGAAATAAAATAAGTGTTTGTAAATATTTATTATTTTGGTTATCTGGTAAATCTAGTTCATATTGTATAAACTTAGATAAATAACTAGATACATTTTCTTGACTACCAAAAATATGTTTAATTGAATATTCTAATTGACTTTTATCTATTGCTATAACCAAAATTAAGTCTGGTATATTGAAAACATTATACAGAGTTTCCAATACTTTAATTTGATATTCAGGTAAACATCTATCTAATTCATCTATTAACATTATTGTCTTTTTCTCTTTACAAAACTCTGTTAAAATTAATTTGTATTTAGCTATTGCTTCTGAATATTTTTTATAATCTTCAAAGATACTTTCATTTACAAATAAAGACGAAAAATCTACGCTATGAGCATTTGCAAGTGTACCAACTAATATTTTAGGCAAACTTTTAATTATATTTTTTGCCCCTTCTTTTATTTTACTTTTTGTTTTTTCTAAATGATTTAATGAATATAAAATAGGAATAATGGGGTTGTCAAATAAATTATTTTGCCAAGCATCATATCTAACAATATTGTATTTTTGTTCATCCTTGTTTTTTTCTTCAATAAAATTTAACAATGTGGATTTTCCACTACCGTATTTACCATTAATAGATATTGTTAAACCACCATCATCAAAATTTCCAAAATTATCGAATAAATTAAATAAGTCATTTAAGAACTCTTCTCTATTCAATTTATCATCGGCTAAGCTAATCATATTATTTTTTCCTTTTTGTTTTAATTATAATTAATTACATCTAATATTTCATCAACAATTTCATTGCAAAGTTTGTTTGACAGTTTTAGTTGTTTGCCAACATTTAGTAAGTCTTCTTTGGTTGGGTTGGCATTTCCATTGACGGTCATTTCATGTTCTAACTTGTTTGGTGTTTTTGTTAAGTCGTATGATGGGGACAAAATGTAGCCTTTTTTATCTTCATCATATAAGAAAGAAAAGTTTTTGCCGTGGTCATCTTTGTTGCCATACAAAACATTAAAACACATTCTTTTATACGCCTCTATAATATCGTTTTTATCTACACAAATGTTTTGTATTACTTGAAACAAGTGCATATAGTCTAAATTTGGTATTCTGTGTGTTGTTTCAAGCAGAGATGATAAAGAAATCATATGAACTCGTTTGTCGTCTTTTCTATCAAATCTTTTAGCTCCAAAATAACCCGAACATATTTTAGATTTAAACAATCTAAATTCATTGACATTTATGCCACATTCTTTTGCTAGTGTATTTGCTTTGTATTCTTGTTCTTCAATATTTTTAGGGTCAATAATGCAAGGGAATTTAACAATCCAATAGTCTTTATCTATCTTTATATGTGCTTTTGGTCTAGCACCACCAGAACTTCCACCAAGGTTGTAGATTTTATCTAAATCAATATCTATACTTTCATCTTTTAATACTTGTTGTGCTTCTTTTGCGATTTCATCTAAATCAAAGTCTATTTCACTCTCTTCTTGTGTCTGGCAAGGTTCATATGAAAGTCCACCAAGCCCATTTCCACTAACAAAAGTTAGTTTTGTAAGTGGAGATATTTTATTTGGATTTATTCCTTTTTTAGATAACATTCTATTTAATAATAGTTCACCCCAACCATCTGGTAAACTATCTTGAAAAACGCCATACAACCCATTAAAAGTTAGTTTTTCATTTATATATACTTTATTTGAAAGTGGCAAGGAAAATGGAGAAATGGAAAAACCTGTTTTAACCCATTCATCGTCATATTGAAAACCTATTTTATTGTCTTCAAGTTCTGCTAAATATCCAACGATTGTGCCATTATATTTTACCACTAGCTTTTTAACATTTTGAATTTCCATTATAGCTCCTTTAAAGATGAGATTTTTGCATTTTTAAATAAAGCATCAAAATCATTTAAACAATCAATGGCATTTGCTAGTTTAATTAAAGAAGTTAAAGATATTTCGCCTGCTTCTTCAAATCTTCTAATGCTTGCATAAGAAACACCAGACCTAGTGGACAAGTCTTTTTGTGAAAGTTTTAATTCTTTTCTTCTTTTTTTAAATCTTTCAACTAAATCATTCGTCGTTTTACTTTCTGTTGGAACAGAAACAAAATCATTTATATCATACATGTCTTTCATAATGCTCATATTTTAGCAATTTTATTCTATTTTGTCAACTAATTGCTAATATGTTATCTTTCAATTTTAGCGATTTTAAAGTTTTTGTTTTTCTTTGATGGAAGATGTAATTTTTTATTTTTGCTCATAATTTACTCTTTGCCACCAAAATATTTTATCATTTTAAATTCTTCACAAATTATATCAATATTATCATTGAAAGGGATTCCTTTTAATAATAGTTCTTTTGAAAAGAATTCTTTATGAATTGATTTCCAAGATTTTAATGTTTTATCTTTTTCTCCTTCCTTGAACGCGTGTTCTTCTGTAACGTTATCAAAAGTCGTTTTATAAATTTTTGTTGTTTGTAAAATTATTTTTTTTGTTTTATCCCAATTGGCAAGAATTGAAAATCCTGTATTTAGTTTATCATTTTTGTTGTATAAATATGAAGTGGCAGTTTTATTGCCTTTTACTACAAGATTAAATAATTCATCTGCCATTTTTTTGTTATCACCAAAATGCCAGTCCACAATGTCTTGTTGAAATCGTAGTAAATATCCATCAGGGTCTTGAACCAAAAACTCCAAAACATGATTTATAATATCGTTTTCTTGATAATCACTAACTAGCAGATCAATAAAAATTTTAATATTATGTTGTTTTAATGAATTATAAACTTGTGAAATATCTGGTAATATTATTTGAAAATTTACACCTCTACCTAAAGGGTATTTCATATCATCTGTTATATTCCAACTTCCATTAGATGAAGGAAGAGTTAATTGTTGCAACATAATTTGACAATTGCCTAAAACAAGCATTGCGAAATCATTTCTTGCATATGCTATTTCAAAACCTAAAATTTCCGTGTAAAATTTTTTTGATTTTTCTAAATCAAAAACTCTTAATTCTGGGATTAAACAATTAAAATTCATATAAAATTCCTTTTCCTAATATGGATTATATCATAAATTAAACATAAATCTAATAACTGTTACAAATTTTTGCAAGAAAAATGCTAGATTTTTGCAAATGGGGTGTTTTGTGTTGTATTTTATCGCGTTTGTATTGTATAATATTGTTTGATAAGATGAAGTGATAAAATACCGATAAATAAAGGGATTAAGGGATTTTTTATATGATATTTTATGATAAAATATGATACGAAAAGTTGTACTCGCAATAATTTTAGGTCGCCACTTCGGAACCAGGTGTTGGGGGTTAGAGTCCCTCGTGGTGCACCAAAGAAGAGAGGTGTATAAGTATGCCTCTCTTTTGTTTTATAAATAGATTGTGAAGTAGTGATAAAGCGTTTAAGCATTGAATGTTTAGAGCGTGTATTTTGTACAAAAATATTTTTATTTTAAAAAATATTGTAAAAATACTTGTTTTAACCAGTATTGCACAAATCTGCAAAACTTTTATGGCGGAGATTTGTCTAACTGGAAAAATTCGCTCACCGAAGATAATGCAGTAAATATTGGCTATGGTGAAAATGGGTTGGTACCAATTTGGGAAATACTTCCAGACGAATACTCATCTCTTGCAACTGAAATGGAAGAGCAGTTTGTTCTTTATAGTCAAAGTATTGATAATAATATAAATGATAAATATTTATTTGACACAGAATATCAGAGCGAGTATAATTATTGGGTAAGAAGCAATGAATACAAAATTACCGATAGTGGAAGATTTAAACAACCATACGATGTTGTTTATTTGAAAGATGCCGTTGGTAGATTCCAAGATACATTGCTTAAAGATGGAAAAACCAAGTTAAAAATCTATTTAGAACAAAATTTGAAAGAAAAGAATGATGGCTATCAATGCTTCTTTATTTACTATGGCTTAGGTGAAAATGATGGCTGGATGGGGCTTGAATACGAATATCACCCTGGTGATGCTTATAGGAATTATGAAAGAGTTTCTTTTACTATACCTATAGAAGTCAATATAGCAAATTTAACGAATAATTATTTTGTCATAAGGTATGGTGCTCACGGTAGCGGTGAAGATACTTGGTATACAAGTAACTTGAATTTAAAAATTGTTATAGAATAAGAGGGAATATTAATGATAAAACTAGAAAACTTATCTAAAGACTATGTGTCAAAGAAGGATGTTGTAACAAAGGCGCTTGCTGACATTAATTTGACATTTGAAGATAAGGGGATGGTTTTCATAATAGGTAAAACGGGTTGCGGAAAGTCAACCCTTTTAAACTTATTAGGGCTACTTGATACTCCGTCGAGTGGAGATATCATAGTAGACGGACAAAGCATAGTAAAACAAGATAGCAAGATAGAGGATAATTACAGAAAGAACTATGTAGGTTTTGTATTTCAAGAGTATAACCTAATAGAAGAATTTACAGTATATGAAAATATTGAGGTTGCAGTAAAACTCCAAGGGCAAAAGGTAAATGAAGAGGAGATAGATAATCTACTTAAAAGGTTTGACCTGTATGAGCAAAAGTATAAGCTTTGCAATGAGCTTAGCGGAGGACAAAAACAACGCGCTGCAATAATAAGAGCTATAGTTAAAAAGCCAAAACTAATACTTGCCGATGAGCCTACAGGAGCACTTGATAGTAAAACAGGCGAGGAGATATTAAACACCTTAAAAGAGATATCAAAAGAGGTGCTAGTCATAGTAGTAAGTCACGATGAGGACTATGCAAATAGGTTTGCAGATAGAATCATCGAGATGAAAGACGGTCAGATAATAAATGACAATGTTAAGGCGACATCAGAGCAGAAACTTGATAAAGTAGATATAACAAAGGTAAACAAAAAAGCAAGACTATCCTTTAAAGAAAAACTGAAGATAGGGCTATTCAATTTTAAACACCGCTTAAAGAAACTAGTACTTATGATGTTTGTTGCAATGTTTGCATTTATCTTACTAGGTACAGCAAGCACCTTTGTAACCTATGATAAAGAGCAAATCATAATAAACTCAATGTATGAGAATGGCGATGACCAGATTTTTATAACCGATGTAAATAAATCTAGCAATGAAACGCTGACAAGTCCGCTGATATCTTCGCAGATAATAGATGAAATGGAAGAAAGGTATTCGCGCAACTTTTATCCAGAATACGCTATAGATAATCGTTTTAGTGACACGCTTGCATACATTGATAACGCCGAAACCGATTTTTATTCTGAGTATGAGGTTGACTATGCGCTTGAGATAAACGAGGAGATTGCCAAAGATTTAAACATAGATTTGCTTTATGGAAGATTTCCATCGGCAGATGACGAAGTTGTAATAACAGATTTTTTATATAATCTTTATCTTAAGTTCGGCTATTCTTATAATGGTGTCTACAAAAATATAGTAGCTTTTGAGGATTTAGAGAGTAGCACCATACAAGTTGAAGATATAAGTTGTAAGATTGTCGGAGTTGCGCAGACTAATTTTGACTGGAACAGATACCTTCCGCTTGACGACATTGACATTGATGATGAGAATTTGTATCTTGAATATTCATATTATCTTATGACCACCACAAACAAACTACTTTTCTTAAATTGTGGTTTTTATGAAAGAAATGTCGCTTTGCCAGACAATATAAAAAGTACCGATAATTTGCGAGGCTATCTAGAAAATTTTGGCACAAGTCAAGGCTTTTATTTTTCTGAGAATTATTCGTCGGATACGCCATTTTCAAGCCCATATTATTATGCCACGCTTGACTACAATAGTGATAACATTATTTGGAAGGATGGGGTGGCAAGGGATAGTCTTGCTGATAATGAAGTTGTAATAAACTACCAATTACTAACGAGAGGCAACTATTATCATAATGCCGAGAAATTTAGCTCAATTTTAAGCCGTACTGAAATAGAAGTTGAAAATTCTGAGCAGTATTTGCAAAGCGAAAGATACTTGCAATTGCAAGAGTTATACAATAATAATGAAATTAATTATGTGACTTATACAAACTCACTTGAGCAGTTGAAGGCGGAAATTGCTACAAGTAAACTGTTTGATGAGTTTGGCTGGCAAGATTTAGAAAATATCTATTTTCATTTTGATTTGGGTGACTTACAAAATTACAGTGTGAAACTTGAGGTAGTGGGTTTTGTTTGTCCAGTTACAAGCTATGGCAGTATAGTGAGTGATGTCTATTTTTCCGATAACGTTTTTAATGAAATCGTCACCATTTCAAGAGCCTATGATTATGTGGCGGTGCTAACGGGCGTGACAAGCGAGGGCAGGGATACAAAACTTTTAAAAGATATCAATAAATACGACTCAATGCTTGAGGTTTATAATAGATATACTTATACTACCACTCATATAGATAACGTGCTTAAGGGTGTGTCAAAGCTTGTTTTCATAGTTGCAGCCGTGCTTGGCTTGTTTGCCGGGCTACTATTCTATAATTACATAAGATACATTATTGATGACAAGAGAAAACAAATTGGTGTGCTTCGCTCGCTTGGCGCCTCTAAAGCCGATGTTGCAACGATATTTTTGATTGAAAGTCTGATTATATCGATTATTATAGTAACCCTCGCCTGCATAGGAAGCTTGATTTTGACAGTTATTTTAAACAATGTATTTATCAATGTTTTTGGAATGATTTTAAAATTGCTAACTTTTGGAATTTTCCCAATTTTAATTGTGCTTGGTGTTTGTCTGCTTGTGTCAATTATTGCAACGATATTACCAATATGGCAGATGACCAAGAAAACGCCTATCGAGACCTTGCGTAAAAGATGATTATACTAAAAATGTTGAGTTTAAAGTAAAAGTTATTTGCATATAAAAAACCTTCTATAATGTTTGAATTTATAGAAGGTTTTTGTCTCATAATTAAAGTGTATTGTATTTTTAAATATGTGCTTTTATTTAAGATTTGTCATTAATATTTTAAAATGATTTTTCTTGTTGCGTTGAAGTTAATAGATTGGTAACATCAAGGGCTTGTCCGTCTTTGCAAATTTGAGAATATGAACCATTTGTAAACAGATACCCTTCGCCATATAGAGTTTGGCTACTTTCATTATCGATTATGTAACTTCCGTCTGTTATTGCAATAAAAGGTTTATTTTTGCTATCTTCTAAAAGAGTTTTTTCTAGAATATTTTCTTCTCCAAAGTGTGGAGAATTTTTAAAATGCGGTTCAATATTTATGTTTGTAAGCCCTAAGCCTTTAAAATATCTTTTTTCTTCAAGCTCATCCTCATCTTCAGGAGAACAATAAACCTCTGTTGCTAAATTTAAAGCACCAGCACTTTGTCCAATAATTATTTTTGTGTACTTTTTCAAAATTTTTGATAGATTTATTCTATTAAAATATTCCATTTGATTAAGTGTATTTCCGCCTGCAAGAAAAACGATACTAGCACTTTTTATAATCCTTTCCAAATCGCTGTCAGTTCGCTCGTCAACAATTTGTAAATTTTCAAATTTAAAGCCAGAAATGTTAAAGGACTCAAATGTAAGACCTGCGTAACTGTCATTAATTGTGTAAGTGGTTGGGTTACTTGCTATAAAAACAAAATTTTTGCCTTCTGATATATATTTTTTTAAATTGTCTACAAAATGGTTTGTATTATTTAAATTTGAGACAATTCTAACGCCATCAACTTTTTTACTTGCGCCAATATCACTAGTTAAAAATTTAATCATAATACCTCCTATAGAAATTATAACATATTAAGAGATTTAAAATCAACATTTAAGGCAAAACACTTGAAAATTAATTTATTATAAACCTATCACTATTTATTATCTCTTTATATGTTTCTTGTTCGGTTAGGTCGCTGGTGTCTAAAATGTTGTTTTTATCAAAGCCGGCATTTAATGCATTTCTTAGGAGAATTAAACAGCGCTCGCCCATTTGGCAGTCAGCAGGGCGGAGCTTGTCGCGCTTTATAATCGTCTCTTCATTTACTATTAAGCAGATAAATTTTATTTCACAGTTAAGAAAATGATTTTTAAGCTCCTCAACTTGATTTTTCTCCAGAATATAGTTAAAAACAACATCATAGCCTGCATTTATGCTATTTTTAATAATATCTATGCAGTTTTCCCAAAATAGCTTGAGATGATTGCCTTCTTTCCAAGGGCTGACATATCCGCCTACAACAAGGTGGTAAATGTCATCGCCCTCAATCAAAACGCTCTTTTCAAGGTTTTCGGCAATCATCTTTGATATTGTACTCTTTCCTACACCAGCAGGTCCTGTTATTAAAAATAATTTATTCATTACTTTCCTCCAAAATTTTAATTAATTTAAACTCCTCACAGACAATTTTTGTATTATCATTTAATGTTAAATTTTTTTCTTTTAACAACTTTTCAAAATATTTTTTATGAATTTTTCGCCAAGAGTCCAAAGTTTTATCTTGCTCGCCCTCTTTAAACGCGTGGGCACCTGTTACTTTTCCGAATGGCGTGACATAGCATCTCGTTGTTTCTATGAGAAGCTTTTTTGTTTTATTCCAATTGGTCAGCACCGAAAAACCGCTTTCAATTTTTTCGTTTTCATCATAAAGATATGAGGTTGCTGTTTTTTCGCCAGACAAAACAAGGCTAAAAAGCTCGTCAGAAAGTTTTTGGTTGTCTCCAAGTTGCCAGTCGGTTATATCTTGTTGAAATCTTAATAGGTAGCCGTCTGGGTCTTGTACCAAAAACTCTAAGACGTGATTGAAAATGCTATTTTCTTGATAATCGCTTAATAAGAGGTCAATAAAAATTTTCACCTTTTCTCTCTTAAGCGAATTATAGACCTTTGATATATCGGGTAAAATTATTTGAAAATTTATTCCTCGACCTAGAGGATATTTCATATCTTCACTTACATTCCAGCTTCCTTGAGGGGAGGGAAGGGTGAGCTTTTGCAGCATAATTTGGCAGTCCTCTAAGACGACCATTGCAAAATCTTCCCTCTGATATGCGATGCTAAAGCCTAGGATTTCTGTATAAAATTTTTTAGACTTTTCAAGGTAAAAAACGCGAAGCTCTGGTATCAAGCAGTTGAAGTTCATTTTATCTCCTTTTAAGAAAAAAAAGCCTTCTAAATACTAGAAGGTCTTTAATTTATTATTCAGCGCTTTCAGACTTTTCTGCTAATGCTTTGTTATAAGCTTCAAGCACGGCGTCTTTAATTGCTTCTCTTGTCTCTGTGTTGATTGGGTGAGCTATATCTTTGTGTTGACCGTCAGCAGTTTTCTTGCTTGGCATTGAAATGAAAAGCCCGTCCTTTCCTTCAATAACTTTGATATCGTGAATTACGAAGCATTCATCGAAAGTTATAGAAGCAATCCCTTTTAATTTTGTTTCGTCTTTAAGTCTCATTCTAACATCAGTAATTTTCAAGTTTGTATACCTTCCTTTTAGTAAATTAGCCTTATGGCTTAACTATATTTTACTATGTTTTAATTTAAAAGCAAAACATTTTTAATAAATTTTTAACATATTTACAACTTATTATCAAATTTTTCATAAAAAAGGGTATGGCGTATATTTATAACGGCACGAAAATCAATTATAGGTTTGTCAACGGAAGGTCGACCTGCCCAATCTTACTATTGCACGGGTGGGGGTGTGATGGCTCTATCTTTGACAAACTCACAAAGTTCTTTCCCGAAAAATCTTTTCTTGTCTTAGATTTTCCGCCGTTTGGTAAAAGTGAGCGGTCTATTGCAAGGTGGAACATATATTCATATGTTGGTATGGTGATGAGTTTATGTGAACACTTGCACATAGATAAATGTGATATACTTGCGCACTCATTTGGCGGACGTGTCGCTTTAATTTTATGTGCAGTCAAACGCGCACTTGTGCATTCGTGCATACTGGTTGACAGCGCAGGAATGAAACCCCATTTTAATTTGAAACGCAAAATTAAAGTAATAAGATATAAAATAAGCAAAAAATTAGGCAAAAACACTCAAAATTTTGGTTCAAGCGATTATTTGGCGCTAAGCGATGAACATAAAGGCGTTTTTATAAGTGTCGTAAACACCTATCTTGAAGACTATTGCAGACGTAATTGCGTAAAAACCTTGATTGTTTGGGGCGAGCAAGATGATGACACCCCACTCTATATGGCGAAAAGGATAAACAAATTGATTAGAAATTCAAAACTCAAAGTGATAAAAAATGCCGGGCACTTCTGCTTTTTAGACCGTCCGCTTGAATTTTATAAAATATTAGGCGATTTTTGGGAGGCAACTTAATGCTTTATGTGAACATATGTTTATGTGAGATAATATTCGGGGTTTGGAGCTATCTTTTTATTAAAACCTATCAACTTGATGGCTATAATGTGCCATTATTTTTAAATCATACCCTTGAGTTTAAACTTGCCTATGGCGACAAAAATAGGCTGGTTTTTACTAAGAGAATGATTAGATTTTTGATTATTTTCTTTATTTTTTCGCTTGGTTTATTCATTTTAATCAACTATTTTGTTGATAATATATTTTTGATGATACTTGACTGTGCTATTATATTCTTATTTGCACCTGTGCTCATATCTATATGTCACTACCTACTTTGCCCTATTGAAAGCTTGATTAAAAAATACTATATAAAGAAAGCGACTAGAGTGCTAGGCAAAAAGGATATCATAAAAATCGGCATAACAGGAAGTTATGGCAAAACCTCGACTAAAAACATCTTGGCAAACATATTAGGCAAGGAGTATAAGGTATGCACCACTCCTAAAAACTTTAACACAGAGATGGGAGTGACGCGTGCCATACTTGAGAACCTTGATGACCACGATATTTTTATTGCAGAGATGGGCGCCAAACACAAAGGCGATATCGAAAAACTTACAAAAATAGTTAAGCCAAAGTATGGTATTTTAACATCAATTGGTCCGCAACACATAGAAACCTTTAAGACACTAAAAAATATTGAGCAAACTAAGAATGAACTGCCTTTAAATTTAGCAAAAGGCGGTGCTATGGTCTTTAACGGAGATAACAAGTCGACATTAAAACTCTACCAAGTTTTCAAGGGCAACAAATATTTAACAAATCAGCAAAAGGGCTTTGCCTATGCGAAGAACATTGAGATATCTGAAAATGGTAGCACCTTCGACCTTGTGATTGACGGCAAAGAGATGAAGGTTTTTACAAGACTTTTAGGTAATTGTAATATCCATAATATTGTTACCGCATCGGCGCTTGCATATATTTTGGGAATAAAGGAAGAGGATATCATTTCTGCAGTAAAGAGCCTCACTCCACCTCCGCATAGGCTTGAAGTAATCAAAAATAGCTATTCAACAATCATTGATGACTCATATAATTCCAATGTCGTTGGCGCGAGAGAGGCACTTGAGGTTTTGTCTAAATTTCGTGGCGTAAAGATTGTGGTCACGCCCGGACTTGTCGAGATGGGCGCCGAGCAGTCAAGCGTCAACTTTAAGCTTGGTGGCGAGATAGCCGATGTTGCCGACTATATTATAATAATGAATGAGGTCAATAAAAATTACTTGCTTTCTGGTGCAATCGCGCATAATTTTGATAAAAATAAAATTTATTTTGCCTCAACGCGGAAAAAGCAAAAAGAGATTTTGCAACTATTAATGATAAAAGGCTGTGTTATATTATTTGAGAATGATTTGCCAGATAATTATAAATAGTTATTGATAAAATATTTTAATTTATTATTTAAAAAATTAATCAAAAAATACATTTAATTAATGAAAAATATATTAAAAATTAAAAAAATATCAAAAATAAATA
>CAMLSW010000040.1 GCA_946484195.1 uncultured Clostridia bacterium
AAGTTAATAAATAGTTAAATAGAAAAAATTATTCATATTTTTCAAAATAAAATTAAGTTGTTATAATCAAGTATAAAATAGAAAAAATCATCGTGAAATTTGCGATGATTTTTTGTGTTTACAAAGTGTTATTTTGTATCATAAGAAAAATAGTAAAAGTGAACGCGCCTTCTTAAGTGTTTAACTTTTTGGGGTGAACTACAAAGTAGATAGCTTAAATTTCCCAGTTTTAGAACCTATAAATTTATATTTAAAGTTAAACAACTCTAAGCAGGTCCATTTAAGATATGTTCTAAAGTTATGCCGTGATTTTTGTATTTAAAAAGTATCTAATTTACCAAAAAAACTGATGAAAATTATGTGATTTTTAGCCAAATTTGTAAAAATATATCATTTTTTTGACTAAAATTTAAAATTTTTCTTGACAAAGTTTGAATATATTGTTATATTTGAAAATCTTAGGGAGGTGAAATATGGATATAAAGATTTTTGATGAAAAGTCAAACACTAGATTTAAGTTTAGAGTAAATGGTGTGCTTATTGTTGATGGCAAGATTTTGACCGTTGAAATGAACAATTCGGGTAACTTATGTTGTCCAGGTGGGCACGTTACCTTAGGTGAGGATACAATTTCAGCAATGAAAAGAGAATTTCTTGAAGAAACAGGAGTTGAAATAAAAGTAAACAAATTGCTTGCTATAATAGAAAACTTCTTTCCTTTTGGCAACAAACAGACTCACGAATTTAGTTTTTATTATTTAATTGAGCCTGAAACAATTTCGGCTGAAAAGTTAAAGGACTTTTCGCTCGTTGAAAATGACAATGGCGTTTTAGTTGATATGCAGTATCGTTGGATAAAGCTTGAAGAATTAAGCAACTATAATTTTAATCCTAAACCTTTAAGAGAAAAATTGATTAATAAAAATTTTGATTTTCAACATATAATTTTTAAAGAAACTCAATAATTTTCTTATTTTTTAGATATTTTTATTGATTTTTGAGGAAAGTTATTTTAAAATTTGTTTTTTAAAAAATTTTTAAACAATATTTAATTTAATTTATTTTAAGTTGGAGTAGATATGAAAGCGGTTGTGCAAAGAGTGATGAGTGCAAATCTCAAGGTTGATGGTGAACTTATATCTGAAATTGGTAGAGGCTTTGTCGTCTTCTTAGGTGTTGGCGAAGGTGATAGCGAAGAAGATTTGAACAAATTGATGGGGAAAATATCAAAACTCCGCATTTTTGAAGATGAAAATGGCAAGATGAACCTATCTATTAAGCAAGTTGAAGGTGAAATTTTGCTTGTTAGCCAATTTACCTTATATGGTGATTGCACTCACGGCAATAGACCAAGTTTTATTAAAGCTGAAAAGCCAGAAAGGGCGAACGAGCTTTATATGCAAGGCAAAGTTATTCTTGAAAATGAAGGCATCCCTGTTAAAACGGGAGTATTTGGCGCTGATATGAAGATTGACGCTCTCAATGATGGGCCCGTGACGATAATTTTAGATAGTAAAGACCTAAAGTGATTAAAATATTTGACAAAATATATTAATAAATAGTATAATTATCTTATGAAAAAGTTGATGTTTACAAGTAATTTATTGTTTGGCTTTTTATCAATATCGCTTTGCATTTATTTTATTTGTAATGCAGTTGAATTGAACAAACAGGGGGAGCCTTATATGGAGTTTGTTATTCTAACTCCAATATATTTATGCCTGATGTTTGTTGCGGCGGTATTATCATTTGCTTGTGTGTTTGTTAAAGGTAAACCGTTGTTTTCACTCAGTGTGGCAAAGTTAGCCTTTAGCCTTTTAACAATCATAGCTTTTTCGGCTTTTGTAGTATCCTTTACGCAGATTATTTTATTCTATACATAATTTGTTGTATGCTTGACTGTGCGATTTCTTTTTATCAGCTTTTAGCTAAAAAAGAAAGGGCTACCGATAATAGCTTTGATGCATTGCAGGAAAAGATAGCAAAAATAGAAAAGTTAAAAAACGATAAAATTATTGATGATGAAACTTTTGAAAAGTTAAAAGATGAATATGTGGCGAGTTTTTCGAGTGAAGAACTCAAATTAAAATAAAGGAGTTATTATGGAAGAGAAAAAAGCAAATTATAAATACTCTTGGGTTGCTAGTCTTGTTGGGGCAATCTTTATGATTGGTTATTTTATACTATTTATGGTCACCATTATAGATACAAATAGTCAAGAATACTTTTATGGTGATGGTGTGACTATCGATTACAATGTTTTGATGGGGTTAATGGTTGCATTGTTCTTTTTAACAGCGGTATTTCTTTTTATACATTCGTACTATGCTTTAAAAAATAAAGAAGGGACAAATACTTGGGCAATTGTATCACTCGTCACAATATTTTCAACTATTATTGTATTTTCTGTATTTATCGCATTATATGGCGTATTGATGGGTGTATACTTCGTATATTATATGATAGTGGTCATAGCTGTTTCTTTCTTAATAATCTATGAGATGAGCCAAAACCGAAAGGTGAAAGAGGCAGGAGAGAAAAACTCTTATGACAGCCTAAATGAAAAAATTGCACAACTTGATAAATTGAAGCAAAGCGGTTTGATTGATGACAAGCAATATGAAGAATTGAAGAAAAATTATATATCAAAATTTTTGCTTGAAGAGCAGAAAAAATAGGTTTTATTAAAACCTAGAAATTGAAAATTTTTCTAGGTGACGATTTTTATAAGTGTGATGTTACACTTAGTGTGAATTTACGTAAACAAAATTTAAAAATTCCTATTATTCTAATAAGATTGAAGATAAAACACGGCATTTTAACCCGTAGGGTTAAAATGCCGTGTTTTTAATATGAAAACTCTTAATGCAAGCCTAGTATGTCGTCAGCCGAACAGTCAATTATTTCGCATAGTTTCGCAAAAGTTGTAAATGATGGCAGTATTCTTCCTGATAAATACTGGGATAGCGTGGGCTTGGATATTCCAAGCTCTTTTGCTATCTCAGTTTTTGTTTTTCCACAAAGCTCTATTTCGGTTTTTAAATTTTTCTTAATCAATTCTTCTTTATTCATAACCATATTTTATTAGTTAATTAATTTTACTTGACAATTAGGCATTGCCTAACTATAATATTTCTAGAAAGCTTTAATTTTATGCATTTTTAGCAAATATTAACTTTATAAAGTGCTTTTTGAGATGTAAACTGCCTAAAATTTTTAAATTTACATATTCAAAACTAATATTTGACGCATTTTTGACGGCACGACAATTACAAGGTTTGTTTTAAGTGTTAAAATAACTAGCGGATATCTAAAAATGTCGAATTTTTGCATAATACTAGATAATTTTACACAAGTTAAAATAAAGCCGAAAGACTCCACTTTACGTAGAAATTTATAGAATAAATTTCAAGGGGGTGGAAAGGGAGTTATCACCTTAAAAATCTTGCGATTTTCGGGGGTCCACAAATTGAATTATTAGTGGAGAGCCTGTTGTGGTGTTACCTCAGTAAAAAAGGAGAGAAAAATGAGTCTAAAAATGAAATTATTAAGTTGCATAAGTGCATTTATAATCGTGGCGAGCTTGATGCTTATATCAGTTTTTGCTGCAACAAATGTTACACTTAATATTGGAGGTAACGTAACCTTCCAGGCGGTAGGTGTGCAAGCGACCATATCACAAGGTGTTGTTGCAAATGGTACTGTGGCATATAGTGCAAGCAAGATGCAAGCGGTGACCATCGATTCAGAAAATGATGGAGCGGCTGCACTTGCAACTTGGAGTGGTTTAGAGCTTTCTTTTGACGAAGATGGCGCCCCTATGACAATCACGTTTGATATTACAAATAATCATACAGAGAAAGATTTGCAGGCATCTATTTCTGTTACTCAAGGGTCAACAAGCAATGCAAGTGTTGCGGTTAGCGCAGAGAGCGGAGATGCAAACAATATTTTGATACCTAAAAACAGCGGAACAGCTAATAGCGAGACTATCACAATAACATTTACTGTAGCCGACAAGGACCAATCTGCAAGCATTAAAGGTTTTGAGGTTAGTGTAGTTTTAACAAATAAAGTAAGCACAACCGTAACGGTAAATGTCAATGCAGAAGGTTATTATGATAGTAGTAATCGGTTTTCTGGTCACTATATAGATAGTGTGTATTACTATGTCAATGATGATACATCGGGGGTTGGTTTGACAAGTGTTGCTGAGGCACAATCTGCTACATATAGTTTCACCTTACAAGATGTTGATAAGATTGAGTTTGGCTCTGTTGGTTTTGGCGCTCGAGGTTCCTTGTCAATAGTTGTAGGGGAGCAGGATTACACTCTTAGTGGGAATAATGCAACAACAGGCGATATAACCATCAGTGGTAACACCACCATTACCATAACTTGTATGTAATAAAATTAGATTATAAAGGAGAGAAAAATGAGTCTAAAAATGAAATTAGTAAGTTGCGTAAGTGCATTTATAATCGTGGCGAGCTTGATGCTTATATCAGTTTTTGCTGCGACCAACGTAACACTTAATATTGGAGGTAACGTAACCTTCCAGGCGGTAGGAGTGCAGGCAACTATTTCACAGGGCGTTGTTGCAAACGGTACAGTTGCAGACAGTGCAAGCAAGATGCAGGCGGTGACCATCGATTCAGAAAATGATGGAGCGACTGCACTTGCAACTTGGAGCGGGTTAGAGCTTTCTTTTAACGAAGATGGCGACCCTATGACAATCACTTTTGATATTACAAATAACCATACAGAAAGGGACCTAGAGGTTACAATTACAAATAGTATTGGAACGGCATCAAATGCGACAATGTCGGTAACGTCAACAAGTGACGACCCAGTCAGTGCAATAGTAATTCCAGCAAAAACATCGGATGTAGCAAATAGTGAAACTATCACAATCACCTTTAGCGTTCAAGACCCAGACCTTTCAGCAAGTATCGAAGGCTTTACGGTTGGGGTTGAGATGACAAACAGTGAAGGTAGCATTGATGATGGTGGAGATGAAGTTAATGGTTATAAATTAACTTTTAATTATGACGTTTCATCAACAGAGGTAATGGTTGATGCGACAGTTACATATATGAATGGAGGAACAGAAAATTTCACAATAGCTAATATTGGAGGAAATTCAGGGGAACATACCTTTACAGGCGTGAAATCTGTTCAGTTTTTTGGACAAGGGAGTGGAGCTCCTGGTGATTGGTATATTAGTATAACGTCAGATAAAGGATATAGCGGCGGATTGTCTTTTAGTGGTAGACCTGCTACTAGTGATAGTACAGAGGTTATAACCTTAACCGGACCAACAACTTTTACGATTTCTGGCTAGATTTTAAAAGCTGTAATATAGGCAAAAACCGTATTGAATAGAAGAGGAGAGAAAAATGAGCTTAAAAATGAAATTAGTAAGTTGCGTAAGTGCATTTATAATTGTTGCAAGTTTGATGCTGATATCAGTTTTTGCAGCAACAAATGTCACACTTAATATTGGAGGTAATGTGACTTTCCAGGCGGTGGGTGTGCAGGCAACTATTTCACAGGGCGTTGTTGCAAACGGTACAGTTGCAGATAGTGCAAGCAAGATGCAGGCGGTGACCATCGATTCAGAAAATGATGGAGCGACTGCACTTGCAACTTGGAGTGGGTTAGAGCTTTCTTTTAACGAAGATGGAGCTCCTATGACAATCACTTTTGATATTACAAATAACCATATAGAAAGGGACCTAGAGGTTTCAATTACAAATAACATAGGAACGGCATCAAATGCCACAATGTCAGTAACGTCAACAAGTGACGACCCAATAACAGCAATAGTAATTCCAGCAAACACATCGGGTGTAGCAAATAGTGAAACTATCACAATCACTTTTAGCGTTCAAGACCCAGACCTTTCGGCAAGCATCGAAGGCTTTACGGTTGGGGTTGCTATGACCAGTGCAGAGCGTGAGCCAACTTACTACGATGTGACTTTGTCAGGGATTGATTATTATGCTGTAGGTGAGAATATTGATTCTTTTACCTTTACTAAAGTTACAAATAACACTATTTCGGTAGAAGAAGGTAATAGATTGCTAGTTGTTAAAAACTTGTATTACGGTGATACCTTCAGTTCAGATGTCTACTATAATGTTCCAGATGTTAATGAAATATGGTATTCTTCAGATAACTCGGGACTTGGTGGAGGAGGTGTGACTATCACGTCAGAGGCTTCTGTAAAAGCTGGACCCCCACAGGAAAATCAAGAGTGGTCTTTGCTTGTAGATAATGATGTTATAGACTCTGTAGTTCAACAGTATCCTGAAGATGGTTCATATGGCTATGTGCACGCACTTGTGATAATTAATAAGGCTACTACAGTTGCAATTAGTGCAACATAAAATTTTCAAATTACCAGTTTAAATAAAACTGTTTGTTTAAAAATAATACAAAATTTAAATCTATAAAACACGCAAATTGAATAGTAATGTACCTTAGAAGGGGAATTACTATAAAATAATTCAATATTTTGCGTGTTTTTTGATTTTTCTTATTTAATTTATTAAAAAATGTTGACAAATCTTTTAAAATGTGCTAATCTTTAAGAGCATTAATGCTACGGGGGATTAGCTCAGCTGGCTAGAGCGCTTGCCTTGCAAGCAAGAGGTCATCGGTTCGATTCCGATATTCTCCACCATCAAGAGCAACGTAAAGTTGCTCTTTTTTTATCTTAAATTATAGAGTTTTTAAAGTAGATTTGTAGATTATAATAAAGACGACTTATTTTTAATGATATATTTTGCCAAAAGCGATATAATAAATATAGGCTTCTATATGAGAATTGATGTCTTAAATAAGGGCTTGATGGTAAAATTATTTTGACATTTTGCATTTTTTTTACTTTACCTATTGAAAATGTGAAAATATTGTGATATAATAAGACTAAATTATGGAGGGATTTATGTCAAAGCATTTAGTAAAGATATTATCAATATGTGCGCTAGTTGTACTTTTTCCTTTAATAGTTGTGGGCTCAGCTGTATGTGCAACTGAGGCTGTTGCTGTTAATTTAACTATCTTTCTTGGTGGCGAAGAGTATGCTGAGGCTGGTCACGATGTTAAAGCAACTGTAGAAATTGATGGCGAGGCTAGTGAGGTTGAATTTGGTAGCACAATTACCGTGAAAAAGAATTCAGACATCAAATTAACATATGAGGGTGATGTGGTTTATGACTTCTTTGGATGGTATGAGGGAACTTCCGCTCAGGTAAATGATACAAGTGAGCCTCTTTCTGCAGGCAATGAGTATACTTTTACAATCAGAAAGGATAGCAATATTACACTTCTAAAGAATATTAAAGAGTATAGAGTTAAATACACTGGAACTCTTGATGACGACGAGACTCCGATTAGTCAGACTGACACTCTTGATTATGGCGAAGGGTTATATACTCCAACAGCCGTTGCTGGTGCGACATTTGCTGGCTGGCAAGTTGTAGGTGGAGACGATATCACAGTTTATAACAATGCAACCTTTACTCAAGCAAATAGAAATGAAAATGGCGAACTTGTAACTATAACTCTTGAACCTGTTTGGACAGGAATAATGAACATAACTTACTACGATACCGACAGAACAACAATTATAGCTCAAGGTTTTGTAACAGAACAGAATATAGGTTCTTATGAAATTTTAGACGGCAATGACCCAAGCGTTCAAAATCATTTGACACCAGGCTATAGATTTAATGCTTGGCTTGACGAAGAGGGTGACCCAATCACTCAAATTAGTCAAATTGGATTTAGAGAAGGCAATGTTGGACTTTACCTTAGCGAAGTTGAGATTGACCACGTTACAATCTCATACTACACAAGCCGTGATGGCGGAAGCTTGATTGCTCAAGATGTACGTTATGAAGATGAATATGCCGATTATCAACTTAGAACAGGGAGCGATGTAGACGTTGCAAGTGCAATAACTAAGGGTTATAGATTTGTAGGCTGGGTAGATATGAGTGGCGAGCCTGTAACAAAAGAAGACTTAGCTTTTGGCAATAGAACTTATGACTTATATCTCAGTCAAGAAGTTGTAACATTTGATGTAAGCGTTCAATATAACGCTATTGACATTGGTGTTGTTGACCAATTGACATATGATGTAGTTAGTGGCTTCTCAAGATATGCAAAAGAAAGATTAGGATACAGCTTTGTTGGCTTTGTTTACAATGGTAACACCTATACAGCTAGTGGAACTGACTATCTATACAACGGCGCGTCCTTAGGCGACGAAGTTATTGCAAATGATGGACTTACTATTACTGCACTTTGGGCTGTTGACGAAGAAACTTATCCAGCTCTTACTTGGCAGGTAGGATTTGCATATGAGAATAATGGCGTGCTTCCTGTTTACTATCTATCTGGAGATAATTATGTAGCAATTGCTGACAGCGAGCCAGAGCTTGTAAACTTTGAAGATATAAACGGTTATGGATACAAACAACTTGAAGACAACTTACTTGAGACTTATTTCAACGGCATTGATATTGACAACATTTATGCACTTGTCGATGGCGAATATGTTAAAGTAACCTTAACACGTGTTGTTGCTTACCCTGACGATTCAATTGATGGCAGTATCTACTCAGGTGGCGATGTTAGCGATGCAACATTTATGGATATGCTAGACGTTGCTAATTCTAACTTATCATCAAGTACAACCTCAATTGTTATAACATTCTTCTTTGAAGTAGCATAATTTAAAAAGAACTCAAGATTGATTTTAAATTCAGTTTTGAGTTCTTTTTTTATTTTTAACTTTTAAGAAGTTTATTTACATATTTGCGTTTGCTTTTTTAGGCAATATATGATACAATCTCTATATGATTATTAAAAAAGCGGTTTATAAAACAAGTGCAACAAGCATTGATAAGATATTGAATGATGGCGTGCCTGAATTTGCTTTTGTTGGCAGGAGTAATGTTGGCAAGTCTAGCCTTATCAATTCTTTATGCAACCAAAAATCGCTGGCAAAAGCCTCTGCCACGCCAGGCAAGACTAGGATGATAAACTATTTTGATATAAATGATAGTTTTCGTTTTGTTGATTTGCCAGGGTACGGCTATGCAAAGGTGGGGAAAACTCATCTTGATGTATGGTCGGGGGTGCTTGGTGAATATTTGAAACAGTCGACAAGTCTTGTGACAATTTTTGTTTTGATGGATATACGGCACACTCCAAGTGAGCAAGACAGGCAGATGATAGACTTTTTGGTTTACAACCAATTGCCGTTTATGGTAATTGCGACAAAGACTGATAAGCTTGCCAAAAGCAAGGTTTTTGCAGGTGTTAATTTAATAGCCTCAACATTAAAGATAAGAACGGAGATGGTTTTGACAAGTTCTAGTGAGACCGGTCAAGGCAAAGATAAGATTTTAAATTATATTGAAAACAAATTGGAAGAATTAAATGAACGAGATTAAGAAAACAACGATTATAGATTATGGCTATGATGGCGAGGGTGTTGGCCGGGTTGATGGTAAAGTTTGTTTTGTACCATTTACTATAAAAGGCGAAGATGTTAACTTTGAAGTAATCAAAAATAAAAAGTCTTTTTATCAAGGCAGGCTGAAAGAAGTTTTAAAGGAAAGCGCACTTAGAATAGAACCGCCTTGCAAGTACTTCGGTAGATGTGGCGGTTGTCGCTATCAACATTTGCCATATGATGAGGAACTTAAGATAAAAGCTGAGCTTTTAAAAAGGCAACTAGGCAAGGTGGGTTTTGATGGTGATATCGAGGTGGTGCCAACAGAATTAGAATATCAATACCGCAATAAAATTAAACTTTTTGCTGGTGATGGCAAGATGGGATTAAAGTACCTTGCAAGCAACAAAATTTGCGATATTAAAGAATGCAAGATTTGCGATGGCTTGATTTGCGAGGCGATAAAGTACATTTCAAATTTTGTGAAAGGGAACAATCTCTACAAGAAGATTGTCAATATCATTTTAAGGCAAGAGGGCGATGGCTGTCTTATCAACTTCATTACTAATGGTGACTATGAGATAAATTACCAAGGCCTGCAACTTTTGCTAGGCGAAAAATATGGGATATTTCAAACTTATCAAAAAATTTCAAGGCATATATGTGGCAAGGAATTTTTAGAGGTTGAGGAGTTTGGGCTAAACTGCAAATACTCACCACAATCCTTTCATCAAGTCAATGGGAATGTCTGCCAAAAGTTGTATAGTGAAGTGCTAGGTTATGTGCGAGGCAAAACCCTCAATTGTTACAGCGGAAATGGTGTGCTTAGCGGTATAATTGCAAAGGGCACAAATAATAGAGTTGTGGGGATAGAGATTGGCAAGGCAGAGCATCAAGAGGCAGAGCGACTAAAGGAAGAAAACAAACTATACAACCTTGTCAATATCAATGGCGACTGTGACGAAGTTGTGAAAAATAACAGAGAAAAATTTAGCACTATCATAGTTGACCCGCCTCGCAACGGCTTGTCCGAGGTGATGTGCGAAAACCTACTAAATAAAAGTGCGCAAAGGCTTATCTATATTTCGTGCAATAGCGCCACGCTTGTGAGAGACCTTGGAAGAATAAAGGCATATAGAATTAAAAAAGTTTATCTTTTTGATATGTTCGCGCGCACTGGCGAGTATGAAGTTATGGTATTTTTAAAGAAAGATTGATAAAAATATCAAAAAAAGTGCTTAAATATATCAAAATATGTTATAATTATATAGAAGTTAAGTTCAAAAGTTCATAAGAACAGTGCTAACAAAGTTTACTTTAAAAGAATAAAACTATGGCTAGGAGGATGTTATGGAGAGAATTAGGTATAAGGAATTCACTGATTATGATGATGCGCTTGAAGGGTTCACCAACTATCGCAAAAAGTTAAATGACTATATAGAGAACAATCCCGATAAGTTTTTGGAAACCTTTAGAGATATAAAGGAAAGGGCTGGGCAAGGCGATGTCATCTGTATGGATGTGCTTGCGTACTACTATAAATCGGGCGTGCCAAGTTTATTGCCAGAAAACTACAATGTTTATCTTAAATGGGAAATACTTTCTGCGGCGCGCGGGAATGAGCTTGCCATTGAAAAACTACAATTTCTTTTGGGGTATGCCTATTCACAAATTATGCAATGCGAAGATTATGAAAAAATTGTATACAAAAATGACATAGAGGACTGGAACATTGTCTATGTCATAGGTAAGGCAATCTGTAAAATGCTAGTAAAAGAGATGAAATTGTTTCCAAGTGACCTTGCACAAGAAAAAGATGTCAAGGCACCTTATACCCAAGAAGATTTTATAATATTTAGAAAGACTGTTGACGACATCATCCCTAAAACTATCGACTATATGAAGTCCTAATTTGCAAAAATACTGGCAAGAGTTGTCAATCTGTCTTCATAAATCTTTTTAAGCTCTCTTTCATAGTTTGTGCGCTCACTGAGGGCAAGCAGACACTTGAGCAGTTTGCATTCAAGACCTATATACCTTAAAAAACAATATGTTTTGTCTCGCCTTAATTTGAAGGTGGCAAGAGGTTTATCATAGTCAAAAATTACTCGAAGTTTCTTAATATGGCGCTCGTTTAAAGAATACATAGTTGATGTATTTAAAAATCCGCCTAGATTAAATAGACAAGCCTTTATCTCCGCCAAGACTTGAAAAGCTTCTTCCATCATTGCATTAGTTTGCTCATCGTCCACTTGAACGAAGATGAAGCCTCTTTTATGAAGCGCCGAGGCATATTCGCGAGCCATAAGCTCATAATCTTGCAATGACAAAATTGGTTCATCATTATATTCCATATTAAAGCCCTCACAATTATCTATTCGAAAACAGATAAATTTGTGAAATTAAAAGTCTATTTAGAACTAAAAGCGGGAATTTTTAACTATTTTTTGAAATTTTAAATAAAAAATAAAGAAAAATCATCAATATGCACCACTAGCTCAATTGTATAGAGCACTGGTCTTCGGAACACATATTTTGGGGTTCGATAATCCCCATAAAAAAATTATCATTTTGCTCCACTAGCTCAACTGTATAGAGCATTGGTCTTCGGAACCAAGGGTTGGGGGTTAGAATCCCTCGTGGAGCACCATAAAACCCTTTATTTTAGGGACATCTAGCGAATTTAGGTTTCGCTAGATTTTTTTTAGTTTACGCAAGGTTCTGCAACGCAGGTTCTTATTTACGACAAAAAAATAACCCACAAATCAAGACTTAAATCTCAACTTGTGGGTTCGATTTTTATGAATTAATATTGTTTATTTTTTTATTAAAAACACTAAAAAATTGGCAATGTCTACGAATTTGTCACGAATTTGTTCCAAATTTTTGCAAAATGCCGTTTATTATCGTGTAATATTATATCTTATTATAAAGTGTTTTTTGCAAGATTTTTACATTTCTGCTTGTTGTCGTTTTTTCTGTTTACGCTTTTCTTCTAGTTCTTTTTCTATGCGTTCTTGTTCTTCTTGCTCTTTAATAAGTTGTTGAAGATGTAAAATTTCATCTTCTAGTTCTTGTCTTGTTTTTTGTTTGTTTTTATCATCAGCTTGTTTTTCTTTTTTTAGTTTGTGTTAGTGCTTGGTTAATGGCGTTTGCAGATTCGTATTTAGAAGAATAATCTAAATGCGAATAGACATCAGCAGTGGTATTAAAATTGGAATGACCTAACCATTCTTGAATGTTTTTCATCGGGACTTTGCTTGCGACTAATAAACTAGCACAACTATGTCTTAAATCGTGAAAACGAATATGTTTAAGATGATTTTTTCTTAATAGTGTTCTAAATCTATTAGATATGATATCGGGGTTTATTAAATCCCCAATATCATCAACAAAAACATATTCATCAT